>NZ_JAOYTG010000002.1:0-331448 GCF_025847175.2 Paeniglutamicibacter sp. ZC-3 | reverse complement strand
GGTACAACTATGACCGCATCTCGTTAACGCTCGAGTGCCTGAGCCCGATGAAATACCGGGCCCAGGCACTGGCTGCGTAGACTTTTACTTACCGAGTCCAACTTTCGGGGACCAGTTCATTAATGCTTCCCACAAATTCCGCGGCCATTGTCACGTTCGCATTCTCGGTTGTTGCTTCGCTCAACCGAACGGCAAACGGTGCTTGAATCGTCTGGTCTGCCGAAATCTCTGAGGCGTCAAGCGGGAAGGACAAGTCGACGGCATTGCCTTCCGTGTGGCTGCTATATCCGATTCCGGTAGCGCTACCTTCTAGATCGAACGCACCAGTGCCGAAAATGCCTTCCGCAAACTCGGAATCGCTCCAGGCGGCAAGCGTCACCGCTGCACCGACCCCAAGGACCATTCCACCGGCCAGTATCGCCCGGATCTTGCGGTTCTTTTCCTTCTGAGACATGAGCTCCCCCTTGCTAATATTCTCCGGCGCGACCGTCAGCCCCAGCTGAATCGGTACTACGCGAACGCCATTAGTTGATGTATCAACTACCTAAGAATCTAACAGGAAAACGTCTCTAATGAGCACGATAATAGGTTTTTTGCCAAGTCGTGGCCATTTACCGGGGAACCCTATCCAGTTGTCGCTAACAGACTAGTCAAGCGGCTAGTCGCGGGTTCCTTATTCACGATAATTTGCGGGTAGTTATCGCCTATCCAGACGACGGAGGTAAAAATGCATCGGAAAGTGCCGAAAGACCCGAGGCAGGATTCGCGTCGATATGCGTGCGGAGCATAGCACCAGGTCCATTCGGCGCTGTTGGCGTGGGCCAAATGAGAAGCCAAACATGGTGCGCACCGGCTCGGGCAGCAGCCCGATGGTCATCAGCCGGACCAGTGGCATCGCAGCACGGATCCACGGCGGTGCCTGCTTGGCGGCCAGGAGTTCATGTGCGACCGCACGTACCGGCGCATCGACCCTTAATTGCCCAAGCGTCTCGGCCCAGTACTCCGCGAAGTCAGCCCGGGTCGCAGGCCAGAGGTGAGCGGGCATCCCCAGTTCGGTTCCCAGCTGCGCATAATCGCGGTACAGGGCCTCGGCTGTGTCATCGTCGAGCGGCGGGAACACCGCACGCTGGATCGTCATGGCCGAGTCATAGAGCGTGGCGGCAACCCACAATTGCAGCTTCGGGTCACGCGCAGAGTAGGCAGGGTGCGATCCATCCTGGGCGGCCGGCGCCTTGACCGGGGCATGAGCCTCGTGAACTATCGACCGGACCTTGGCCCGTTGCTCGTCGGTACCGTTGCTCAGGGCATAGATATACGTCAAGGTGCCGTTGAGGCGGCCCAACGGATTGACGGCAAAATTCGAATGCCTGGCCACACCGTGGCCAACCCCGGGCATCGCGAGCTGCAGCAGGATGGCGCGTCCCCCGCCCAGCAGGTAGACGGCTTCCGGGGCGAAGCGCGAGAGCACGGATTCGGGTCGCGTCTCCGCGCCCCGGGAATCGGTCGTGCCCGCTGCCATGGCCCCGCTACTTCTTGCTCGGGCGCACCGGGTGCTGGGACAGGATGGAGACGCGGTTGAAGGCATTCATGGCAATGGCTGCCCACTGGACGGCGGAGAACTGCGCGTCGTCGAGTACCAGGCGCGAGGCTGCCAGCTCGGCAATCCGTGCTTCCGAGTCAGGCAGGGAGGTGGCGGCCTCGGCGACCGAGAGCGCGGCCGACTCCAGGTCGTCGAACAACTCGGTCTCACGCCAGGTGGAGAGCACCGCCAGTCGCTGGGAGGTCTCGCCTGCTTCCAGGGCCATCCGGCCGTGCATGTCCAGGCAGTACGAGCAGCCGTTGATCTGGGAAATGCGCACATTGAGCAGCTCGATGAGGCGTGTGCCCAGCCCGGCGGCATCCGCGGCTTCCTTGACCTTGAGCGAAAGGCCGTTCAGGGCCTTCCAGCTGGCGGTGTCGGACTTGTCCAGGAAAAACGGTGCTGCCAGTGACACTTGTCGACTCATCTCATCAATGGCGCATCGCGCCCCAACGTGGTGGTTACAGCCTACTCAGCCGCGGCGAGCTGGCCGCACGCGCCGTCGATTTCCTTGCCGCGGGTGTCGCGCAGCGTGGTGGGCACGCCGGCGGACTCCAGGCGGTCGATGAACTCGGCGGTGACGTCCGGCTCCGAGGAGGTCCAGACCGATCCCGGGGTCGGGTTCAGCGGGATCGGGTTCACGTGGACCCAGCCGCGGCCGCGGGCGTTGAGCTTTCGGGCCAACAGGTCCGCGCGCCAGCCGTGGTCGTTCATGTCCTTGATCAGCGCGTACTCGATGGAGACGCGACGACCGGTCTTCACGTAGTAGTTGAACGCGGCATCCAGGGCCTCGTCGACCTTCCACTTCGAATTCACCGGGATCATCTCATCGCGCAGTTCGTCATCCGGCGCGTGCAGCGACAGCGCGAAGGTGACCGGGACGCCCTCTTCGGCAAGCTTGTTGATGGCCGGGACCAGGCCCACGGTTGAGACCGTAATGCCGCGGGCGCTCATGCCCAGGCCCTCGGGGGCCTCGGCCACCATGCGGTGCACGGCGTTCATGACGCGCTTGTAGTTGGCCAGGGGTTCGCCCATGCCCATGAACACGATGTTGCCCACGCGCTCCTCGGGGTGCTTCTGGCCGCCCAGTCCGCCCTCGGCAATCACGCGGTTGGCCTGGACGATCTGGTCCAGGATTTCGGCGGTGGACATGTTGCGGGTCAGACCGGCCTGGCCGGTGGCGCAGAACGGGCAGTTCATGCCGCAGCCGCACTGCGAGGAGATGCACAGGGTGATGCGATTGGAGTAGCGCATCAGCACCGACTCGACCAGCGAGCCATCGAAGAGGCGCCACAGGAACTTGATGGTCCGGCCATCGTCGGTGGCCAGTCGCTTCACCTCGGTCAGCAGCTTCGGGAACATGACCTCGGCGATCTCGGCGCGGCGGTCCTTGGGAAGGTCGCTCATCAGCTCGGGATCGGTGGTGTAGTGCTGGAAGTAGTGCACCGAGAGCTGCTTGGCGCGGAAGGCCGGCAGGCCGATCTCCTTGAGCTTGGCGGCTCGTTCGGCCAGCGTGAGGTCGGCAAGGTGCATCGGCGGCTGGCTGACGCGGGCCTTGGCGGTGAACTGGAGCTGCGGGCGGCCGTCCTCGCCCATGGCCTGCTTCCACCCCTCGGCGGTGGGGCGCACCTGTGCGCGGCCCTCGGCCTTGGCACGGGATTCGGAGATGCGCATTTGCTGGGCACCCTGGGCCGCGGCCTGGGCGGCGCGACGGGCCGCGGCGTCCTCTGCGGCGGGCGCAGTAGTGGCAGGCACGGTCACTGGGGTTTTTTCGGGGGAAGTCATCGTTTCCATTCTCCCATGCATGTCCAGAGTGTGGGCGGTGAGATTGGGCACCACCCGGGGCCGCCGCGCGGGACCCGCGGCGAACAGGGGGGCGAGCAGGACGGCCGTGCGAGGTTTCCCGGTCGCAGAACCCGGGCGATACCGGCCGTGGCCTGACCGGGTCGTATCATGGGGACGTCGAACTTATCAGCCTGCGCAAGGGAAGGGAGTGGAATCCAGTGGACCGCGAGGAACTTCCCACGATCTTCAACCTTGCCTCGAGCGACCCGCGCAGCGAATTGATCGACAGGTCGAAGCTCAGCGAGGAAACGCTGAAGCAGATCGATCGGATCATGGCCGAAATGGGCAGGTTGCGGGCCGTTGAACGCAAGATCTCCCGTGCCTCGCAAAGCTACATGAACCTGAACGAGACTGACATGCGGGCCATCAGGTTCCTGATCTCGGCCAAGAACACCGACACCGCGGCGACTCCGGGCATGCTTGCCAAGCACCTAGGGATCACCACCGCTTCGGTGACCAAGATGGTGGACCGGCTGGAGAAGGCGGGACACGTGGTGCGCGCGGCACACCCCACCGACCGCCGCTCCCTGTGCATCACCGTGACCCCCGAGACCCACCTTGCCGCCCGCCAGCAGGTCGGTCGGCACCATGCCGCGCGCTTCGGCGCGGCAGCACGGCTGAGCCCCGCCGAACGCGAGGTGGTCATCCGTTTCCTCGCCGAAACGGCCATGGACCTTGAGGACAGCATCGGATCGGTCGGCGAGCGCAAGCCCTCCCAAGACTAGGCCGCGTCCGTGGCCTCGAGCCCCTCGGCGGCAGTGGTGATGCGACGGGCCATGGAGGAGAAGATCACCCCGTGGAAGGGCAGGATCGCCAGCCAGTAGAGCCGGCCCGCCAGACCCTCGGGGAAGAACACTGCACGCTGTCGGTAGTGGCTGCCCGATTCGGTCGGTTCCACCGAGAGCTCCAGCCAGGCCCGCCCGGGGACCCGCATTTCCGCGCGCAGGCGCAGCAGGCGATCCGGCACCAGCTCCTCCACGCGCCACCAGTCCACCGCGTCCCCCAACGCAAGGGAGGTGCGGTTGCGCCGCCCGCGGCGCAGGCCCACTCCCCCGGCGAGCTTGTCCAGGATCCCGCGCAGCGCCCAGGCACCGGGCAGCGAGTAGTAGCCGGTTTCCCCGCCCAGTGACGCGATGACCCGGAACAGCGCAGCGGGACTCGCACTGGTATCTCGCTCCCGAACATCGGTGAAGACGGTGTGCCCGGCCCATTGCGGATCCGAGGGCAGCGGCTCGGCGGGTGCCTCCAGGGCATGGGCGGTGGCCCATGTCGTTTCCACCGTGTCATCACGCATCTTGGCCAGTGCCAATTCAACGGAGCTCCGGTACCCGGTCAGCCCCTCTGCAGGGCGGTCGATGACCGCATCGATGTCGCGGTTTCGCATCACGCAGTCGTGTTGCAGGGACTCGACCAGCGGAATGGCCAGCGCGCGCGGGATCGGGGTGACCAGGTTGACCCACTGGGCCGCCAGCCACGGGGTCAGCACCGGCAACGCCAGGATGACCGGACGGCGGATGCCCGCGGCATCGGCATAGAGGCGCATCATGTCCCCGTAGCTGTGTGCCTCGGGTCCGCCGATGTCGTAGGCGCCGGACACCTCCGAGGGAAGAAGTGCGCATTGACTGAGGTAGTGCAGGGCATCGCGCACGGCGATGGGCTGAACCCGGTTCAGCACCCAGCGCGGGGCAGGCATCACCGGAAGCACGTCAGTAAGGTGGCGGACCATCTCAAAGCTTGCGGACCCGGAGCCGATGATCAGCCCCGCCTGCAACGTAATGGTGGGAATGCCGCTGGATTCCAGAATGCGCCCGACCTTGACCCGGGAGGCCAGGTGGCGACTCAGCTCGCCCTCGGGATGCAAACCCGAGAGATAGACCAGACGCCCGATGCCCGCGGCCCGTGCCGCTTCCACAATCGTGTTGGCACAACGTTCCTCAACGGGGGCGAAATTGCTGGTGCCGCCCATGGAGTGGACCAGGTAGTAGAGGACCTCGGCTCCCTCACACAGTTCCGCGGCGGCATCCGGATCGGTGAGATCCCCCTCCACAATCTGCACCCGTGTCCCCCACGGAACATCGCGCAGGGCGTTGCTTCGACGGGTGAGCACCCGCACGCTGTGTCCCTGCTCCAGCAGCAACGGGACCAACCGCCCGCCAATGTAGCCGGTGGCTCCGGTGACGGCGATGACGCTCATGCCGCGACCTCGGATGCGGACGTCGCGGCCGGATAAACCCGGCGCCTTGCCGCAGCGACGAGGGCGAAGAGCAGCAGGGCCGTAGCCGCAGAATATGCGGTGACGGAGACGGGCATGGATTCCAGGCCCCCGTCGCCGCGCCCCACCCCGATCCAGGCAATGCCCCACACCATGGCGAGGGCCGCTGCGATCCTGCCGCTGGAATACACCACGGTCAGGGCGCCGATCAGGGCCGCGATCACCGCCAGAACGCAGGCCAGGGGCGTTGCCCATTCAGCTCCGTCACCCACGCCCCGGGCCGTCAGCCAAGCGGCGATGTTGGCCACCGTCGCCACGCTGACCCAGCCCAGGTACGGGCCGAAGGTCAGTGCCATGATCCAGCGTTCGGCGGGATGTTCGATGTGCGGCCGCATCAGCACGAAGATCCTCGCCAGGACCGCGAGCAGGAACAGCATCACCACGACGCTGGCACCCAACCAGCCAACTTGCACCACGCCGATCCACAGGGCGTTGAGGACCGCGGAGCCTGCCGCCAACGGACGGATACGCCGCTGGGTGTCGCTGCGTGCGGCGCGGGGCGTCAGTTGCCAGATCGCGTAGACGACCAGGCCCAGATACACGAGGCTCCAGATGGAAAAGGCGCCGGTGCCGGGAGCCAACAAGGTCGAATCTGCGCCCAGCCTGCCGTCCGCAGCCTCGGCAATTGGGGTGCCGCCCATCGCTCCGCTGCCGATGAAGGCGCCGGCGATCGCGGCAAACACCGCTGCGGCACAGACTATCCGGATGGTCCAGGAGGCCTTTGGGGGGGAATGCATGGGGAGATCTCCTTGGCTCGGGGGAAATTTTCACTGAATTCTTCAGTCCTACTCGACAAACACTAACTTGTTAACCCATGATGTATCTAGATAAGCTAGTAATCAACCGTTCGAGGTATAGATGATCAAGGTTTCCACGGGCGAGACGTCCGGTCCGCACGCGGCATCCAAGCTGTTGCACGAGGTCCTCATGCTCAATGATGTCCTTGAACATGCGGTGTGTCGCCATCTTGGCATCAACGAGACCGACTTCCAGGCCCTGCAGCATCTGATGCTTGACCGCCCCATGACTCCGGGGGAACTGGCCGGAAAACTAAATATTTCCAGCGCGGCGACCACAGCGCTCATCGACCGGATGAGCGATCGCGGCTACGTGTCGCGGGCGGCCCATCCCACTGACCGACGCAGCATCCGCGTCCATCCAAGCACCCGGGCAGTGAACCTGACCATGACCGCACTGCGTCCGCTGTTCAACGATGCGGAACTTGGCATCCAGGAGCTGGACCCCGATGAACAATGCGCCGTGGTGAGGTACCTCGAGGGCATCCTCACGGCCATGCACACCCAGATCGACACCCTGACCCCTCCCGCCACCACCCAGAAACGGAACGAACGATCATGAGCCTGCCAACCCAAAGTCCCGCGCAGACTTGCGGGGCCGCCGCACCCGGGAAAACGGAAGTGCTCCAGTCGCGGGTCCGCCAGCTGTTGTCCTCTGTCATCGAGGAACATCGGCGCGCGTCCGGGGAATATTCCAAGGCCACCCAAATGCTGTGGTCCCGCATTGGACAGGCACTGGAAGGTGGCAAGCTCACCCGGCCGCGCCTAGTCATGCTGGGCCACGAGGCATTCGCTCCAGCCTCGGTGGACAACGCTGAATTAGGCGAAGTTTCCGAACGCGTCGTCCTGCTGGGCTGCGCCTTCGAACTGCTCCATGGGTCGCTGCTGATGCACGATGACGTGATCGACCGCGACTTCACCCGGCGCGGGCGCCCCACCCTCTCGGCGCTGTACCGCGACGATGCGCTGGCGCGCGGCAAGTCGGCGGAGAACGCCGAGCATGCGGGCCACGCGGCAGCCATCATCGCCGGCGACCTGTTGCTTGCCGCGGCCATCAAGCTCGCCCTGCGGGCCGCCGATTCACTGCCCCAGGCAGCCATCATCGAGAACTCCTTCCACCAGGCAATCCACCACGCGGGTGCCGGGGAGCTGGAAGACCTGCTCTTTTCCCTGGATCCAGCGCCCGCCCAGGTGCAGGAGGTGTTGCGCATGGAAAAACTGAAGACCGCCGCCTATTCCTTCCAGGTGCCGCTGCACACCGGTGCCCTGCTGGCAGGCGCAGATGCCACCGGGGCCGCCGCCCTGGCCAACATCGGCAGCCAGCTGGGCGTTGCCTACCAACTCATCGACGACGTGCTGGGGACTTTCGGGGATCCGGCACGAACCGGAAAATCCATCGAGTCCGACCTGCGCGAGGGCAAAAGCACCATCCTCACCGCCATGGCGGCCTCCACTCCCGGGTTCACCGAGGACCTGCAGCGCTTCCGTGACCGGGGAACGGACGTGCAGGCCATGCGCTCCGCGCTCGAATCGACCGGCGCCGAGCGCTTTGCCCGGCAATTGGCCCAGGACCTGTGCGCCAGTGCCACCTCCGCCTCACGCGCCTTGGGGCTGCCTGCCCATGTATCCACCGAGCTCGAGGGCTTCGCCGGCCTGATCCTGAACCGGGGGGCCTAGTCCGTGAAACACGACACCGCAGTCAAAACCGGGGCACCGGCCGCCGGCCACGCAAGCGGCCAGCCCACCGCCCTGCAACGCTACTCGGCCACGGCCAGCAGCAGCGCCCGGGTCGTCATCGCCCGATACTCCACCTCGTTCTCGCTGGCCTGCCGCATGCTGGGGCGCCCCGCGCGCGAACACATCTCCAATATCTATGCCCTGGTGCGCCTGGCCGACGAGGTCGTCGACGGGGTCGCCCGCGAGGCCGGGCTGGACGCACCTGCCGTCGCTGCCGCTCTGCAACGGCTCGAGGAGGAAACCGAGGCGGCGCTGGCCAGCGGCTACAGCACCAACATGATCGTGCACGCCTTCGCCTGCACCGCCCGTTCCCAAGGCATCGACACCGCGCTGACCCGCCCGTTCTTCGCCTCAATGCGCAGCGACCTGGAGGTGTCCACCCACGACGCCACGACTCTTCAGGGCTACATCTACGGATCGGCGGAGGTCGTGGGATTGATGTGCCTGCGGGTCTTCCGTTCCATGCCCCACGCCCCCACCGGACACGAGGCGGAAACCGAGGCCGCCGCCCGACGACTGGGCGCAGCCTTCCAGAAGGTCAACTTCCTGCGCGACCTGGCGGAGGACACCTCCTCACTGGGACGCAGCTACTTCCCGGGTTTGGACCCGGCGGCATTCACCGACGCGCACAAGAACGCATTGGTCCACGAGATCCGGGCGGACCTGGACGCCGCGGCCCGCGGCATCCCCCACCTGGCGCCGCGCGCCGCACAGGCAGTGTCCATGGCCCACGGGCTGTTCAGCGAACTGAACCGCCGCCTCGAACACACCGACGCCGCCGATCTCATGACCCGACGGATCTCCGTTCCCGCCCGCCGCAAGGCATACATCGCGCTGCGCACCACCATGGGCCGGCGCCCCAAGTCAGCCACGGTGAACGCGGCATGAAAGCGAAACCCATGAAGAACCCTGCCCACACTGCCGCACAAGAGGTGGTGGTCATCGGCGGCGGTTTCTCCGGATTGGCCACCGCGGGCCTGCTGGCCGCCTCCGGCCACCGGGTCACGCTGCTGGAGAAACAGACGGTGCTCGGTGGCCGCGCCGGACGCCTGCAGCGCGAGGGCTTCAGCTTTGACACCGGCCCCTCCTGGTACCTGATGCCCGAAGTCATCGAGCACTGGTTTGAGCTCATGGGCACTTCCACGGACACCGAGCTGGATCTCGTGGACCTCGGGATCGGCTACCGGACCTGGTTCCAGGGCGACTACACCCCGTTGGACATGCCAACGGGCTCCGGGGCCCGCGACGCCTTCGAATCCCTCCAGCCTGGTGCCGGTGCCGCGCTGGATAAATACCTGGAACAGTCCGCCGAGAGCTACGACCTGGCGCTGAAGCATTTTCTCTATGCGGATTTCTCCTCCCCTGCCAGCTTCCTGGACCCGCGGGTGGTGGCACTGCTGCCACGGCTTGCACCGCTGCTGGCCGGCTCCCTGGATTCGCTCGTGGCCAGCCGCTTCAGCGATCCGCGCCTGCGCCAGATCCTGGGTTACCCCGCGGTGTTCCTGGGCTCGAGCCCCAAGCGCACCCCGGCGCTCTACCACCTGATGAGCCACCTGGACCTGACCCAAGGCGTGAAATACCCGATGGGCGGCTTTGCACACCTGGTCGACGTGATGGCAGGACTCTGCCGGGCCGCCGGCGTCACGATCATCACCGGCGCCCGGGTCACGGGCATCGACGCTGACACCGCCGCGGGCACACCCCGGGTCGAGGCGGTGCGCTGGGTCGAGGCGGGCGACCCCGGCAACCTAACGGGTCCGGAACAACGCCTGAAAGCCGACGTGGTGGTGGGTGCCGCAGACCTGCACCACCTGGAGACCGAATTGCTCCCGGCGAAACTTCGCTCCTCCTCCGAAGCCAGTTGGAAGCGGCGCGATCCCGGGCCCAGTGCCGTACTGCTCTGTCTGGGCATCCGGGGCAAGCTCCCCAAGCTCAGCCACCACAACCTGTTGTTCACCACCGACTGGGACGACAATTTCGGGCGCATCCACCGTGGAGAGGACCTATCGGCGGAAACCAGCCTGTATGTCTGCATGCCCAGCGCCACGGACCCCTCCGTGGCACCGGACGGACATGAAAACCTGTTCATCCTCGTGCCTTCCCCCGCCCTGCCCGCGTGGGGCAAGGGCGGCCCGGACGGAACCGGATCACCGCCGGTGGAGGCGGTTGCGGATGCCGCGCTGGACCAGTTGGCCGCTTGGGCGGGCATTGCTGACCTGCGCGAGAGGGTCGTGGTGCGCCAAAGCCTTGGCCCCGGCGACTTCGTGGAAAACGTCAATGCCTGGCAGGGCGGTGCCCTGGGGCTGGCCCACACGCTGAGCCAGTCGGCCTTCTTCCGGCCCTCGAACCACAGCTCGAAGATGCGCGGCCTGCACTATGCCGGCAGCTCGGTGCGTCCGGGCATCGGAGTCCCAATGTGCCTGATCAGCGCGGAGATCATCGCCAAGGCAGTCAACGGGATCAAGGACAAGGGACCCATGGTCCCTGGCCGGCTGTCGCCGGGGGCACGGCCCAAGACCGAACCCACCCGGGCGGCGAGACCATGACCTACCTACTCATCCTGCTGGCACTCATTGCCTGCATGGCGGTGCTGGATGCCAGGTACCGGCTGTTCGTCTTTGCCCAACCGCTTCCCGCGCTGCTCGCGCTGGCCGGTGGAACCGCGATGTTCCTGCTCTGGGACGTCATCGCCATCGACCTGGGGATCTTCCTGCATCGTGATTCGGCGCTCATGACCGGGGTGATGCTGGGCGAGCAGTTGCCGCTGGAGGAAGCCTTCTTCCTGCTGTTCCTCTGCTACAACACGATGGTCCTGCTCACCGGAGCCATGGCCTGGCGGGCACGGCGGAGAGCCGCCGGCACCGACCGCCATTCCACCGCCACGCCATTACCGGATTCGAAGGAGACAGCATGAACTTCGCCCTGCTGTCCTTGTGCTTCATGCTCGGTTCGTTCTTGCTCTTCCTCTTGGCGGTGCGCCTGCGCCGGATCAGCTTGCGCACGGTGCTTCCGCCGATGGGGCTCGTCCTGCTCGTGCTCTGGGTGCTGACCGCGGTGTTCGACAACGTGATGATCGGCTCCGGGCTTTTTGGCTACGGGAGCCAAACGTTGCTGGGCCTCCGCATCGGGCTGGCCCCGGTGGAGGACTTCAGCTACCCGGTCTGCGCGGTGTTCTTCGTCCCTGCCCTGTGGTGGATCGCAGGGGGCAAGACACCTAGGGGAACCGGTGCTTCGGTGAAGGGAAGCGGTCTTGCCCAGGCCCCATCGAGCCCGTCGCCAGTGATCCGGACCGGGAAGGAAACACCATGATGCTGCGCGAACTGCTCATGACTTCCCGCCCGGTTTCCTGGGTCAACACCGCCTACCCCTTTGCCGCAGCCTACCTGTTGGCAGCCGGGAGGATCGACTGGATCTGGGTGGTCGGAACATTCTTCTTCCTCGTCCCCTACAACCTGGCCATGTACGGGATCAACGATGTCTTCGACTACGAATCGGACCGGCTGAACCCCCGTAAGGGCGGGGCCGAAGGCGCGGTGGTGGACCGCAGCCGGCACCGCGGGATCCTGGCGGCCTGCGCGGTGGCCTGCCTGCCCTTCTTGGTGGTGCTGGGCATCGCCGGTTCCTGGCAGGCGAACTTGGTGCTCCTGGTATCGATGGCGGCGCTCTACGCCTATAGCGCCCCGCACCTGCGCTTCAAGGAGCGTCCTTTCCTGGACTCGCTGACCTCCAGCACCCACTTCGTCTCGCCCGCGCTCTTCGGACTGGTGTTGGCGGGGG
The DNA here is from genome assembly GCF_025847175.2 of Paeniglutamicibacter sp. ZC-3. Classification (NCBI taxonomy): domain Bacteria; kingdom Bacillati; phylum Actinomycetota; class Actinomycetes; order Micrococcales; family Micrococcaceae; genus Paeniglutamicibacter; species Paeniglutamicibacter sp. ZC-3. The sequence continues at coordinate 319,441 of NZ_JAOYTG010000002.1, read as the reverse complement.
CCGGTTTTGACGCGGCGCTCGTGGCGATCCTGGTGGCGTTCTTTCTCTGGGGCGTGGCCTCACACGCGTTCGGCGCGGTGCAGGACATCGTCCCGGACCGCGCAGCATTCCTGGCATCCATCGGCACGGTGCTGGGCGCGAAACGGACCGTGTGGTTCGCCGCCGCGGCCTACCTCGCCTCCGGCGCGTTGCTCCTGTTCACCGACTGGCCGGGACCGTTGGCGGGCCTGCTGGCCTTGCCCTACCTGGCCAATGTGCTGCCCCATGCCGGGCTGGACGACGAGGATTCCGCCCGCGCCCATGCCGGATGGGTGCGCTTCCTCTGGCTGAACTATGCCACGGGGTTCCTCGTCACCATGCTGTTGATTTGGTACGCCCTGTCCCGCTAGTCCCAAAAACCACCGTCCGCATGAAAGAGCACCGACATGAACCAGGCATCATCCACCATCGTGTGGTTCCGCGACGACCTGCGCGTGGCCGACAATCCGGCGCTCTGTGCCGCCATGGCCTCGGGGCCGACAACCGCCCTGTTCATCCTTGACGAGCAGTCCCCGGGCGTGCGTCCGTTGGGCGGCGCTGCCAAGTGGTGGCTGCATCACGCATTGAACGAACTGCGTGCATCATTGGCAGGACTCGGCGTGCCATTGCTTTTGCGCCGCGGTGCCGCGGCCGAGGTCCTTCCGGGGCTCCTCGCCGTCGACGGCTTCTCCACCATGCATTGGAACCGTCGCTATGGCGGAGCCGAACGCGCCGTCGATGCCATGGCCAAGAAGTTGGCGACCGACGCAGGGCTCGAGGCCCACAGCCACGCCGGAACGCTCTTGCACGAACCGTGGACCGTGCTGACCCGGGATTCAAGGAACTTCAAGGTCTTCACGCCCTTCTTCAACGCGCTGCAGCGGCTGCCGATGCGCCCGGTGCTGGAAGGGCCCGAAGCGCAGGAACCCGTGACCACCGAATTGACCTCGGAAAAATTGGATGACTGGGGCCTGTTGCCCTCGGCTCCCGACTGGTCGCACGGACTGGCCGCCGCCTGGGTTCCGGGCGAGGCCGCGGCCCGGGACCGCCTGGGCGTGGTGTTGGAGGAAATCGCCGGCGACTACGCCACGTCCCGCGACAGGCCCGACACCGACGGCACCTCGCGTTTGTCGGCGGCCCTGCGTTGGGGGCATCTGGGTCCCGTCGAGGTCTGGGAGACCCTCAGCGGCATGTTGCGCGCCCATCCCGAGCGAGCCGAGGGCACGCGGGCCTTGATGCGTCAACTGGGGTGGCGCGACTTCTGCTGGAACCTGCTCTACCACTACCCGGATTTGGCTACCCGCAACCTGCGCAGCGAGTTCGACGCGTTTGACTGGGCCTGGCCCGCCTCCGGCGTAAACAGAGGGCCGGAGGAAACAACGGCGGCCCGCCACTTCAAGGCCTGGTGCGATGGTTCGACGGGCTACGGGCTGGTGGACGCCGGCATGAAGCAGCTTTGGGAAACTGGATGGATGCACAACAGGGTCCGCATGGTCACAGCCAGCTTCCTGGTCAAGAACCTGGGTATCCACTGGCAGGTGGGCGAGGAATGGTTTTGGGACACCCTCGTGGACGCGGACGCGGCATCAAACCCGGCCAACTGGCAATGGGTCGCCGGGTGCGGGGCCGACGCCTCCCCGTTCTTCAAGGTCTTCAACCCGTTGCTGCAGGCCAAGAAGTTTGATCCGCACGGTTCCTACATTGACCGCTTTGTCCCGTATTCCAAGGTCGATCAGATGGTGGACCTGATGGCCTCCCGTGCCCGCGCCCTGGACTCGCTTGCGCGGATGAAGGAAACACCCCCGGCGGAAACCGGCACGTGATTGCGCCGCCACAAGGCCCGTATCAGTGCTTTGCCGGGCATGGGGGCGTAGCGTGGGTTTCATGGACGCGACGCTACTGCACACAGACGTTTTGGTAATCGGTGCCGGGCCCACGGGTTTGATGGCCGGGGCTTGGCTGCAGAATTTCGGGATCGACGCACGGGTCATTGACTTGAAGTCGGGTCCCACCCGCGAATCGCGCGCCCTGGCGCTGCAGGCACGCAGCATGGAGATCTACCGCCAACTGGGGCTGGCGGACGAGGTCAAGCGACGCTCGGTGCCGACCGGGGAAATGCGCCCGGGCATCGGTTCCCGCAGTTTCAAGAGCATCAAGCTCAACCGGCTCGGCTACGCCCAGACGCCCTTCGCCGGACTGACCATGTTGGAACAGAGCGCCAACGAGGAGCTGTTGGCCGATTACCTGAAAGACGCGGGCAACGAAGTGCTCTGGGAGCACGGCTACGAGTCCTTTTCGGACACCGGGGACCAGTTGCTCATCAAGTGCACCGGGCCGCAGGGGCCGGTGCACATTTCGGCTCGCTACGTGATCGCCGCGGACGGCGCTTCCTCCCCCATCCGCGAATCCCTCGGCATTGCCTTTGAGGGGAAAACCGACGACGAGGTCTTCTACGTGCTCGACGCCCAGGGGGTCACCGGCATGGGCTCGGGAATCAACCTGCGCTTTTCCGATGAGAACTTCATGCTCGGCTTGCCGATGGGCAGGGACGACTCCGGCGGCGAGCGGCGTCGCCTGCTGGGCATCCTGCACGAACCCAAGGACTCCACCGGGGACAAACCCGATATCGACGAGGACCGCGCCCGGGCCAGCCTGCGCCGCGAGTTCGGTGTCATGTACGGATCGGCCTCGTGGTTCACCACCTACCGCGTGCATCACCGCGTTGCCGAGCACTTCGCCCGGGGCAGGGTTTTCCTGGCCGGGGATGCCGCCCACATCCACTCGCCGGTCGGAGCCCAGGGCATGAACACCGGGCTGCAGGACGCACACAACCTGGTGTGCAAGATGGCTGACGTCTTTTCCGGCCGCATGCCCGAGACCTACCTGGAGCGCTACGAAGTCGAACGCCGCCCCGTGGCCCTGCGCCTGGTGGCCACCACCGACAGGCTCTTCAGCGCCGCCACCTCCGATTCCCTGCTGGCCCGCACGATCCGCACCCGGGTGCTGCCTCTGGTGTGGCCGGCCGCCGTGCGTCTGATGGGCAGAATACCTGCCGGGCGGCGCTTCTTCGGGTACCTCTCGCAGATCCGCATCCACTACTGGATGGATGACAGCGCCAAGGACCGTGCCACCCTGGCCACCGGCTTTGCCCGAACCCGGCGCCGCGGACAGGTGCTTGGCCGCCGCCTGCCGTGGGTGCCCAACCGCACCGGCGAACACGCCGACAACTTCGAGGTGCTCAACGACGCCCGCTGGCAGGTGCACGTCTACGGCCCGGCCGGACGGGAGCGCGGGGAGCAGCTGGCCGCCGAGTACCAGGTGCCGCTGCATGAATTTGTCGCCGCTCCCAAGCGCCGCCTGCCCAATGGCTCGGTGGTGTTGGTGCGGCCTGACATGTTCGTGGCCCACTTCGAACACGTGGGCGCCTAGGCTCAGCCGTTGACGGCCAAGACGTCGGCAAGTTCCTTCCTCTTGACGGCGAGGGCCGCGTCGGTGGTGCGGATGAACACGCTGAGCCAGCCAAAGACGATGCCCACGACGGCCAGTTCGAAGGCCGTGAGGTTGTAGTAGGCCAGCGGCTGCCAGAGCAGGGCAGCGCCCACCAGCCCCAGGAAGCAGGCAAATGAGAGCAGGTGGAACACCCAGGGGAATCCCGGCAGCCAAAGGGCCGCGCCCAGCAGCAGCACCACGATGAATCCCGCGGCAATGCGCACGATGGCCGAGTGCACCGGCGCCGAGACGTTGAACGGGATCAGTCCGATCCCGATGACGCAGGCCCCCAGACCCAGCAGGCAGGTGCGCACCACCGCGGGGCGCGGCCGGATGAAACGCGGCAGCGGCCTTCCGTGCGCGGTGGCCAGCCTGTCGTGAATGCGCGCCATCCTGATCACGTCGCGCACGATGAACGCGGTCAGGGTGCTGAGCACCAGGCCGGAGACGACCAGGGTGACGTTGAACGTCCAGAAGGACATGAGCCCGGAGGACCTGGTGCCAAGGGCGGAGAACATCGAGCGCCACCAGAACGGGTTCTCAGCGGCCAGCATGCTGATGAACACGCCGGTGGTCATGAAGGCTGCCAGCAGCGTTGACAGGCTTTGTGCCGTCACCCGCGCCGAGGACAGCAGGGCAACATAGCCGGCGATTCCGGCGGTGATGCCCAACATGAGGCTGCCCGCATACCTGTCCACGGTCAGTCCCAGGAAGGCGTCCTGAAAGATCCGAAAGGTGACAAGTGCCGCCATCGCGGAAATTGCCGCGTGGATGATCACCAGTGCGCCGGCGTTGATGATCTGCCGGTAGAGCGGAAAGTCCAGTAGCCAGGTCTGGGTCTTGGTCAGCACCCTCAGGTAGCCGAGGACGCTTCCGCCCGACGCTGTCAGTGCCGCCAGGATCGCGGAATACACGCCCACGGAAGGGAAGCCCGCCAAATCCGGACGGTGGTTTGCAAAGCCGATGAGCCCGACCACCACGCCCAGCACCGTGCAGCCGAACCCGAGCCACAGTGCCCAGCTTTCGCTGCGGAACTGGATCTCCGCCGATTCACGCCGGCGCCCGGGTTCAAGTTCGTTATCCACATCGTTGATTCTTTCATTTTCGCCAACGCACTAGTAGGCCCATGGTCCCGACCGCTTCGCCCGGCTCGCGGAGCTTGAGGGCGGGAAGGTCCTGGCCCACTGCCACATGGGCATCAACCGCGGCCCTTCCATGGGATTCGCGATCCTGCTGGATCGCGGGCACTCCCCCATCGAGGCGTTTGACATGATCCGTGCCGCCAGGCCACAGGCCTTCATCGCCTATGCGCAGGACGCACTCGCGGCCCATGTTGCCCGGCAGTTTCGCAAGGGCGGCCACCCGGTCAACCTTCAGAAGCAGGCTCGGGCACTGCAGAAGCACATCGACGCGGTGCTTACGCCCAGCACGGTCGGGCGCATCCGCCACGTGATGCGCCAGAACCACCGCCGCGACCTTGGCTTTCCCGCCTAGCGCGGCGCCCGCCGGTTACCGACGGTTGGACCCCGCGATCCCCAGTCGCTTGGCGAGGTAGGGAGCGGTCCTGGACTTCGGGTGCGCAGCCAATTGCGCAGGGGTCCCGGTGGCAACGATTTTCCCTCCGGCGTCCCCGCCCTCCGGGCCCAGGTCGATGACCCAGTCGGCGGCTGCCACCACATCCATGTGGTGTTCCACCACGATCACGGTGTTGGATTCATCGACCAGCCGGTGCAGTTGGCCCAGCAGTAATTGCACATCCGCCGGGTGCAGGCCGGTGGTGGGCTCGTCCAACAGGTAGAGCGTGTGGCCCCGCCGGGCACGCTGCAACTCGGTGGCCAGCTTGATGCGCTGGGCCTCGCCGCCGGAGAGCTCGGGCGCCGGTTGACCCAGGGACAGGTAGCCCAATCCCACGTCGCGCAACGTCTCCAGGGACCGTGCCGCGGCCGGAATGCCGGCCAGGAATTCGGCGGCCTCGTCCACGCTCAGGGCCAGGATCTCGGCGATGTTCCTGCCCTCGTAGGTGACCTCGAGGGTCTCGGGGTTGTAGCGCGATCCGTGGCATTCGGGGCAGGGGCCGTAGCTGCCGGGCAGGAAGAGCAATTCAACTTCCAGGTATCCCTCGCCCAGACACGTCTCGCAGCGCCCGCCGGCCACATTGAAGGAAAACCGCCCTGCCCCGTAGCCGCGCTGCCTGGCCAAGGATGTGTCGGCAAAGGCCCTGCGCACCGCGTCGAAGAGGCCGGTGTACGTGGCGAGGTTGGAGCGCGGAGTGCGGCCAATGGGTTTTTGGTCCATGGCCACGATCCGATCGATCCGCCCTGCTCCGCGTACCTCGCGCACCGTGGCCCGGTCGGATGCCGTGTCCGGCTCGCCGTCGACCGACTCGAAGGAATCGGGCGATCCGTTGGACCCATTGGATCCGTCGCCGCGCATATTGTCCAAAACACCGTACGCCAATGCCTGGCTGACCAGCGAGGACTTGCCGGATCCGGAAACACCGGTGACGGCGCTGAGCACGCCCAGCGGGAAGCTCGCGTCAAGATCCGCCAGGTTGTGCAGGCTGATCCCGTCCAGTTCCAGCCAGTGCTCGGCTTCCCGCGGCGTCCGGGGTGCAGCGGCGTCGGCGGGCTCCAGGAAGCGCCGGGTCACCGATTCGGGAACCTTCGCCAGCCCCGCCACCGGTCCGCTGTAGAGAACCTTGCCGCCTCCCGCGCCCGCCCCGGGACCCACGTCGATGATCCAGTCCGCCCGGCCGACCACATCCATGTTGTGTTCCACCACAAAGACCGAGTTCCCGCCGGCCTTCAAGGCCTCGAGCACCTCCAGCAGCGGTCGGGCGTCGGCCGGGTGCAGTCCGGCGGATGGTTCGTCGAGCACGTAGATCACCCCGAAGAGACCCGAGCGCAGCTGCGTGGCGATGCGCAAGCGCTGCATTTCCCCCGGCGAGAGCGTGGGGGTGCCGCGGTCCAGGCTCAGGTAGCCCAGTCCCAACCCGGTGAGCACCTCGATGCGCTCCAGCAGGTCGGCAGCGATCGTGGCGGCCACCTCGTGTGCCGGTTCCCCTCCGGGAGCCGGCCGGTTCTCGGCAACCGGCCGCAGCACCGTGGCGAGGGCATCGAGCGCGGTGGCGTTGAACTCTGCGATGTCCAACCCGGCGAAGCCCACCGCCAGGGCCTCGGGGCGGAAGCCCGTCCCGGAGCATGCCGGGCAGGGGCCCGAGCGCATGAAGCGCAGCGCCTTGGTGCGCATCGTTTCGGACTTGGAGTCGGCCACGGTGTGCAGCACATAGCGTCGCGCGCTCCAGAACCGCCCCTTGTAGGGCTTGGCGACCCTGTCGCGTTCGGGTGTCACTTCCACCACGGGTTGCTCCTCGGTGAACAGCAGCCAGTCACGCACCTTTTTGGGAAGTTCCCGGAAGGGTATATCCACGTCGTGGCCCAGGTGCGAGGTGATGTCGCGCAGGTTCTTCCCCTGCCAGGCACCGGGCCATGCGGCGATCGCGCCCTCGCGGATGCTCAGTGACGGGTCAGGAACCAGTGAGTCCTCGGTGACGGTATGGGCGATGCCCAGGCCGTGGCATTGCGGGCAGGCGCCCACCGCGGTGTTCGGCGAGAAGGAGTCCGAGTCCAGGCGCGGAACCCCCTGGGGATAGTCCCCGGCCCGGGAGAAGAGCATGCGCACCGAGTTTGAGAGCGTGGTCAGCGTGCCCACGGTGGAACGGGAGCTGGCGGTGCCGCGGCGCTGTTGCAGGGCGACGGCCGGCGGCAATCCGGAGATGAATTCGACCTTGGGCGTGTGGCCCTGGGCGATGAGCCGACGCGCATAGGGTGCCACGGATTCCAGGAATCGGCGCTGCGCCTCGGCAAAGATGGTGCCAAAGGCCAGCGAGGATTTCCCCGACCCCGAGACCCCGGTGAAGGCGACGATAGCATCGCGCGGGATGCGCACCTCCACGTCCTGCAGGTTGTTCTCGTTGGCGCCGCGCACGTGGACGAACCCGTCATGCTTGTTTGGTGCCGGCGTGTATTCGGTGTCCTGCCCAATGCTGTTCACCATCCCCACACTAAGCCGCATACCCGCCGATCTCCAGCCGTTGCGTTGTTATGTGGGTTATCCGCCGTGTTGTCGTGTCCTGCGCCCGGGCGTCGCATAATGTTTTTGACACACCGTCCCCGGCAGAGGAACCTGACATGGCCAAGCACACCGACAACGTCCAAGAGACCGAGAACAGCGACGAGGAACTGCACCGCAAGTGGAACGAGCTATTGCAGGAAATGCGCGTGATGCAAACCGGGGCACAGATCCTGGCAGCCTTCCTGGTCGTCCTGCCCTTCCAGTCCCGCTTCGACACCCTTGAGGCACCCGATGAGAGGTTCTATTTGGTGCTGCTGGTCGCGTCGGCCCTGGTGATCCTGTTGCTGGTTACCCCCGTGGCCGTGCACCGCCACTTCTTCGGCCAGCAGCTCAAGGCCACCACCGTCCACCTGGGCCATATCATCTCCCGGATTGTCGTCGTGGGGGTGGGTGTCTTGGTGGCCGGGTGCGTCTGGTTTGTCATCCAGGTCCTGCACGGTTGGCAGATGGGCCTGTTGGTGGGAGGGATCCTCACGGCCGCAGCCCTCTTCCTCTTGCTCGTCCTGCCCCGGATTGTCACCCCGCGCTCGAAGCTGCCGGCGGAATGACGGGTTGCGCCTAGCAGAAACCAGCCGTTCGGTGTTCTTGTGTTTTCCCTACGCGTAAATCCCGGGCCTTTTGCGCCCGGTGCATGATACGTTCCTAAGTACCGCTACATCACATGGATATCCACGGAAGACTGCGCGGCAGTCGAACATCGAGGAGGCATCAATGGCAGCAAAAACCACGAGCAATGCAGGATTCACCGTTCCGGGAATGAGTCTGGCCAACGGCCACAAGGTCGCCAACGCCCTGCAAATGCGGATCCACGCATTCAACGACCTGCAATTGACGCTTAAGCACGCACACTGGAATGTCGTGGGACGCGACTTCATCGGCGTCCACGAAATGCTTGACCCCCAGATTGAATTGGTTCGCGCCATGATCGACGCGCTGGCCGAACGCATGGCCACCATGGGCGTTGCCCCGAACGGCCTGCCCGGCGCATTGGTCAAGGCACGCGAATGGGACGACTATGAGATTGGCCGAGCCCGTACCACCGAGCACCTTGCAGCCCTGGATGTGGTCTACACCGGGGTCATCGAGTCGATGCGCAAGACCATCGAGGAGGTCGGCGAGCTGGACCCGATCACCGAGGACATCCTCATCGGCCAGACCGCCGCACTGGAGCAATTCCAGTGGTTCATGCGCTCGCACCTCGAAAACACCGAGGGCGAACTGGCCCACCGGGACGCCACCACCGAGAAGGGCGCGGCCAAGAAGGCCAAGTAGCCCTAACTGCACGCGCATCTTGGCGGGGACGGAAGAGCATGCTCTTCCGTCCCCGCCTATCCTTCGTCTTGCACCCCTCAGGAATCCGCACCACGGCTACAGGTCGGCACGTGGCCCTTGACCGGCGAATGCGGCACTGGCAGTCTCGAAGCCAGGGAGCCTGCCGAATCCCGGCGGCTCACGCCACGGTCCGCGGGAGTGCTCGTCAATGGAAACCAACCAGGAAACCACCAAGAGGGCAGACCTGCGCATCGTTCCGGCGAACCAGGCCAGCGGCGAGGACCTGGAAAAGATCTTCGGCACGCGGGGCGATGCCGGGCACTGCCAATGCCAGTGGTTCCAGAATCCCGGAAAGAGCTTCAACATGCTCACCGATGAGGAACGGGCCAACCGGTTGCGCACCCAGACCGCGTGCGGGCATCCCAAGGCGACAAACACCAGCGGGTTGGTCGGCTATCTCGAGGGCGAGCCCGTCGGCTGGTGCGCCATCGAACCGCGCACCGCCTACCCGCGACTGCGCACCTCGAAGGTCCCGTGGAGCGGACGCGACGAGGACAAGGACAGCCAGGACGTCTGGGCAGCTGTCTGCTTCGTGACCCGCACCGGTTACCGGCGCATGGGTGTCAGCCGGGCCATGGCCGTCGCGGCGGTGGCCTTCGCCCGTGACCGCGGGGCAAGCGCCGTGGAGGGCTACCCAATCCTGCTGCCCGAGGGAAAAAAGGCCATGTGGGGCGAGATGTACGTGGGCAGCCGGTCCATCTTCGAGGAAGCCGGATTCACGGAGGTCAGCCACCCCACCCCGCGTCGTCTGGTCATGCGCATCGACTTCGAGGGTGCGCGCTAGCGCCGTCGTCTCAGTTGCGCGCCGCGGTGCGCCCGCCGAAGTCATCGGCAATGTCGTTGGCGACCTTGCGCATCAGGGGCAGCATCTCCTCGGTGATCGAGGTGGAGCCGATGCGCCCGGGCTGCACCGAGACGTTCAGCGCCCCGAGCAGCTGCGGCCCGCGGTAGACAGGGACCGCCAGCCCGCGCAGCCCCTCATCCAGTTCCTGGGCGACCAGGGACCAGCCCTGGGCGCGCACGGTATCGAGCTCCGCGCGCAGCTCGTCGATACTCGCCACGGTCTTGGCGGTGTAGTGGGTGAGCTTGGCCCTGGAGAGGAACTCCTCGCGCGCGGCCTCGGGCAGCTCGGCCACCAGCACCCGGCCCATGGAGGTGGCCCAGGCCGGGAGCCGGTTGCCGATGGACACGTTCATCGAATGCATGCGCGGCGCGGCGACGCGCTCCACATAGAGGATGTCCTGGTCATCGAGCACGCACAGGGCGGTGGTCTCCGAGAGCTCGGCTGCCAGGGCCTGCAGGTGCGGGCGGGCCACCTGGGGCAGGGTCAGCCCGGAGAGGTAGGCGGCACCGATGTCCAGCACCCGCGGGGTCTGCCGGAAGGCGCTCCCGTCGGCCTCCAGGTACCCCAGGTCCACCAGGGTGAGCAGGAAGCGGCGGGCCGCGGCACGCGAGACTCCGATGGCCTGCGCCACCTGAGTCACGGTCAGCAGCGGGTGGGTGGCATCAAAGGCCAGCAACACCGCCAGCGTCTTCTCCGCCGACTTCACATAGTAGTCAGGCTGCTCGGCCATGACTCACCACTCCCCTTTGTTCTTTTCTAGTACGTCATCAGGCGGTTGCGCTCGAATTGCGCGGCAAGCCGCACCGGTGCGTTCGGTGCCCCGTAGCCGTCGTAGCCGCCGCGGCGCTCAACGACCTCCAGGAACATCGATCCCACGGTCTCGGTGTAGAAATGGAGGAACTCGCCGTGCTCGTCGCGGTCATAGAGCAGGTTCAGTTCCTGCAATTGCGCCAGGGTTTCCCCGTCCAGCCCGAAGCGTGCCGCCAGGTCTTCATAATAGTTGTTCGGCACGGCCAGGAACTCCATGCCGGCGGCCACCGCGCGGCGGGCCAGGGCGATGATGTCATCGGTGTGCACCGCAATGTGCTCCGGATAGCGCGGGGCGCTGGCCCGGGAGTCCTCCAACCCGTGCGGCACGATGTTCAGCGCCAGGCGCACGGCGCCGTCTTCCGTGCGCAATACCTGCGAGCGGACCAGCCCCATGGGGCTGGGAACCTCGGTGCCCGGGCGGGCGGTGAGGTTCAGCGTGGAGGTGTAGAAGAGGACCGATTCGTCGAAGGCCTGCCAGGGCTGGGCCAGGTTGACGTGGTCGATGCCGGTGATGGCCCCGGTGTCCGCGGGCGTGGTGCCGTCGCCGAATTCGGCGGCCCAGGCGGGCTCGTCCGCCGTGGTCCCGAAGAACACCTCGGTGGCATCCGGTGCGGTGAAGCCGTGCAGCGGCGCCTCGCCCACGGTGTGGTGGCGCGGGACCGCAGGGGCCTTCAACGCGGTGGCGCGCCGGGTACCCAGGGCCGCCTCGGGGACCTGGACGCCGAAGCCGGAGACCTCCGCGGTGATCCCGCGGCTGCGCTGGGTGTTGATGATGATCCGCGCCTCCCCCGCACTCCAGAGCGTGACCGGCTTGCGACGGTGCTGGCCGCGGAAGGTGAAGCCCAGCTGGGCCAGCATCCCTGCCACGATTTCCGGGTCCTCGGTGCGGATCTCGGCGTAGTCGAAGCCCGAAGGCTCCTGGGCGCCGGGCAGGGCGGCGAGCCCCAACGGGTAGTCAAGTGCACCTGCACCCAGGTGCGCGGCGGTCTTGTCCTGCAGCCAGATCAGCGAGCGCATCCCGTCCACGGCGGTGCGCTCGACGTTGGACTGGCGGAAGACGTCGTTGAAGATCTCCAGCGAGACGATGCCGTCGTAGCCGGAGCGGACCAAGTGCCCCATGAAGGCGTCCAGCTCGAAGCCGCCCTCGCCGGGGAACACGCGGTAGTGCCGGGACCAGGAGAGCACGTCCATGGAGAGCACCGGGGCGTCGGCCAGCTGGACGAAGAAGATCTTTTCCGCAGGGATGTCCGCGATGCCCGCCGGGTCGTCCCCGCGCGAGAGGATGTGGAAGGAGTCCAGGCAGAGGCCCACGTTGGGGTGGTCCACCAGCTCGACGATCTTCCAGGAGTGCTGGTAGGTGTTCACGAACTTGCCCCAGGCCAGGGCCTCGTAGGCGATCTTCACCCCGTGCTCGGCGGCGAGCTTGGCCAGGGCGCGGATCTGGCTGGCGAAGAGTTCGTCGTCGTCGATGGTCGCGGTGCCCACGTTGGAGCACAGCAGCATGGTGTCGATGCCCAGCTGGCCCATGAGCCGGAACTTGGCCTCGGCGCGCGCCAGGTTGGCCCGGAGGGTCGCCTCGTCCACGCCCTCGAAGTCGCGGAAGGGCTGGAAGAGGTCCAGGGTCAGGCCCAGACGGTCGGCCAGGGCGCGAACCTCCTCGGGGGACATGGGTGAGACGGTGAGGTCTTGCTCGAAGATCTCGATGCCGTCGAAGCCGGCCTTGGCGCAAGCGAGCATCTTCTGCTCGAGGGTGCCGGAGATGCAGACGGTGGCGATGGAGGTGCGCATTAGAGGCCCGCCTCCAGCATTTCGAGCAGGTGGTTGCGCATCCGGGCGGTGTCCGGGGCGGTTCCGGTGATGATGCCAAAGGCGTCGACCGCTTGGCCCACTGCCATGTGCCCGCCGTCCAGGGTGCGGCAGCCCAGGGCACGGGCCGCGGTGATCAGTTCCGTGTCCACCGGGCGGTAGACCACGTCGGCGACCCAGTGCCCGGATGTGAGCCCACTGATGTCGAAGGGCAGCCCGGGATGGTGGTGCATGCCCACAGGGCTGGCGTTGAGCACGCCGTTCACACGCGGCAGCAGCGCCGGGACCTGGTCGAAGTCGCAGGCCAGGATGGTGGCTTCGGGGAACTGCATGGCCAGCGTCGCGGCGCGTTCGGCGGCGCGGGTGGCCTCGGGGTCCACCAGCAGCAACTCCTTTACCCCGGAGTCCAGCAGCGCGTAGGCCACCGCGGAGCCGGCCCCGCCGACGCCCAGCTGCAGCACCGAATCCAGCGTGGCTCCCGGCAGTCCGTTGGCCAGGGCCCAGGAGAAGCCTGAGGCGTCGGTGTTGTAGCCGTGGAACATGCCGTCCTTGATGACTACCGTATTCACCGCGCCGATGGCGCGGGCCTCGTCGCTGATGTCATCGAGGTGCTCGAGCACCAGCTGCTTGCAAGGGTGGGTGATGTTGAAGGCGTTGAATCCCAGCATCGCCCCGGCGCGCAGCAGCTCGCCGACCTCGGTGGCGTCCTTGCCGATCTCGGCCAGGTCGATGGGGCGGTAGAGGTAGCGCAATCCGTGGGCGTCAGCCTCGGCCTCGTGCATGGGCGGGGTCAGCGATGGCATGACCCCGTCCCCGATCAGGCCTACAAGGTACGACTGCGTGCTGGTGCTCATGAAAATTCCAGTCCTTGAGATTTTTCGCGTGAGGATTGTCTTGCATGTGATTTAGCTCTACTCTAGTGGTTGTACGCAATTCGTACAACCGTACGCTTTGCGCACACAAGTCTCGCAGACACGTTGAGTTCCCCCTCAGTTGTCCCGTCATACCTAGGAGCACCCGATGCCAAACACCGACAATCCACCGGCGCAGGACGCGCCCGGCACCGGGGGCAGGACGCCGGTCAAGGCCGCCCTGGCCAGCTTCATGGGCAGTGCCGTCGAATACTACGACTTCTTCATCTTCGGCTCCGCGGCCGCGCTGATCTTCCCGCACGTGTTCTTCCCCGACGCGGGCGCCAATGCAGCCGTCATGTCACTGGCGACCTTCGGCTTCGCCTATGTTGCCCGGCCTATCGGCGCGGTGATCCTGGGCCACTACGGCGACCGGATCGGGCGGCAAAAGGTCTTGATGTTCACCCTGGTGCTGATGGGCGCTGCGACCTTCGCCATCGGCTGCCTGCCAACCTTCGACCAGATCGGATGGTGGGCCCCGGCCCTGCTGGTGTTCGCGCGCCTGCTGCAGGGACTTTCGGCCGCGGGCGAGCAGGCTGGCGCCTCCTCGCTGACCCTGGAACACGCACCGGATGACCGCCGCTCCTTCTTCACCTCCTGGACGCTGACCGGCACCCAGGGTGGCCAGATCCTGGCCGCGTTGATCTTCATTCCCGTGGTCGCCATGCCGGACGAATTCAAGTTCGGCATCGGCTGGCGCATCCCGTTCTGGCTCTCGGCCGTGGTCGTCATCGTCACCTTCTTCATCCGCCGCTCGCTGCACGAGACCCCGGAGTTCGAGGAAGCCAAGAAGAACAACGAGATCGCCAAGCTGCCCCTGGGCGTGCTGATCCGCTTCCACTGGCGCGACGTGCTGCGCGTGGTCTTCTGCGCCTTCATCGCCGCGGTCTCCACCGTCTACGGCACCCTGGCCATTTCCTACGGCAAGTCCATCGGCAACATGGATGAGTCCATCACCCTGTGGCTGGTGGTTGCCGGCAACATCGGCGCGCTGTTCACCCAACCGTTCTTCGGCAAGCTGGCCGACAGGATCGGCCGCAAGCCGGTGTTCATCTACGGCGCTGTGGCCTCGGCAGTATTCATGCCCTTCTACCTGCGCTCCATGGAAACCAGCAACACCGTGTTGCAGTTCGCGCTCTCGCTGCTGGTCTTCTCGTGTGCCTACGCCGCGGCCAACGCCGTCTGGCCGTCCTTCTACGCCGAGATGTTCTCCTCCCAGGTCCGCTTCTCCGGCCTGGCCATCGGCACCCAGCTCGGCTTCCTGATGGCCGGCTTCGCCCCGTCCATCGTCGCGGCCCTCGGAGGCCTGGCACCGGGCGGCTGGGTGGTCATCAGCATCTTTACCGCCGTGATCGCGCTGATCGCCTCGGTCTCCGCGCTGACGGCCAAGGAAACCTACAAGGTGCCCACGCACCTGCTGGGCCGCACCGCGCACAAGGTGGAGAACGCCTCCGGCGCCCACGTGCAGTAACGCCCCGCACGCCACGACCAGGGCCCCGCCGACTCCCCACCACGGGAGTCGGCGGGGCCCTGGCGCGTCCGGTCCTTGCCATGCCAGTCGGGCGCATTGCACCCGGGATTTCACGACCGCGCCAGGATAAGCCCGGGCGCGTACATGCGGCTCAGGCCTGCACCGCCGGCAGCCGACGCTGGTTTTCCCCTAATCCGTGCCCGTGGCGTTGAACGATTCGAGCCAGGTGGCAACCCGTCGTTCGGATTCCTCCCGGGACAGGTCTTCCACACGCGTCATGACGTTCCAGCGACGCCCAAAAGCATCCACGAAGGTGGCAAAGCGGTCTCCGGAGACGAAGTCCGCCGGTTGCTCAACCGCGGTGGCTCCGCGTTCCAGTGCCCGTGCGAAGACGGCGTCCACATCCTGCACGTAGACCGCGATGGAGTTGTTGGTGTGTTGCGCATCGGCCGCTACCAGCCCGTATCCCGGCTGCGGGTCGGAGAGCTGCAGGATGCCGTTGCCGAAATCGAGTTCCGCATGGGCGACGGTGGCCTTGCCATCCTCCCCCGGGGCGCCGGGCATCACCGAGAGCACCGTGGCACCGAAGACGTCGCGGTAGAACTCGACGGCCTCGTGCGCCGGGTCAACCACGATGAACGGCGTCAGCGCCGTGTAACCGTGGGGCACCCCGTTGGTCGTGTGCTTGCCGGTTGCTGCCGTACTGGTTGGTTCCGGGGACATGATCGAATACCCTTCGCTGGTCTGGATTCCTGCTTGCCATTCCATCGGACGCCGGACGGGCGGTCAAGGTCTTGAAGGAATCCGACAGGCCGCGGGCAGACCCGCACCCGGTTGTGGTTCGACACATCTTCGTGTTCCGTCTCACAGGCATGGAAGAATCCGATCAACTGCCCAACGAAGGACCAACTGACGTGACCATGATCCAACCGAACCTCCAACGCACCGCCAGCGGCAATGCCGCCTGGATCGTTGTGGTGGTTGCGGGCATCAGCGCTGCGCTGCATATCTGGAAGCTTCCCGCCGCGCTTCCCATGATCCAGGAAGACCTGGGTCTTTCCCTGCTGGCAGCCGGGGTGCTGTTGGGCATCGTGCAGGTGGCTGGCATGGTCGGCGGCCTGGCGGTGTCGTTGCTGGCCGAGGTCATCGGCGAGCGTCGGACCTTGCTGCTGGGGCTGCTCTTCCTGAGTGCCGGTTCGATCTTTGGCGCCCTGTCCATCGGCCCGAACACCCTGTTGGCCTCGCGGGCCGTCGAGGGCGTCGGGTTCATCGTCGCCACCGTGGTCGGGCCTGGCCTGATCCGCCGCCATGCTCCGTTCCGCCGCGTGAACATGGCCGTCGGCTGCTGGAGCGCCTACCAGGGCACAGCCACCTTCGTGGGCCTGATTGCCAGTGCCTACTTCCTGCAGGTTGGCACCTGGCAGATGTGGTGGTGGGTCATGGCCGCGATCACGCTGATCCCGATCCCGCTGGTGTTGCGCATGGTTCCCAAGGACCACCCCGCCGGTACCGGCGGGGCCAAGGCGGCAGCCGGACGCATCGGCATCACCGCCCGCTCGTCCAAGGTGTGGATCGCCGGGCTGGTCTTCGGGTGCTACACGGTCCAGTGGATGGCCGTGGTGGGATTCCTGCCCACGCTCTACGGGGAAAGCGGCCTCAGCGGCACGCATGCCGGGGTCCTGTCGGCCATTGTCGGCGGGCTCAACGGGGTCGGTGCCATTATCACCGGCATGCTGCTCCAGCGCGGCGCCCCGGCCCGTGCCCTGTTGTTCCTGTCCTTCGTGCTGATGGCCGCGGCCAGCCTGCTGACCTTTGCCATTGACTGGTCGCCGGTTCCCGGCGGGCTGGCCTGGCAAGTCGCCTGTGTCGGTTTCTTCTCCCTGGCCGGGGCGATGATACCGGCGACCATGACGCGGATGGCCGTGGATCTGGCGCCGGAGGGCGGTTCGGCTCCGGCGGCCATGGGATTGATGCAGCAGATCTACAACGTCGGAAACTTCACCGGCCCGATGATCGTGGCGTGGCTGGCCATGAGCACCGGCGGCTGGTCAGCCACCTGGTGGATGACCTGTGGCTTCGCGGTCCTGGGCATCATCCTGTCCGCGGTCCTGGTCCGGCGGCGCAGCGGCATGCATTTCTCCCACGCCTAGCAAAGGCGCCCAACTGCAGCCACATGAAATATGAGGCCTCTACACATGGAATGCCCAGAATCATTCCCTAGAGTCGTAGTTACCTCTTGAAGGTGCGAGTGATGAGAGCACCGGTCGGAAGAATTGCCCCCATAATTTTCCGGCCGGTGCTCACCCATTTAACCAAGCCATACCGGCATGAAGGCAAAGCCAATCGTGGCCCGATCCCGGCCGGTCGTTGTCAGAGAGGTTTCCACTGCCCGGAACCCACCGCTTGGGTTTAAGTTGTGTTGGTGCAAGCATGTGCCCATGATTAAAGTTCACCCACAGGCCAACCACTTTGGACTCGACAGCTCAGAGCACATCCCGCCGCCGCATCCCGATCTTTTCGAAGCCCATCCATTGCTGGGCGAAATCTGGGGACAGGCGCGGGGCCTGCTGGCGGTGCGCGACAACGACGCCCACACCCTCTACGCCGTTTCCTTGGCCGCCGCCCTGCTCGATCAACGGCCGCAGGCCGACCCCGGGGTTGTTTTGCCGGCAATGATGCTGCACGACATCGGCTGGTCACAAGTGGAGCCCGGCCTCGTGCTCGCAGCCATCGCCCCGGGCGGCGGACGACCCGAGCTGGTCTTGCAACACGAAAAGGAGGGCGCGCGACTGGCAATAGAGATCCTGGAATCTCTCCGCGTGGATACACTGGTGATCAAACAGGTCGTCGCGATCATCGACGGGCACGACTCCCGCTCCCATGCGCTGAACCCCGACGACGAAATCGTCAAGGACGCCGACAAGTTGTGGCGGCTGACCCCGCACGGCCTGGACACCGTCATGGACTGGTTCGGGTTGCACCGCGGCCAGGCCCTTCGCCTGTGTGCCTCGCGGGTGCTGGGCAAGCTTTTCACTCCCGAGGCAATCACCATGGCAAACGGGCTGATCGCCCTGGAGCAGGCAAACCTCTGGCCGCGGAGCCGGGAGCTGCAACCGGTGCACTAAGGACTTCCATGTCTCGTCCGGTCGCTTCCGAGGTTCCTCCCCTACACTCAAAGGTGCGCGCAAAATAGGTGTGGCAGATGGAAAGGACACCGTAGATGGCAGGTGGAAATCGAGTTCCCGGAAGCACCGTGACCTCCAAGGTCCTTGCCATCATGGAAGTGTTTGAAACATCGCGCCGGGCACTGAGCCTGACCGAAATCGCGGAAGCCTCGGGCGTCCCCTTGAGCACCACCCACCGGCTGGTGAGCGAGCTGGTCGAGTGGGGCATGCTCAGCCGCGGACCCAACGGCGGGATCCAGCTTGGCTTGCGGTTGTGGGCCATCGCCCAGAATGCGGGGCGCCAATTACGCGACACCGCCCGCCCCTTCGTCCAGGACATGTTCTCCCTGACCGGGGAAACCAGCCAGCTTGCCGTGCGGGACGGCAACATGGCCCTGTACATCGACCGGGTCTACGGTTCCAAAAGGGTTCCGCGCGCCTCACGTGTCGGCGGCCGGCTGCCTTTGCATGCCACCGCAGTGGGCAAGGTAATCCTGGCGTATTCCGAGGACTGGGTCACCGATGCCTACCTCAACCGCCCGCTGACTACCGTCACCGGCCACACCCACGTCAACCCGGCCCGCCTGCGCGCCGAGCTTGCCCAGGTTCGGGAGCAGGGCTACGCCACGACACAGGAAGAGGTCATCATCGGCTCGTGCTCCATTGCCGTGCCGGTCTTTCACACCGGTCGCCTGGGCTGCTCGATCGGGCTCGTGGTTCCCTCCGCCAATGCCGGAACCATGACCCGGCACCTGCCCGTGCTCAAGGGCATTTCCCAGCGCATCGAGGCAGCCACGGCGCACATCCCGCTCGAAACGCTACTGGGCAGCGTCACAGGAAGCGCACCGGGGCCTCCCGCCGAACCCGAGCCCTGAACAAGGTTCCACTGAGTGGGAAAGGTTCCGCACCCTTCGCATGTGTCATGGGTAACACTTGAGGCAATGAATGTTGCGCAACCCACAATCGGGTAGTGCAACCCCGATCTTCTTTCCTCAAGGAGTCCGTTCCATGTCCAGCAGCAATGTTGCAGCCGGGGTTTGTCCCATGGGGCACGGCGCCACGGCACCGGCCGACCACCACGGTTTTGAACCGTTCACCATGGAAAACCCGTTTCCCTCCTACACGAACCTCCGCAACGAACAACCCGTGATGTTCGACGAACGTGTCGGGCTCTACGTGATCACCCGCTACGACGACGTCAAGGCCGTCTTTGAGGACTGGGAAACCTTCTCCTCGGAAAACGCCCAAGCCCCGGTGCGCAAGCGCGGTCCGCAGGCCACCAAGATCATGAACGACGGCGGCTTCACCACCTACTCCGGGCTCTCTGCCCGCCGCCCGCCGGAGCACACCCGCATCCGGGCCATCGCACAGAAGGCGTTCACCCCGCGCCGCTTCAAGGCCCTGGAACCCTCCATCCGCGCCAATGTCATCGAATCGATCGAGACCATGCTGGCGCGCGAATCCAACACCGGCGACATCGTCAAGGATCTGGCCTACGCCATTCCTACCATCACCATCCTCACCCTCATCGGCGCCGATGTCTCCCAAGTCGACACCTACAAGCGCTGGAGCGATTCCCGGGCCGCCATGACCTGGGGAGACCTGAGCGACGAGGAGCAGATCCCGCATGCCCACAACCTCGTGGAGTACTGGGCAGAGTGCATGCGCCTCGTGGTCCACGCCCACGAGCACGGCGGGGACAACCTCACCGCCGACCTGGTCAAGGCCCAGTCCGAGGGCGCGGAAATCAGCGACCACGAGATCGCCTCGCTGCTCTACTCCCTGCTTTTCGCCGGCCACGAAACCACCACCACGCTGATCTCCAATTGCGTGCGCGTGCTTCTGGCCCACCGCGAGGCCTGGGAGCAAGTGGTCAAAAATCCCAAGGCCATCCCCGCGGCCATCGACGAGGTCCTGCGCTACGCCGGCTCCATTGTCGGCTGGCGCCGCAAGGCCCTGAAGGACACCGAGGTCGCCGGGGTCAAGATTCCCGAAGGCGCCGAGTTGTTGCTGTTGATGGGTGCGGCCAACCGCGACGAAGCCCGCTTCGAGGACCCCGAGGCTTTCGACATCGCCCGGACCAACGCCCGCGAACACCTCTCCTTCGGCTTCGGCATCCACTATTGCCTGGGCAACATGCTCGCCAAGCTGCAGGCCAAGATCGCCCTGGAGGAACTGACTTCCAGGATCCCGGGGCTCGAGCTGATCGATGGCGAGGGCATCGAGTTCCGCAAGAACCTGTCTTTTCGGGTCCCCGAATACGTCAACGTGAGCTGGAAGAAATCCCAGGCATGAGCAACAACGACTTCATTGAATTCTTCGACGGCGGTGCCGACCCGAAGCTGGAAAACCTCGGCGGCAAGGGTGCCTCGCTGGTGACGATGACCGCGGCCGGGATGCCCGTGCCTCCCGGATTCGTCGTCACCACCGCAGCTTTCGACGCCTTCATGGAAGGCGGCATTACCGCCGAAATCAACGCTCTGCTGGCCGGCGTCGATCCGGAGGACGTGAACGCCGTGGACGCCGCCAGTGCCGCGATCCGCTCCATGATCACCCAGCGCCCGGTGCCCGCCGCCCTGCGCCAAGTCACCAAGGACGCCTACGCCATCTTGCAGGCGAACTTCACCGTGGAGGTGCCGCTGGCGGTGCGTTCCTCGGCCACCGCGGAGGACCTTCCCGATGCCTCCTTCGCCGGGCAACAGGACACCTACCTCTGGCTCAACGGCTACGATGCGGTCACCGAGCACATCCGCGCCTGCTGGGCCTCGCTCTACACCTCCCGGGCCATCCTGTACCGGCTGAAGAACAACATCCCCGACGAGGGCCTGTCCATGGCGGTCGTCGTGCAGAAGATGGTCAACTCCGCCGCAGCCGGCGTGGCGATGACTTTGGACCCCACCAACGGGGACCGCTCCAAGATCACCATCGACGCCTCCTACGGGGTCGGCGAAATGGTCGTTTCCGGCACCGTCACCCCCGACAACATCCAGCTGGACAAGGTCACCCTGGCCATCATCACCGAGCACATCGGGGCCAAGCACGCCGAACTCATTCCCGACCCGGCCACCAACTCCCTGGTGGAGGTCGAGGTCAGTGAAGAGCGCCGCGCGGTGCGCTGCCTCTCGGATGCGGACCTGGCCCTGGTGGCGCAGCTGGCCAAGCGCGCCGAGAAGCACTACGGCTGCCCGCAGGACATCGAGTGGGCGCTGGATGCGGATCTGCCCGAAGGCGAAAACCTGCTCCTGCTCCAGTCCCGCCCGGAAACCGTGCACTCGTCCAAGTCCACGGTTAAGCCGGGCGCCGGCGGCTACGCTTCCTCCCTCGGGCTGGGTTCGGGCTTCAACTTCTCCTCGATCACGTCCTCGCTGATGAACACCGCATCCTAGCCGCGTTGCCCGACCCACCACCGTTCGCCGCTTTTCCCCCCAACTCCGCAGCAGCATCTTTTGAAAGGCATCCACCACCATGAGCATGAAATCCTTTCCCAAGCCTTCCGATCTCCAGGTTCCCCCGGGCGCCGAGGGCTGGGAGGAGCTCTACCCGTACTACCTGGTCTTTCAGGACGCACTAAAGGCCGAGGAAGACGAAAAGTTCTGGTTCTGCGACTCCCAGCACTGGCCCACCGTCTTCAAGCCGTTCGAGACCATCGGCGGGGAATTCGCCGTCAAGTGCCTGGGCCAGTACAACGCCCGCCACCTGATGATCCCCAATGCCAACGGCATCGACTTCCGCATCCACCTCGGCTACCTCTATATGTCTCCGCTTCCGGTGCCCAGCGAGCAGATCGCCGCCCGCGTCCCTGACTTCGAGGCCCGCATCGGTCACTACTTCGCCAATTGGGAAGAGCTCCTGAAGGCCTGGCACATCAAGGTCAAGGGAACCATCAGCGAGATGGAGTCCCTCAGCTTCGAGGCCCTGCCCGAGCAGGTCCCGATGGCGGACATCCTTTCCGGCAAGGCCAAGGACGGCTCGGAGGTGCTGCTGGAGAACTACGACCGGCTGATCCAGCTCTGTTACCAGAACTGGCAATACCACTTCGAATTCCTGAACCTGGGCTACATCGCCTACCTGGACTTCTTCAACTTCTGCAAGGAAGTATTCCCCAACATCCCCGACCAGTCGATCGCCACCATGGTCCAGGGCGTGGACATGGAACTGTTCAAGCCCGACGATGAACTGAAGGAACTCGCGGCACTGGCCGTGGAACTGGATCTTTCCGGCGCGTTCTCCAACACCGACGACCCGACAGCCACGATTGCAGCCATCGCATCCTCGCCCTCCGGCGAGCGCTGGCTGGCACGCTGGGAGGAGGCCAAGGACCCGTGGTTCAACTTCACCATCGGCAACGGCTTCTACGGGCACGACAAGTACTGGATCGAACACCAGGAGATCCCGCTTGGCTTCATCGCCGATTACATCCACCGTCTGCAGGGCGGGGCGAACATCATGCGCCCGACCGACAAGCTGATCGCCGAGAAGGACCGCATCGTTGAGGAGTACCGGGACCTGCTGGATCCCGAGGTCCGCGAGGTCTTCGACGCCAAGCGCACCCTGGCCGCCACCGCCTACCCGTACGTGGAAAACCACAACTTCTACATCGAGCACTGGACCATGGGCGTGTTCTGGCGCAAGGTGCGCGAACTGTCCCGCATGCTGCACGCCCAGGGCCTATGGAACGAACCCGAGGACATGCTCTACCTGGGCCGAAACGAGGTCCGTGACGTGCTCTTCGACCTCGTCACTTCCTGGGGCATCGGCGCCGGCGACCCGATCGGGAACGTGGTGTGGCCGCAGGAGATCGAGCGCCGCCGCGGCATCGTCGACGCACTGAAGACCGCACGGCCGGCCCCGGCACTGAACACCCCGCCCTCGGCCATCACCGAGCCGTTCACCCGGATGCTCTGGGGCATCACCACCGAACAGGTTCAGCAGTGGCTGGGCGGGGACGAGGATTCCGAGTCGGGCGTGCTCAAGGGCATGGCCGCCTCCCCCGGACTGGTCGAGGGCATGGCCCGCGTGGTCATGCACGCGGATGACCTCTCCGACGTGCAGGCCGGCGAGATCCTGGTTGCCCCGATCACCGCCCCAAGCTGGGGCCCGATCTTCGGCAAGATCAAGGCCACGGTCACGGACATTGGCGGGATGATGAGCCACGCTGCCATCGTCTGCCGCGAGTACGGTTTGCCGGCCGTCACCGGGACCGGCAGCGCGTCCACCACCATCCGCACCGGCCAGATGCTGCGCGTGGACGGTACCAAGGGCACCGTCGAAATCCTCGAGGAGGCGCCCGTGGTCACCGGCCCCGGAGCGCACTCCCACACGCACGTCTAGGACCGCTCCCCCCCATAGCGGTTCCGGACATCCGCAGGTGGGCGGGGCACCCCAAGGCCCCGCCCACCGCCCACCCCGATTCCCCGCCCAGAGCATTCGCCCCACTGAAAGGTCCTCGGTACAGACAATGACCACCGAAGCACACACCCCGCCGGGCACGGTGTTGGTCACCGGCGCCGCCGGAGGCCTCGGCCGGGCCTTTGCCCTCGGATTCGCCCGGCGCGGCTATGCGGTTGCCGCGGCGGACATCGATCCTGCCGGCACCGCCGAGACCGCAGAAATGGTCAGGGCCGCCGGCGGCCGCGCCGAGGCCTTCACCGTCGATGTCACCAGCCCCGTCTCCACCGAAGCGCTCGCGGCCCAGGTTGCCGGCTTCGCCGGCGGCCACGTCCAGGTGCTCATCAACAACGCCGCCATCTACGCCACCGTCACCCGCTCGCCCTTCGAGGACATCGACTTCGAGGAATGGGACCGGGTCATGGCGGTGAACCTCAAGGGACCCTGGATGATGGCCCGGGCGCTGAGCCCGCATCTGGGTGCCGGCTCGCGCATCATCAACCTGGCCTCGGCCACCGTCTACTCCGGTTCCGAGCAGTGGGCCCACTATGTGGCTTCCAAGGGCGGGGTCATCGCCCTGAGCCGGGTCATGGCCAAGGAATTGGGCCGACGCGAAATCACCGTCAACACCATCGCCCCGGGATTCACCCTCACGGAGGCCAGTTACGGGCTGATGGACAACGCCGAAAACTACGGGGTCGACCGCGGTGCGCTCAAGAGGGCCAGCCAGCCCGACGACATCGTGGGGGCCGCGCTCTTCCTCGCCGGTCCCGATTCCTCCTTCATCACCGGTCAGACGCTCGTCGTCGACGGTGGCCGCCAGTTCATCTAGAAAGGTCGATTGATCATCATGCCTACAGTCCACTTCACCGATGCAGCCGGTGCCACCACCACCATCAACGCCAACACCGGGGACTCGGTCATGGAGACCGCGGTGCGCAACGGCGTCTCCGCCATCGTCGCCGAATGCGGCGGCTCGCTCTCCTGCGCCACCTGCCACGTCTTCGTCGCCGAGGCCGACCTGCCGAGCCTGGAGCCCATGGGCGAGATGGAGGACGAGATGCTCTACGGCACCGCCGTTGACCGCGAGGACAACTCCCGGCTCTCCTGCCAGATCCGGCTCTGCGAGGACCAGGAACTCCACGTCACCACCCCCGAAACGCAGGTCTAGGACATGGACACCGCCACCGCTCCCTCCCGTGCCGGGGCCGGCGCACAAGAGTCGGGTACCGCCACCGGCCTGCTGATCGTCGGAGCCTCCCAGTCCGGGGTGCAGCTGGCCATCTCGCTGCGCGCCCTGGGCTACACCGAGCACATCACGCTGCTGGGCGACGAGGACCACCGACCCTACCAGCGCCCGGCCCTGTCCAAGGAGTTCCTGCAGGACAAGGTCGGTTCCGAATCCCTGATCTTCCGCACCAACGACTACTGGATCGAACACAACATCACCCTCATCAAGGGCGAGCGGATCGAGTCCGTGCACTCAAACGCCGACGGCAGCGGAACCGCCCGCGGCACCTCCGGTGCCACCTACCCCTATCAGCGTCTGGCCTTGACTGTCGGAGCCCGCCCGCGGCACCTCGAGGCCCCTGGCGCCGAGCTGGACGGGGTGGTCTACCTGCGCAACGCGGACGACGCGCTGCGGCTGAAGGAACTTGCCCCCGCCACCACCGACGTGGTCGTGGTCGGCGGCGGGTTCATCGGCTTGGAGGCCGCCAGCTCACTGGCCGCCATGGGCAAGCGCGTCACCGTCCTGGAATACGGGCAGCGCCTCGTCGGCCGGGCCGTGGGCACCGAAACCAGCGACTACTTTCTCACCGAACACCGCAAGCGCGGCCTGGACATCCGCATCGGGGCGCGCATCGAGCAGATCCTCGACGACGGCAACGGCGCCGTGGGCGCGGTGCGCCTCGAAGACGGGTCCCAGATCACGGCCCAGATCGTCTTGGTCGGCATCGGGGTCATCCCCAATACCGAGCTCGGCGAATCCCTCGGGCTGGAAATCAACAACGGCATCGTCGTGGACGCCGGGGCGCTCGCCTCCGACGGCACCACCATCGTCGTCGGCGACGTGGCCAACATGCCCAACCCCGTTCCCGGCGCACCGGCCGGTGAGCGCATCCGCCTCGAGTCGGTGAACAATGCCATTGAGCACGCCAAGGTCGCCGCCTACTCGCTCATGGGACGCAGCGAGGAATACGCCGGCATCCCGTGGTTCTGGTCCAACCAGGCGGACATGAAACTCCAGATCGCCGGGCTGTCCACCGGCTTCGAATCCACGGTCATCCGCCGCGACCCCGACAAGGGGAAGTTCACCGTCCTCTACTACCGCGGCGGGCGCATCATTGCCGCCGACGCCGTCAACGCCCCGCTGGACTTCATGGCCGTCAAGCAGGCCCTGGCCGCCGGCAAGTCCATCGACCCGGAACGGGCCGCCGATCCGGGCACCATGCTCAAGTCCCTCATTGCCTAGCCGCCCTCCCCCACATACTCTTCCCTGACGCAAGGAGCCGCACGCGCCATGAACACCCTGACCGATACCGATCCCGGCGCCGCCTTCGCCGCTGCCTATCCACAACGCCCCATTCCCGCTCCCGGGAAGTTGGACACCAGCCCGATTTGCCTCACCCCGGGCATCGAGGCGGACCTACTCCCGCTCTGGGCCGCGGTGGTTCCCGAGACCCGGGCCCGCGGCAACGACATCCACCTGCCCATTTCCCTGGCCTTCGCCCGCCGCCTGTGCGACGCCTACCCGGACGCAAACCGCGAGCTTGTGCTCGTGGCCACCTTGCTGCACGACACCGGGTGGGCCCACGTGGATGAATCCAAGATCATCTCCGAGGGCTTCCGCGGCGACTGGCGCAAGGCCGGCATCCGCTTTGAGCACGAGCGCCTGGGCTGCGATGTGGCCCGCCGTGTGCTGCCTTCGCTGGGGTACGAACCCGAATTCATCGAGGCGGTTTGCGCCATCATCGACGGGCACGATACCCGCCCGGTGGCCCATTCCCTGGAGGATGCGCTGATGCGCGACGCCGACCGGCTCTGGCGCTTTGACCACGCCGGCATCGCGCTGGCCGCGGGCTGGTTCTCGCAGAACCCCGCCGTGTACACGGACCGGCTGGAGACCGAGATCATCCCCGAGCTCATCACCCACGCCGCGGTGGACATGGCAACCACCGATCTGGATCGCTCCCGCGCCCTATTGCAGACGGCGGTGCTGCGATGAGCACCCAACAGCAGCTTGGCGCCGCAGCCGCGCGCTTGGCCCTGGCCATTCCCTACCGCCACGTCGACACCCACTTCATCGACGGTGCCTGGGTTGCCTCAACGGGCAACGCCCGCAACGACGTCACCGACCCGGCCACCGGATTGGTGTGGGGTTCGGTCGCCGACGGCACCACCGAGGACCTTGAGCAGGCGGTGAACGCGGCGCGAACTGCCTTCGACTCGGGCCCCTGGCCGCGGCTGTCGCCCTCCCAGCGGGCGGCTGTGCTGTTGCGCATTGCCGATCAGATCGAGGTGCGCTCCACCGAGCTGTCGCTGACCAACACGTTGGAAAACGGCTCCCCGGTCTCCGAGACCAAGGGCGCGGCGGCAAATGCCGCCAGCATCTTCCGCTACTTTGCCTCGCTGGCCCCGCTACTGGAAGCCGAGGACCTCCGTCCCTTCCCTAACGGCCTGGGCGAGTCCCTGGTGCGCCGGGACCCGGTGGGCGTGTGCGGGTTGATTGCCCCGTGGAACTTCCCGATCAACCTGATGGTCATCAAGCTGGCACCCGCTTTGCTGGCCGGGTGCACCGTGGTGATGAAGCCGGCCTCCCCCACGCCGCTGTCATTCAGGATCATCATGGATGCGCTGGCTGCTGCCGGTGTTCCGGCAGGCGTGGCCAACCTGGTCACCGGATCCAGCCGTCTGGGAGACGCGCTGGTGCGCCATCCCAAGATCAACAAGGTCGCCTTCACCGGCTCCACGCCGGTAGGTCGCAAGATCGCCGCCGCCTGCGGTGAGCTGCTGCGCCCCGTCACCCTCGAGCTGGGAGGCAAGTCGAGCGCGTTGGTGCTGCCGGATGCGGACCTGGGCGCCATGGGCGACACCCTCATCCGTTCCTGCATGCGCAACACCGGGCAGACCTGCTACATTTCCACGCGCATCCTGGCCCCGTCCGAGCGCTACGACGAGGTCGTGGACCTGGTCACGTCCACCATTGCCACTGCACCCCAGGGGGACCCACTGGATCCGGCGACGGTCTTTGGCCCGTCGGCCACCGCCAGCCAATATCGGACCGTGCTCGAGTACATCGAGTCGGGACACGCCGAAGGTGCCCGTGCCACCACAGGCGGGCACAAGGCGCAACTGGGCGGCGACCTGGGCGCCGGTTACTTTGTCGCCCCCACCGTGTTTGCGGAGGTGTTGCCCGGGATGCGGATTTCCCGGGAGGAGATCTTCGGGCCGGTGGTTTCAATTCTTCGCTACGACGGAATCGATGAGGGGATCGCACTGGCGAACAACACCGAGTTCGGTTTGGGCGGTCTGGTCTTTGGCGCCGACACCGATGCCGCACAGGCAGCGGCCGACCGCATGGATACCGGCAGCGTTGGCATCAACTTCTTCGCCTCCAACCACGCGGCGCCGTTTGGCGGTCGCAACGATTCTGGGCTCGGCACCGAGTACGGCCCCGAAGGCCTGGCCGCCTATTTGAGCTACAAGTCGATTCACCGTCGCTGAGACCGGCCGCCGCGAACGGCCTTCACACCCAACATCATGGCCAGACACATCAAATCCATAGCCTCGGACCATAGAGTCATTATCACCTCATGAAGGTGCGAGTGATGCGAGCACCGGCCGGATAAACGATTCATTCCCCCGAATCTTACGGTCGGTGCTCAAACCTTTAACGGCAACTTCGCCGTTGGGACAACGCCCTGACGACTCCGATTCTCCGCGGCCGCATAACGAGTTCTCTCCAGTCGTCTTACCCTTACTCTCCAAATGCGGGTGCCCGGCTTCAGGGTCAAGAGCGAGAAGGTCATGGCCATCGGAGCATCTGCACTCATCCTTGGGGTTGCAGCAATTGCCGCAGCGGTGGCGCTGGAAATCAGGTGGCTCTTCTTCGCCGCCAGCGTCATCGGCGGAATCGGCTTCGGTGCGGGATTTCAGGGTGGACTTCGCTCGGTGCTCGAACTACTCCCGCCCCTGCAGCGCGGCGGTACACTCTCGTCGCTCTACCTGGTCAGCTACATGGCGTTCGGTGTGCCGCCGCTGGTCGCCGGACTGCTCATTCCCACGCTCGGATTGCAGAACGTCGTCAACGGGTATGCGGCATTGGTCATAGTCCTCTCACTGGTAGCACTTGCGCTCCTGCTTCGATCGCGCATCAAGCGCATCCGCCGGGCCGCCGCCGGCGCCGGCGCCTGAACGAGAAACCGGCTTCTTGCCTTGGTTACGGAGACTCAAGGCGCCGGAACGGCCAGCACATTCCTGGTTGCCGCTCTGCCGCCGACGTCTCCGCCCTCTGACCAACGACGTCGTCGTTCGCGCTCCCCCCGGACGCCGGACCAACCACTGTTTCGCCACATAGGCTAAAATTTACTTGAAACGTCAACTTTAATTCTTTTCGACCACGACGGGGAACTCATCATGGGCAACACCTCAGTGCGCAGTGCCGACCGCATTCGACCCACGCGGTGGGTGATCGCTGCGACTCTGGCGGCCCTTGCATTCGTGCTCGTGGCCTGCGGCACGACCGCCGCGGCCGAAGACGGTCCCTCGCCCAGCGCGCTGGGCCCCGGACTGCGGATGGGACCGGTCGAATTGGTGACGTCCGACCTCGACGGGCTCCACCGCTTCTATACCGAAGGAGTGGGCCTCACTACCATCAGCAGCGACGAGGATGACGTTGTCATGGGCACCGGGGACACCGAGCTCTTCCGTCTGATCGCTGCAGACTCCCCGGATGCGACGCCGGATGATTACACCCAGGCCGGGCTCTACCACTCCGCATTCCTTTTCCCCGACGAGGCCGAGCTAGCCGCTTCCGTGCTGCGCACCGCGAACCTGGCACCAGCCTCGTTTCAAGGTTCCAGCGACCACAAGGTGAGCAAGGCTTTCTACTTCGCAGACCCCGAGGGAAACGGCGTTGAGCTCTATGTTGATATGCCCGAGGACACCTGGGAGTGGAACGACGGACTTGTCACGATGGGTTCGGCGGCGCTGGACGCGAATGCCTTCATCGCCGAGCACCTTGGAAACAGTGCTCCCGCTGCCCGCGCCACGGCCGTGGCGATGGGGCATGTGCACCTGCGCGGCGGCGACCTGCAGCACGCCGAGGAGTTCTACGAAGACGGGCTTGGATTCGCCGTAACGGCCCGTTCGCAAGGCGCCATCTTCCTGGCGGCCAATGGCTACCACCACCACCTTGCCGTCAACACCTGGTCCTCATCCGGAGCGGGAAAACGCCCGGAAAGCCTCGGCCTGCGCAACGTCTCCATCCAAGTAGCGAATGACGCCCAACTGGATGCCATTGCCGCCCGCTTGACCGCGAACCAAATCCCGCACGAGCCCGGCAAGAGATCCCTGACTACCAGCGACCCTTGGGGAACCCGGATCACGGTACGTATCGCGGACTGACCCCCGCGCGAACTTCTGGCGTGGACCACTCACACCCAACGTCATGGCCAGACACATCAAATCCACAGCCTCGGACCATAGAGTCATTACTACCTCATGAAGGTGCGAGTGATGCGAGCACCGGCTGGAAACACGATTTGTCCCCCGAATCTTCCGGCCGGTGCTCAAACCTTTAATGACGCAATCCGTGATTCTGCACAGGTCGATTCACGAGGCGGGTCAATCTTCGTCGTTCAAATTATCCGGATCCGGCAATTCGATTTCCCGGGGCACCGCAGTTCTTCGTCGTTCCACCGTGAAATATTCAAGTTGTTCCTCGGGCGTCTCATTCAGTTTGAAGACTGATGGTTCAACGCCCTGCGATTCGTTTTTCGCGCTGTCGCTGGATTTCACTTTGCACCTCCTAAACGACGGTGGGTGGAATGCCATCATGGCATTCCACCCACCGCTTGGACTACTAGTTTTGTGCTGCCTGGTAGGCCTGTTCGATGACCGAGCCCCAGTATGGGCCGAACATCGTATTGCGGATGCCTCCGTAGCCGAAGCTGTTCACTGAGTTCTGGAAGCCATCCGATCCACCGAGGAACCATGGCCCTCCGGAAGAGCCACCGGTCATGTCGCACGGAATTCCCTGCGACTGCGTCTGCCCATACGGATCGTCGCTCGCGGCCCCACTGCATGATTGCAGCGTCTCTCCGTCAAATGGGCGTGCGGCCGGATAGCCAAAGGCGGTATAGGTCAGACCCCGGGCTTGGTTGAAGGCGACGCCAGAGGCTCCGACCTGATCTGCTAGGCTCACGCCACTCTGGTCCGAGACCACGGCGAAGGCCGTGTCATAGGTGATGTCTCCACCTTGCGTCCATTGTGTCGGAGCGACGAGTTCGGTTGCGGCAAAGGACCCGTAGGGAGCGCTGCCGTTTTCATAGGCAGGGACAAAGACCCAACGAGTCGCGAAGGCACCCGGCCCCTCGTTGACGCAGTGGCCCGCAGTAGAGACGGTTGCCTCATTTGCGGCGACAACTGCGTTACCGGAGCATACGTAGTTCGCGCCACCCAAGGTGAAGAACACTTTGCCGATGTGGGACACGGGTGTTTCGGCCACGTTCTTGGTCGGTTTACCTGCAGTCGTTTTTGCTTTACTTGCGCTGCGCCCGGCAATCTTGGTTGATTCACCGATATCCAGCGGAGCATTCGACGCCGATTTGCCGCGGGTAAGGCTATCGGCGGGCTTGGCGTCTTTCATTCGCTGGGGAGTCCAATAGGACATTGCCGCTTCAGCCTGCGTCGAAGAGATCTTCTTCGTGTCGACCGCATCGGTTTCGGACCGCGGGGCCGAAGTTGCCGTGGATGCGGTTCCGCCGATCAGGGCGCCCGCGAGAAGAAGCGCAGCTACCGTCCTGCTCATGGTTTTGCCCTTGGGGTGGTGACTTACGTACGTTGCTTGCACGTTTTCTTCCTGTCCGGTGACCCCGTTGTCACCTTCAAAAGTGGGTGCCGAGGCACTGGTGCACAACAGTCAAACACATGCTTCAAAGAGTGACTATAGACTTTTGGCTACCATCTTCGGGACCGAATATTCTGGACCATGGAAATTTATGAAACGAATCAGAGACAAAACTTGAAGGATTACCCACGAGCAGGTTCGTCATCGACACCTCCCGCTTTTCTGCAACTTGCCCCGTCTCGGGACTCACGCCACAGAATGCAGGGCGTGCCCGCGTTCACGTTTGGCCGAAGTCGCGAATCCAAATTGCATCATGAGCCCGTTCCAGGAATGTGAAGGAACTCGGCGGCAACGTAGGCGGTGGCGGCAACGTAAAAATCTCACCCTAACTATTGATCGTGCGCTTTCCGGGGCAGCGGGTGCACAATCGAGACATGGACAGCATGTCCGAACAAGCGCGTTCACAACTCATGGGCAAGATCCGCGGCAAGGATACTAAGCCCGAGCTGTTCGTGCGCCAACTGCTGCATGCAGCGGGATACCGCTACCGGCTTCACGGTCGCATTCCACGTGGAACACTCGAGAAGTTGAATCGCCAATACCCGGAGGTGCGCCTGCGCGGCGGCAAGCTTCCCGGCTCTCCCGACATCGTCTTTCCCGCCCGCCATCAGGCTGTCTTCATCAATGGATGCTTCTGGCACCGACATGATTGCCCCGCCGGGCAACATGCACCGGCGACAAATGCCCAATTCTGGGCGGACAAGCGCAACCGCACCCACGAACGAGATAGGCAAGCGATCGAAACCCTACGGGCCCTCGGCTGGGAGACCATCGTGGTGTGGGAATGTGAGCTGCGGGATCCGAAGGCCACGCTCGAAACGCTCGCCCATTTTCTGGGCCCTCCCGCACGGGACAAGGATATCGACGGAATGTGAGGGCTCGCAGGCGAGCTGCCTGCGAGCCGACATGATCCGCGGCATCACCGTCTTCTGCGCACTGGGCGTCTACGCCACCAGTGCCGCGGTGACGGATCTGGTGATCGTGCTCCTCATTGGCGTGCTCGGTTTTGCACTGCGCCGCTATGGGTTCCCGCTAGCGCCGATCATGATCGGCGTGGTCCTGGGGCCGCTGGCCGAAACCAGCCTGCGCAACGCCATGATGTCCTCTGGCGGCGACGCCTCGATCCTGGTCGAATCGCCGATCACGCTCACCCTCTACGGGGTGCTGATCCTGGTGCTGGCTTACACGGTGTGGCGCAAGGTCAACTCCCGCGCACGCCAGGACGTGTAATCCGGGCCTGCCCGAGACTCCGCGATACCCGCAATTGACAGCGACCGGGGTGGCACCGAATTCCGGTGCCACCCCGGTCGCATGTACACCCTTCGCAACTGCGCGGGGAATCCGGCGCTGAGGCCAACGAGATTTGCCACGCAGTCGCTGGCCGCGATGCGTGAACTGAAGCTCGATGCGGGCATCGTCAACAACGACGGCGGCGCCATTGCGCCGGGCCACCCGCTGGGCTCCAGCGGTTCGCGCCTGGTGGTGACGCTGATGGGTCGGATGGAAAATGAAGACTCCAACCGTGGCTTGGCCACCATGTGTGTCGGCGTGGACCTGGGAACCTCAATGCTCCTGGAGCGCGCCTAACTATCGGCATAGAGGCGGGTCACGGCGTCAACGAGGTCGCTGAGCCCGCCGGGAGGTTCGTCCCGCCACCACACCAGCCGTACTTCGATCCGGGGGCCGTCCTTGATGGGGCGATAGGTGACGCCAGGGCGTGGATGGTGGTGTGCCGTGGCCTCGGCCGTGGTTCCCACACCGCGGCCCGCGGCAATGGAGTCCAGCCAGCTGTCGACGTCGGTGGTTTCGATGAACGTGGGTTGTTGGCCCGCACCACCGCTCCACAGGTGGCTGTTGGTGGTCCCTGCACGGGGGTCGATGACCACGGTGCGCTGCGCGACCTCGGCCATGCTCACCTGGCGGCGCCGCACCCACTGTGCGTCGTCAGAGGCGAAGGCGACCACTCGGCGTTCCAGTCCCACCACCACCGAATCGAAGCGCCGTGCATCGGCGGGTCCGCGCATCACCGCCACATCGCAGAGCCCCTCGGCCAAGCCGGAAGTGGGCAGGTTCTGCCTGACCAGTTGGAGCTCGATGGCCTCGTGGCCACGGTCCCAGTCACGCTGCAGGCGGGCGGTGTGCCGCCCGAGCGCCGCCCAGGCGTACCCCAGCCGCAAGACGCCGTGGCGACTGTCCAGGAATCTGGTGAACCGTACCGCCTCGGCGAGCACCTTGCGGGCCTGGGGCAACACCTGCTGACCGGTGCTGGTGAGCTCACATCCTCGCGGCACCCGGCGCAGCAGCCTCTCCCCCACGCTCTTCTCCAGTCCCGCGATGGTGCGTGAGACTGCGGCCTGCGAGACGAAGAGCCGTGCAGCGGCATCGGTGAAGGATCCTTCCTCGGCCGCAGTGACGAAGTACCTCAATTCCCGAAGATTCCAGTCCATAACCAAAGTGTATGGCAGACCCAAAACATGCACTGGGATTATGCCGTAGGGGAACCTACGGTGAGGACATGAAACCCCTTGACGCCGCAGATCGCCGGCAGAATGCTCCCGTCGCCGTCGCGCCGTTGCGCGCCACGGCCGCCACCGGGCGTCGGCGCGGAACCGGGTTCGCACTGATGCTGGCCAGCTCGGTCTCGAACCAGGCCGGTGCGGCCCTGGGGTCCATGGCGTTTCCGGTTATCGGGCCGGTCGGCGTCGTAGCCGTGCGACAGCTCGTCACGGCACTCGTCCTGGCTCCGGTCGTGCGCCCCCGGCTGCGCGCACTGCGCAAGGATCAGTGGCTGCCGATCCTGGGCCTGGCGCTGGTGTTCAGCATGATGAACCTTTCCCTTTACGCCGCGATCGACCGCATCGGGCTCGGCCTGGCCGTCACCCTGGAGTTCCTGGGTCCGCTCGGCGTCGCCATCGCCTTTTCCCGCCGGCCGTTTGACGTCGCCTGTGCGCTGCTCGCGGGTGTCGGGGTCATTGTCCTTATCAACCCCGGTCCGGCTACCGACATCTTGGGAATCGCACTGGGCCTGGTTGCCGCCGCGGGGTGGGGTTCCTACATCCTGCTGAACCGCACCTTGGGGCAACGGTTGCCGGGCCTGCAGGGAACCGCCGCGGCGAGCATCGTCACGGCCGGCATGTGGGTGCCCATCGCGATCCTCTGGTTCCTCGCCCACGTGCCGAGCATCGGCGCCCTCGGACTGGCCGCAGCCTGCGGCCTGCTGTCCTCGGTCGTCCCCGCCGTTTCCGATCTGCAGGCCCTGCGGCGGGTTCCGGCCAGGATTTTCGGGATCTTCACCAGTCTGAGTCCGGTGTGGGCGGTTCTCGCCGGATGGGTCATGCTCCACCAAGCCTTGCAGCCCAACGAATGGCTGGGAGTCGCGCTGATTGTCCTGAGCAACATCTTCGTTTCCGTGCGGGGACTGGCCACATCCCGTCCCCGGACCCGGACGGTTTGAGGTACTCGAGGCCCGGATGCCGGCGATTGGTGAGCTTCCCGAGTGCCGCCCGCACCCGCACCATGGCTTCGATGTCCGACCGACAACGGAACCCCACTCACGTCGGTTCCGCGAGAATCGTGAGTCCATCGCCAGGCAAGTCCACATTTACGGCGCAAACCACTTGACGTTGCCACACAAACGGGCATAAAGTCATTCAAACACAGATGCATGTGTGTCATGTCACTGGATGCGAGGAAGCAATGTTTGCCGAAGAGCGGCACCGCCTGATCACCGAGATGATCGCCGGCAACGGGAAGGTCACCGTTGCCGAGCTCTCGGCACGCTTCGACATCACCCGCGAGACCGTGCGGCGGGATTTGGCCCAGCTCGAGTCCGAGGGCACGCTGCGCCGCGTCCACGGCGGCGCGGTCTCAACCCTTGCCGCCAGCACGCGGGAGGAAAGCCACAGCGAACGCAGCACCATCCACGCCGAGGCCAAGGCCCGCATTGCCCAGGCCGCCCACCGGCTGCTGCCCGGCGACGGCGTCTCGGTCATGCTCGACGCGGGAACCAGCACCGAGATCCTGGCCGGGCTGATCGCGCAGAACTCCGCCAATACCCCCTCGCTGGTGATCACCCACGCACTTCCCATCGCCGCTCGCATCGCCGCAAACCCCCAGATCTCCCTGGAGCTCATCGGCGGCCGCGTCCGTGGATTGACCAGCGCCGCCACCGGCGCCGGAACCGTCGAACAGTTCTCCCGCCTCAGCGCCGACATTGCGTTCCTCGGCACCAACGCCCTGCATTCCACCTTCGGTCTCAGCACCCCGGACCCCCTGGAAGCCACGGTTAAGACCGCCATGGCCGCCAGCGCCCAACGCGTCGTCGTGCTGGCCGACTCCTCCAAATTCGAAAGGCTCACCCTCGTGCAATTCGCGAAGCTCGATGCGATCGACACCCTGGTCACCGACGCCGCACCGACCGGCGAACTCGCCGCGGCCCTGGAGGCGGCGGACGTGGAGGTGGTGCTGGCATGATCGTCACCTTGACCATGAACCCGGCGCTGGACACCACGATCGAACTCGGTGCCCCGCTGGCCCACGGAGGCGTCCAGCGCTCCCTGGGCAGCCACACCCAGGCCGCCGGCAAGGGCGTCAACGTCTCCCGCGCCATCGCCCACGCGGGCGTGAAGACCCTCGCGGTGCTGCCCGGCGCGGAAACCGATCCGCTGCTGCGCCGGCTGGTGGCCGATGACCTGGAGCACCGCTCGGTGCACATCGGCGCGCTGCTGCGCACCAACATCACGCTCACCGATCCCGACGGCACCACCACCAAGATCAACGAACAGGGCCCGGCTCTGAACGCCGCGGTGCTCGAGGAGATCGTGCGCGTCGTCGTGGATGTTTCCCGCTCCGCCTCGTGGCTCGTGTTGGCCGGCTCGCTGCCGCCGGGCGCGGACCCAAGCTTCTACGCGGACCTGGTGGCCACGGTGCGCGAAACCCTGGGCGATGCGGCCCCGAAAATCGCCGTGGACACCTCCGAGGCACCGCTTCGGGCGTTGTTCGCGCCGCACGTGCACCAGCTCCCGGACCTCATCAAGCCCAACGCCGAGGAACTTGCCGAGCTCTCCGGCCAGGGCTCGGCCGATGCCTTCGAGGATTCGCCCACCGCCACCGCCGCGGCGGCCCGGGCGTTGCTGGATCGAGGGGTCGGCACCGTGCTGGCCACTCTCGGCGCCAATGGCGCGGTGCTGGTCAACGCCGACGGTGCCTGGCACGCAACCCACACACCGATCACCCCGCGCAGCACCGTTGGCGCGGGAGATTCGGCACTGGCCGGATACCTTCTGGCAGATGAAACGGGTGAAACCGCTCCCGGGCGGCTGGCCCGCGCCGTGGCCTACGGGTCAGCGGCAGCTTCCCTTCCGGGCTCCGCAATTCCCACTCCCACCCAACTGGCTCCCGACGCCGTGAGCGTCGAAGAGCTGACCCTGATCCCAAGGACGATGTCATGATCGAACTCATTAATCGCGGTCTTGTCAGCCTCGACGCCAACCTGGGCGCCAGCACCACCGAGGTCATCGAGCACCTGGCTGCCATGGTCGCGGCCGCCGGCCGCACCACCGACGCCGACGCGCTGGCCGCGGACGGCAAGGCGCGCGAGGCCAAGACCGCCACCGGCGTGCCAGGCGGCATCGCAATCCCGCATTGCCGCTCCACCGCGGTGCTCGAACCGACCCTGGCCATGGCCCGGCTGGCCCCGGCCGTGGACTTCGGAGCCAAGGACGGCCCGGCCGACCTGGTCTTCTTCATTGCCGCACCCGAAGGCGCCGACCAGGCACACCTCAAGCTGCTCTCCAAGCTGGCCCGCGCGCTGGTCAAGAAGTCCTTCACCGCCGCCCTGCGCGCCGCCACCAGCGAAGACGAGATCGTGGAGCTGGTTTCCGCCGTGCTCTCCGATGACCCGGCGGCCGCTGCCGCTGCGGTGGCGGCGACCGAAACCACTACGCCCATTGCAGCTCCTGCTACGGTCACCGAGGCACCCGCCGAAGCCAAGCCCCGGATTATTGCCGTCACGGCATGCCCCACCGGCATCGCCCACACCTACATGGCCGCCGATTCCCTGGCCCAGACCGCCGAGGAACTCGGGGTCGAATTCGCCGTGGAAACGCAGGGTTCCTCGGGCTCCACCCCGCTGTCCAAGGCGACCATCGACGCGGCCGACGCGGTGATCTTCGCCGTGGACGTGGATGTGCGCGACCGCTCCCGTTTTGCCGGCAAGCCGTTGATCCAGGTCCCGGTCAAGCGCGGCATCGACGAACCCGCCAAGCTCATCAACG
The DNA here is from genome assembly GCF_025847175.2 of Paeniglutamicibacter sp. ZC-3. Taxonomy (NCBI): domain Bacteria; kingdom Bacillati; phylum Actinomycetota; class Actinomycetes; order Micrococcales; family Micrococcaceae; genus Paeniglutamicibacter; species Paeniglutamicibacter sp. ZC-3. The sequence continues at coordinate 281,668 of NZ_JAOYTG010000002.1, read as the reverse complement.
ACGCCATTGCCGCCTCCAAGGATCCGCACGCCCGCCGCGTCCCGGCAGGCACCGGTACCGAGGAATCTGCCGACTCCACGTCGAAGGAATCCTTCGGCGGAGGACTCAAGCGCGCGCTGCTGACCGGCGTTTCCTACATGATCCCGTTCGTCGCCGGCGGCGGGCTGCTCATGGCGCTCGGCTTCCTGCTCGGCGGCTACGCCATCACGGATGTTGCCGACACCTATTTGGCCGAAAACACGCTCTTCAACCTGCCCGATGCGGGTCTTGCCGCCTATCTGGGCGCCGTGGCGTTCAAGATCGGCAACCTGTCGATGGCCTTCCTGGTCCCGGCGCTGGCGGGCTACATCGCCTACGCCTTTGCCGACCGTCCGGGACTCGCACCGGGCTTCACCGCCGGCGCGGTTGCCGGCTTCATGGATGCCGGCTTCCTCGGCGGCATCGTCGGCGGCGTGCTCGCCGGCCTGGCAGCCCGCTGGATCACCTCCTGGAAGGTTCCGCGCTGGCTGCGCGGGCTGATGCCGGTGGTCATCGTGCCGTTGCTGGGCTCGATCATTGCCTCCGGGCTGATGTTCCTGCTCCTGGGCGGACCGATCGCCCAACTGACCGTGGGGTTGAACGGCTGGCTTTCGGGCATGACGGGAACCGCCGCCGTGGCCCTGGGCTTGATCCTGGGACTCATGATGGCCGTGGACCTGGGCGGACCGGTCAACAAGGTCGCCTATTCCTTCGCCGTAGCGGGCCTGGGTGCCGGATCGATCGCCGAAAACCCGGCACCGCTGATGATCATGGCCGCGGTCATGGCCGCCGGCATGGTGCCTCCGCTGGCCATGGCCCTGGCCACCGTCATCTCACCACGGCTCTTCACCCCCGCCGAGCGTGAAAACGGCAAGGCAGCCTGGCTGCTGGGCGCATCGTTCATCTCCGAAGGCGCCATTCCGTTCGCCGCCTCGGACCCGCTGCGTGTCATCCCGGCCTCGTTGGTCGGCGGCGGCATCACCGGTGCCATGATCATGGGCTTCCAGGTGCTGTCCCAGGCACCGCACGGCGGCATCTTCGTCTTCTTCGCCATGAACAACACCTGGCCGATGTTCCTGGTGTCCACGCTCGTCGGAACGGTGGTCTCCGCCATCGTGGTGATCGTGCTGAAGAAGTTCGTTCGCAAGGCCGTCCCGCAGACGGTTGCCGTCGAAGAGGCAGCCAAGGTCGCCGCGTAAGCGACCCCATCCATTCACGTCCCACTACCGAGATACCAAGAACACAAGGAGCCACCATGGCAGAACGTATTGCAACCATCGCCAGCCGCGTCGGACTGCACGCCCGTCCGGCAGCCATCTTCGCCGAGGCCGCCGGCAACGAAGACCTCGAGGTCACCATAGCCCGCGAGGGCGAGCCGGCCGATGAAGCGATGGACGCCTCGAGCATCCTCTCGCTGATGGGCCTGGGCGCCGAGTACGGCACCAAGGTCGTGCTGCGCGCCGACGGCGAAGGCGCCGAATCGGTGCTCGAGACCCTGGCCGCGATCCTGGAAACGGACCACGACGCCTAAGGTTCGTTGGTCCCTGTAAATACAGCGTCCCGGGTGGGGCTTCGTCTCGAAGTCCCACCCGGGACGTTGGTCTTATGATCGGCGATGAATGGAGTCAATGCACCCGAAACGATGTCCAGTCCTGCACCGACGAATTCCCGCAGTCTCATCCAGTTATCCATCCCAAAGTCGTGGCCCGGCCACCCGAACACGGCTGCCGTTGCCCTCCTAAGAACCTATCCCAGATGCGCGGTGACCTGCGGGTCACGCGGCGTGGGATCAACAAGGACCGGCGTCTATTTGTACTCGTTCTCCGTCAGTTCGATGACGAAGGCGCGGCGTTCGGCGATCAAGGCATCGCGCATCACGAATACCTCTCCCATGGCCATGCGCATGATCTCGCCGTTGGTCCGGTGCGCCTCGCCGGACAACTCGGCCATCACCACGTCGCCCTCTTCGACCAAGCGCACTATTTCCAGCACCGGCGGCCCACTGAAGTCGGGGCTTTCGATCGCCTGGTCGTATGCATCCTTGCCGCTGAGACGGAAGTGGCCAAAGACCGTCCATTCAATGTCGTCGGTCAGGCACGACAGGATCTGGGCATGATCCGACTTGTTGAATCCGTCGATGTACTTGCTGACGGTTTCCTTGTTGGCAGACATGTATGAAACCTCCGGGATTCCGTGTGGCGCTTTGGTGGGCAACCGGCCCGTGCGGGTGCTTCGGCCACTTGGCAACATGGGGGGCCCGGGTAAGAAGGGATGCCGACTGTCAAAGGGTATCCACCAACGCATCACGAGGGAACACTTGTCAGCCCGAGTTCCGTTCGATACGGGAGCTTGGTTGAGGACCGGCCACGCTCTCAGGCCCCTACACCGTCCGGCTCCGGATCGGAAACACATATTCATGACCGTTCGGTCGTGACACAAAAGAGTCACTGTGACCCACGTCAAGTATTGTGGTCCCAAGCGGTAAAGCAACCGCCGACAACTGAATAGTCTTCCGATCACGCGCGGCTGGAGAGTCCCGGACACCACTCGGGCACCGAAGGGGCAAGCACCCGCAATCTCTCAGGTACCAGGAACAGTCGCGTGAGGAAACTCTGGAGAGCAGCCGCCGGGACAGGTGGCTCACCGACGAAGCACACCAGTGCCATGGGGCACTGGTTTCACTTTCAGGTTCAGGACAGAGCGGGCACGGTGGCAACCGGCATCATCAATGGCCAGCAATCACCGCACTGAACCCTTCGATGAACGGTAGAACTCCCCCATGCACGTACCTGCCATATTGCCCGCAGTTGTGGACAACAACTCCACGGATATCCTCGCCGTTGCCAACTCGCCGATCCTCTGGGCCTGCGCCATTGGCGTCTTCCTGGTCATCATCGTCCAGAGCATCATCTACATGAAGGCCGCCCGCGTCGCCGCGCCTCATATCGGAATGACGCAGGCAGAACTCAAGACCAGCTTCCGAGCCGGCGCCATCTCCGCCTTGGGTCCCTCGCTGGCCGTGGTCTTGGTCGCCGTCGCACTGCTGACGATCTTCGGCACACCTGCCGTGCTCGTGCGCATCGGCCTGATCGGGTCGGTGTCCTACGAAACCGCCGCTGCCGCCATCTCCGCTAAAACCGTGGGAGCCGAACTCGGTGGCCCCACCTACACCCAGGCCGTCTTCGGCCTGGCCCTGGCCGCGATGAGCCTCGGCGGTGCCATGTGGATGATCGCCACCCTCATCTTCACCCCGCTGCTCAAGCGCGGCGACTCGGCACTGCGCAAGGTCAACCCCGCCATCATGCTGGTGGTCCCCGGTGCCGCAATGATGGCCGCATTCATGGTTCTGGGCATGGCCGAACTGCCCAAGTCGTGGATCCATGTGGTTGCCTTCCTGTCCTCGGCGGCGATCATGACCGTCCTGATGGTCATCGCCAAACGGGTGAACAAGCCGTGGATCAAGGAATGGGCCTTGGGCATAGCCATCATCCTGGCCCTCACCATCACCTACGCAGCAACCCGCGTTTAGCGCAGCCGAGAATTTCAGGAGCACATGATGAGTAAGACAGCAGAACTGCACCAGGCGCTCAGCGCCTTCGACAAAACCACCTCCCGCTGGGGCCGGATCACCATGATCATCGGCCTCATCCTCTCCCTGGCGGCCCCGACCTACCTGGTCTTCTTTTCCGGGTTGGACATCGAGCTTTCCTCCGTCCTGACGGCCTTCGCCGCGCTGGCCGCCGTCTTCGGCGTGATCTGGATTGTGGAGCCGTTGACCTACTTCCCGATCCTTGGCGCCTCCTCGATGTACCAGGCGTTCATGATCGGCAACATTTCCAATAAGCTCCTTCCGGCTGCCATGATCGCGCAATCGACCATCGGGGTGAAGCCGGGCACCCGCAAGGGCGAGCTGGCCGCGGTCGCCGCCATTTGCGGTGCGGCTGCAGTCCACCTGACCTCGCTGTTCATCTTCGTGGGCCTGCTGGGAACGTGGCTGGTCAGTGTGATTCCCACCGATATCGTGCAGACCGTCCAGCTGTACATCCTGCCCACCGTGTTGGGCGCCGTAATCATTCAGGCCATCGTGAGTCAGAAGGCACCGCGCTCCGCGGTGATCGCCTTGGCCGTATCGGCTGTGGTGATCTTCGTATTGGTCCCGTTGATTCCCGGGATGAACCTGTTCGCCACCGCCGTTGCCGTGATTGCCACGGCCGTGCTCGCCTGGGTGCTGCGCGACCGCAAGACCCTGGGGACTCCGGAGGACGTGCCGCTGGAGGCCAGGCCCGAGGGTCCGGTTTACTGACCGGGACGTTCGGTCCGCTGACACGAATTTTCACGATATTGACTGGCGGCGGCACCCTTTGGTGCCGCCGCCAACCAAGAGCAAGGAATAGACACCCCATGACCAGTACCTCCATCCCGCAGTCCCTGACGATGAGCACGGACTCGGCAGCGGAACTGAGCGAAACCTACAAGTACCTGCACGCCAACCCCGAGCTGTCGATGCAGGAGCACAAGACCGCCGACTACCTGGCCAAGCGCCTGGAAGAGCTGGGCCTGGAGGTGTTCCGCTGCGGCGGCACCGGGGTGGTTGGCATCTTGCGCAACGGCGAGGGCCCGGTCATTGGCATGCGCGCCGACACCGACGGGTTGCCGGTCCTCGAAGACACCGGTCTTGACTACGCCAGCACCGCCACCGGATTCCTGGATGACGGCACCGAGGTCCCGACCATGCACGCCTGCGGCCACGACACCCACATGGCCACCGCCTTGAAGACCGCCGAGCTTTACGCCGGTGCCACCGATGCCTGGGCCGGGACCATCGTGTTCGTGCTGCAGCCCGGCGAGGAAACCGCCGCCGGCGCCCGCGCCATGGTTGAGGACGGCCTGTGGGACAAGGCGCCCAAGCCGGAGATCATGTTCGGCCAGCACGTGATGAACGGGCTCACCGGCACGGTCTCGATCATGGGCGGCGCCGCGATGACCACCGCGGATTCGTTCAAGGTCACCGTCTTCGGCCAAGGATCGCACGGTTCCATGCCCGAGCACTCCATCGACCCGATCGTGCTGGGCGCGTCCATGGTGCTGCGCCTGCAGACCATCGTCTCGCGCCAGGTGGCCCCGCAGTCCGCCGCCGTGGTGACCATCGGATCCTTCCACGCCGGGCTGAAGGAAAACGTCATCCCCGACCGCGCGGTCTTCACCATCAACGTGCGCACCTTCGAGCCCGAGGTCCGGGACACCGTGCTGACCTCGATCCGGCGCATCATTGCTGCCGAGGCCGAGGCCTCCGGTGCCGCCGAGCCGCTCATCGAGGACATCTCCAACTTCCCGCCGCTCTACAACGACCCGACCGAGACCGAAAAGCTTGCCGAGGAATTCCGCACGGAGTTCGGCGCCGAGCGCGTGCTCCAGGGATCGCCGGTCATGGGCAGCGAGGACTTCGGCGCACTGGCCTCGGCCATCGATGTGCCCAGCGTGTTCTGGTTCTTCGGCGGCAACGACGCCAAGACGCTGGCAGCGGGCCACCCGCCGGCCAACCACTCGCCGTTCTTCGCCCCCGTCATGGAACCGACGCTGAGCACCGGCGTGCAGGCAGCGGTCCGTGCGCTGTTCTCGAAGGTCGGCAAGTAGCGCAGACCTTCAATCCTCCGGCCAGGTCTTCTTACCGAAGGCCTGGCCGGAGGCATATATACGGGCTTTCGACGGAACCGTGCGCGTGCAGGGGCCCTTAGCGGCTACCGCGCAACAGCGCGCTGATTTCGCCCGCGGTCCGCACGACGGCGGTGCCGTACTCTTCATACTTTGCTGGCTCGATGCGGCTCGAGGGCCCGGAAATCGACACGCTGCCGACCGGCACTCCCGCGGAATTCACGATGGGCGCCCCCAGCGACGTGATGCCGCTGCTCAACCCCTCCTCGTTGATGGCGTAGCCGCGCTCCCGCGTTTCGCGCACCAGTTTCCACACGGACTCGGGGTCGGTGACAGTTTGCTCGCTGACGCCCTCCAGCGGACCGGCAAGGACGTCGCGGACAAACTCGTCGGCGGACGCTCCCAGGAAGGCTAACCCGGTTGCCGAGGCATGCAGGGGAATGGGGGTTCCCAGCGCCAGAAACGCGCGCAGCACGTGCGGGGTGTCGAGCCGCTCGATGACAACCAGCGACTTGCCGTCGGGGACACACAAGTGCACCGTTTCCCGGGTGTCCAGTTGCAGGCCGTTCATCGGGCCAATGGCAATGTCCCGCAGGTCAACGCCTAGGCCAGCACGGGCGGTCACGGCATACGTGTGAAACGAGAGCGACCAGGCCGCATCCCGCGTATCGCTTTGCTGCACCCAATTCATCTCCTTGAGTGTCGCGAGCATGCGTAGGACCGTGGCCTTTGACCCTCCGGTCCGCTTGGCAATGTCGGAAAGCCCGATGGGCTGGTGCAGCGAGATTGTCTCAATGACCTGGATTGCCGTCTTCACGCTTTGCGTACTCACCGTGGATGTACCCGTTCCTTCCCTTGACCAACACCCTGTTGTGATATAGCTTACATCCGAATTCGGAAAATGAACCGTCGGTTCACTTAGTGAACCGCAGGATGTGCAAGTGAAAGGACGAGCGTGAGTTCTCAAATCATTGCCTTGTTGATCTTCGTGGGGATCTTTGCCGTGGCCACGCTTCGAAAGGTGCACCTCGGTGTCATCATGTTCGCCGCGGCCGCCGGTGTCGGCATTTGGCTGGCCGACCTGGAAATGAAGCAGGTGATCGGGGGCTTCCCCGTCTCCATCCTCGTGCTGCTCGTGGGGGTGACCTACTTCTTCGCCATCGCCCAGGAGAACGGGACCGTTGACAGGATCATCGAATCCGCGATTGCCAAGGTCGGTGACAATGCCTTTGTTCTCCCCATCGTCTTCTTCGCATTGTCCGTCGGCATATCGGCCATGGGCTCCCCGCTGGCGGGCCTCGTCCTGACACCCATCGGCATGCCGCTGGCCAAGAAGTACGGCATCGACCGGATGCTGATGGGACTTGCCATCGGATGCGGCCTGAGCGCCGGCGGGTTCGCCCCGACCAGCCTCTTCGGCATCGTGACCTATGGGACCGCCCACTCCGTGGGCATCCCGCTGAACCCGCTGCTGCTCTTCGGCGTAGCGCTCGGCGCCAACCTCGTGCTGATGATCGCCGCCTACGCCATGTTCGGCGGTTTCGCGTTGCTCAAGTCTCGGGCAACCGGGACCCTCGCGCCTTCGGACGCACCGCGTTTCGCGGGCCGCGGACCGCTTCCGGCCCACCCGTTCGAGCGAGAGGGATTGACCCGCCGCAGCGCCGAGGCCGCACGCAGCGGCCTGCAGACCCTGGAGAAGGCCGACGCCGCGCTGGCCGTGCGCACGAGGATGAACGCCACCCAGTTGGTCACCGTGCTGTGCATGCTCGGACTACTCACCAGCGTCATCGTCCTGGCCGTCTTCGGGCTGGACCCGGACATCGGCATCCTGTGCTTCGCGTTCGCGTCGATCTTGACGCTGGTCGATCCAAAGACCGGAAAGACCGCCGTGGGCAAGATCGACTGGTCCACCGTCCTGATGGTCGGCGGCATCATCACCTTCGTCGGCGTGCTGCAGAAAATGGGAGCCGTCGAGCTGCTGGGCGAGGCGGCCAGCCAGATCGGTGCCCCGCTGGTCGCCGCCCTCGTCATTTGTCTGATCGGCGGACTGGTCTCGGCCTTCGCCTCCACCACGGGAATGCTCGCGGCCCTGGTACCGCTGGCCATCCCGCTGGTGGCCTCGGGCGACATTGCCGGCTGGGCCCTGATCGCCGCGCTCGGTGTCTGCTCCTCGATCGTGGATGTTTCCCCGTTCTCCACCGTCGGGGCCACGCTGGTGGCCACCGTCGAGGAAGACGAGCGTCCGCGCATCAACAAGCTGTTGACCCGGTGGGGCATGTCCATGGTCGTGATCGGCCCGCTGGGGCTGGTCGGGGCACTCGTGCTACCCACCATGTTCTAGGAACCACTGCCATGTCAGATTCATTTGTCCCGAAGGAGAACCCCTTGCTGCCCTTGAGCGGTATTCGCGTCATCGACCTCAGCCGTGCGCTGGCCGGCCCCTACTGCACAGCGTTGCTCGCGGACATGGGTGCGGATGTCATCAAGATCGAGACCGTCACCGGCGGGGACTCCTCGCGGTCTTGGCCGCCGTTCGACGGGGATCACAGCCTGTACTTCGATTCCACTAACCGGAACAAGAAGTCGATCTCGTTGGATCTCTACAGCGATGCCGGGAGGGAACTGCTCGCCGGACTACTGGCCGACGCCGACGCGCTCGTGGAGAACTTCAAGCCCGGAACCATGGAAAAGATGGGACTCGGGGCCGAGCGACTGCGTGCCATCAACCCACGGCTGATCGTGTCCTCGATTACCGGCTACGGCACCGCCGGACCATGGAAGGACCGTGCCGGCCTGGACCAGGTCATCCAGGCCGCCTCCGGGCTGACCTCGGTCACTGGCAGAAGCACGGACGAGACCTACCGCGTGGGCATCCCGATCGTCGACATCACCACCGGCATGGTCTCCGCCTTTGCACTTGTCAGTGCGCTTTACGCCCGGGCACGGGGAGGGGAAGGCCAAAACGTCGCCACCTCTCTGTTCGAGACCGCACTGGGGCTCTCCGCCTTCCAGGGGCAAACCGCGTTGACACTGGATCGCGCGCCCGAACCCCAGGGCAACAACCATCCAACCATTGCCCCCTACGGTGCCTATGCCACAGCCAGCGACGACATCGTGGTCGCGGTTGCCACAGAGCCGCAGTGGACCGCATTCTGCTCGGTCATCGGGCGAACCGACCTGGCCGAAGAGCCGCGCTTCAGCATCGGCCGGGACCGCGCACTGCACCGCGGGGAACTCAACGAGCTGATCACCCGGGAGCTGTCGACCCGGCCGGCCGCCGCATGGATCGAGGAGCTCAATGGCGTGGGCATCCCCAGCGGTCCGGTGTTCGACTACCTGCAGGCGGTCAACAGCGACCAGGCCCGCGCGCTCGGCCTGATTGCCGAAACCCGGCGCGCCGACGGATCGGAGCTGCGCGTGCTGCGCGGTCCCGTGAGCATCGACAATGCGCCCACCCCGGTGCGCCGGGCACCGCCGGCCCTGGGCGAAAATAGCCGCGAGATCCTCTCCGGCATGGGACTCGACGACGAACAGATCAACCGCCTGATGGCGGAGGGCATCGTGCGGGAGCCTGCCGCCCTGACCCCAAGCGGAGCGACGGCATGAGTGCATCGACGGTGGCAGCGGCCCAAACGGTGGCAGGCCGCATCTCCAGTGAAATCAAGGGCGACATCGGCGCGATCGTGATTGAGAACCCGCGCCGGCGCAATGCCCTGACCCGGAACATGTGCATCGACCTCGCCGCGCAGGTGCGCCGGCTCGATGCCGACCCCCAGGTCAAGGTCATTACGCTGCGTGGCAGCGGAGACGACTTTTCGGCCGGTGCGGCCATCAACGAACTCAGCCGGGTCTTGTTCGATGTGGGCCCGGACGGGGAATCCATCGACCACCTCAGTGCCGCCGATGCGGCGATCTGCGCGGCGCGCAAGCCGACAGTCGCGCTGGTGCGCGGGACTTGCATGGGCGGAGGCTGGCAGATTGCCTCGGCCTGTGACGTGAGCATTGCCGCCGATTCTGTCAGGCTTGCCGTGACCCCGTCCAAATTGGGCATCATCTACCCGCGTTCGGGCATTGAACGCCTGGTCCAGCGTCTGGGCGCGGACAAGGCGAAGTATGTGCTGTTCAGCGCGGACCTGATCCCGGCGGCGAAGGCAGCGGCCTGGGGGCTGTTGACGGATGTGGTCCCGGAGGACGAATTCGAGGTCCTGAGCCAGGGCCTGGTCGCCCGCATGGCCACGCGCTCGCAATATTCGATCCACACCATGAAGGCGTTAATCGATTCCATGGTTTCCGGGAGCAGCGCGGAAGACGAACTGTGGCGCGAGGAATGGGCGAAGCTGCCGGCCAGCGAGGACTTCGCCGTCGGTCAACGCGCGTTTCTGGAAGGCGATAGGCCGCGCTTCACCTGGGACGGCTGAGCCCGAAGCCGTTGCCTCGCGGGAAGGGTGGGCGGACATGCCCCACGTGAAATGTCCGCCCACCCGGTATGCCGAATCCGATGGCGTTAGTACACGATGACCGGCTTGAGCGTCGAACCGTCCGCGGAATCGGCGAAGGCCCGGTTGATGTCCTCGAACGGGTACTTCTTAATCAGCTTGTCGAAAGGGAACAGGCCGCCGGCGTGCAGGCTGACCAGCCGGGGAATGAATTCCTTGGGCACCGCGTCGCCCTCGATGACCATGGAAACCTTGATCCCGGTCAGCAGCAGGTTGCCGATGGCGAACGGTGCCTCGGTCCCCAGCTTGGCGGCGCCGACCAAGGCACCGTGGCCCCGGGTGGCCAATGACTGGGTCATCTGGGAGAACACCGGGGGCACACCAGTGGTGTCCAGCGCGAAGTTGGCGCCCCCACCGGTGATTTCCTTGATCGCCTCGACCGGGTCGGTCTCCTTGGAGTTCACGGTGTGGGTGGCACCCAGTTCCTTGGCGAATTCCAGGCGTTCGGGGACAATGTCCACCATGATGATCGTCGTCGCGCCGGCGGCCTTGGCTGCCAGCATGCCGGCCATGCCCACGGCTCCGGTGCCGAACACCGCGATGGAGGAACCTGGGTGCGGCTGCAGGACATTGAGCACGGCCCCGGAACCGGTCATGATGCCGCAGCCCAGGGGGCCAAGGATCTCCAGCGGCACGCCATCGGGGACCTTGACCGCCCCGTGGGCCACCACGTTGGTGAGCTCGGCAAAGGACGACTGGCCGAAGAAGTGCGATCCAATGGGCCCCTGCGCGTCGGAGAAGGCCTTCGAGCCGTCGGGTCGCTGCACACCGAAGTTCCGGTCGTAGAAGTTCACGCAGTACATCGGGTGCCCGGCCAGGCATTGCTCGCAGCGGCCGCAGAAGGCCGGACCGATGACGACCTTGTCGCCCACGGAAAATCCCTGCACGTCGGACCCCATGGCCTCGACGATCCCGGCACCCTCGTGGCCCAGGACCACCGGCAGCGGCACCGGGTACCACTGGTCGCGGATGATGGCGTCGGTGTGGCAGACACCTGAGGCAACCATCCTCACCCGCAACTCGTCGGCACGGGGTTCGTCGACTTCGACCTCCCTGATCTCCAGATCGGTTTCGGGGGCAATGGCGATTGCTGCTCTGGTTTTCATCTCTGGCCTTTCGCGCATGGTGCTCGGGAAGGAATTGCGAGTGTTGCGCAGGCCCGGTCGTCTTTCACAGGGCCCGGGCGAAGCGGCGGAAACCCGGGCGCGGGATCAACCGCCACTATCTTCATTCTTACCAGCGGCGCACGGATTCGTATACGGATGGCGCAGGGACGGTCGTCCCCGACTTCGGCAGTTTCCGGCGGTGCACTTGCGCACACCCCGGTGTGGCGCAAGGCTGGAGGAGACACCGCTCCGATCCACTGCAAGGAAGCTAGATGCTGAAACTCGAAGATCTCGATCTGGACATGATCGCCATGGCCATGCAGGATGACGGTTCCTTGGGCGTGGAGTACTACCTCAACACCCTCACGGGCGAGCTTGTCATGGTCGGACTCGACGACGACGACCTCGAGGTCGATTCGGAGGAACTCGAAGACGAGAAGTATGCCGGGGTCGACCGCATTGAATCCTACGAGTCCTACCAGCACATGGAGGATTTCACCCGTTCCCTGGCGGAAGGAAAGGCCCGCGCCGAGCTCGAGCAGGCGTTGATCCGGCACAAGCCGTTCCGCCATTTCAAGGACGTGCTCGGCTTCTTCCCGGAGGAACGCGAAGCCTGGTACAGATTCAAGGACGAGGCCATGCGCCGGGTGGTCATCGAGTGGCTGGTCGGGATCGAGGCCGTAGAGGATCCCGATCCCGCCAGAACCCGCGAAAATCAAGAGTAGGCAGGGACCCTTTCTCGGGCCCCTGCCTACTCTTCGACTGTGAATCGGGTGTTTACATGATCCCGGTGGGAACCAGCAATGCCCAGGTCAGGGCCGGGGCCGCCAGGACGATCCCGCCTGCGTAGTACATCAGCTGCTTGTAGACGCGCTGGCGGTCGTTCTCATGGGCGTTGGCGACGACCAGCGCTCCGGCGGTGGAGAACGGCGAAACATCCACCACGGTTGCGGCGATGGCGATGGCCGCCACCGTGCCGGAGGCGCTCAGCGAGCTGACGGCCAGCAGCGGACCGGCCAGCGGAATGAAGGCGGCCAGCAGTGCGGTGGAGGAAGCGAAGGCCGAGCCGACGCCGATCACGTAGCACAGCACCAGTGCGATCAGGATGGGCGCGCCCAGGGCCAGGGCCTTGTGGGCCAGGGTGTCGATGACGCCAACATGCGTGAGCAGCGAGACGTAGGTGATCATGCCCGCCACCAACAGGACGGTCGACCAGGAGATCCCGGCGACGAACTTTTGCTGCGCCTTGATGTTGAACAGGGCCAGCAGCAATCCGGCGCTCAACGCGACAAAGCCGATAGGCAGACCGAAGCCCAGGGCGCAAACGAGCATCGCGCCGATCAGTGCCAGTGTGAAGATCTGCTGTCCCCGGGGACGGGTGCTGCCCGCGGCGACCTCGGCCATGTGCGCGCTGCCGTCGCCGTCGCGCAGCTTGCCCAGGAGGGCGAACACCACAACGGTCAGCACGGAAAGAATGAGGTTGATGACGAAGCTGGCGACAAAGAGTCCGCCCGGGGAAATGGGGAAGCCGTTTTCCAGCGAGATGTCGTGGACCAGCACACCTGCCACAGACAGCGGCGAGAATCCGCCGGCGTGGGCACCATTGATGATGAACGCGCCCATGAGCACCGGGTGGATCCGCGACTCGTAGGCGAAGCCGATGGCAGCTGGGGCCAGCAGTGCGACTGCCGCCGGGGAGAAGGTGCCCAGCGACGTCAGTGCGGCGGCAACCAGGAAGAACACCCAGGGCAACAACATCGTCTTGCCGCGCACCATGCGCACGCAGCTGCGGACGATGATGTCGATGGTCCCGTTGTGCTGGGCCATGCTGAAGAAGTAGGTGACGCCAATGATGGTCAGCACGATGCTGGCCGGGAAGTCCGCCAGGATCTCCTTGTCGCTCATGCCAAGCATGAAGTAGCCGACGCCGAAGGATGCCACCAGCCCCATCACGCCGATGTTCACTGGCCATTTCGTCGCGACGATAAACATCACGACGAGGATGACCAGCGGGATGATCTGTGTGGAAGTCATGGGCGGCTCCGAATCAGCGGCGGCCGCCGGGGCGAAGATGGCACGCCCCATGACGAGGGCGAGCAGACCGAGGAAGGCGATCGCGGCGACCGAAATAAGCATGACACGGCGCTTGCGGGCCGGTCGCACGGATGACGCTTCGCGAAGGTCGTTCTCTGCCGGTGGAGCTGGCTTCAATGCTGTCTTGGTCATGGTGTGTCTCCTCAGTAACTGGCGCTTGCAAGCGAGGTTTCGGCGGCGCTGCCGATGGCCTCGGGGAGGTGGATGGTGGAACTGGCGATGGTGCGGGCGGTGCGGTCGACGCCGACCAGCAGGGAACCGTCACGTTCCTCGCTCCAGGTCTCGATCACGCCCGCGGGGGTGCGCAGCCGCAGCGTGGCACGCGGCATGGCACCGGTGATGTCGCCCAGCACGGTCCCGGGGGTCTGGGCCGCAAGGGTCAGCGCGATGCTTCCGGTGATGGCCAGCGCCGGGTGGGGCTTGCCCATCGAGAGCATCATGACGTTCACGTCGCACTCCGGATCGGCTGCCGGGGCTCCGACGATGGCGACCTTGGGGATGGCCCTGGCGGCCTCGGCGGGGGTGGCCGCGAGTCCCATGAGCACGGCAGCCTGCCGGCGGATCTTTTCCAGGGTGTCAAGCTGCAGTTCGACTCCGTCGACCCAGGTCTCGTATCGGGCGGTGTCCAGCCCCAGGTCCTCGGCGCGGACAATCACGACCGGCGCCCCTGCGTCCACCATGGACACGGTCCATTGGGTGCCGTCAGCGTCCAGCAAGTCGTTGGCCGCACCGGAGGGCAGCAGGCTGCCGGTGGTCATTCCCGCCGGATCCCGGAAGCCGAGTCCGACCTTGTACCCGGGAAAGACGACGCCGGGCATGTGGGCATCGGGAACGATGGGCAGGGCCCTGCCGGGGGTGGGCACGCGCTGGACGATGATCTGCCCGGTGTTCGTATTCCGGGTGGTGATCAGGGTTGCGTCCCCGGACGGGAGCACCCAGCCCTTCTCGATGGCATACAGTCCCACGACCGCGGAGCAGTTTCCGCAGTTGCTTCCCCAGTCCACGGTGGCCTCTTCGATGCCGACCTGGGCGAAGGTGAATTCCACATCGACCTCGGGGTCGGAGGACCTGTGGAGGATCACTGCCTTGCTGGTCGTCGAGGTTGCCCCTCCGACGCCGTCAATCTGCCGTGAATCGGGGCTGCCGAACATCCGGGGAAGCAGTTCATCGAGATTGGTTGCGGTCGTCTCCAGGTGATCGGTTTCGAAGACCCAGCACTTGCTGGTACCTCCGCGCATCCATTCGGCTTGTATCTTCATCGCAATTCCTACGTCTCGTCGTGCCGCTCATGTGGATCGGGTCATATGAGCCGGGCGTCACAAAACAATAGGCTGGATCACAAATGAAGACCATGTGAATATGATGAAAGAGTATGTAGAAGTGCTTAATTCACTGTGATTACGCCCCTAATGGGCCCAATTGTCGCCCCGGCTAGGGGCCGCAATCGACGTATTGTCGCTAATGCGCTCCGAGATTCCAGAGAATGAACCAAAGATACATCTGGTTGAAGCATTGCTTATCAGAGATGCCGCTTCCGGGGGTCGACCGGCTCGTCACGTTGCGTGATGTATTGCCACAGGGGGCCGGACGCTGCGTGCAATTATGGGAAAGGTCCGCCCGGCTGACGCCGGACGGACCTCTCTTTTCCCCAACGACGGCTAGCTCTGCCGATTTGTCGTGGGGGGCTTTTTGGTTAGACCGCCTTCAAGGTGAGGACCGGGCAGTCTGCCTCGATGAGGATGCGCTGGGCGTGGCTGCCCATGATCAGCTTCCCCACCCTGGAACGACGCCGCAGTCCGAGGACGATCAGGGTGGCATTGGTATCCTGCTGGGTCTGCAGGACCAGGTCGGCGGCATCATGGATGGACGGCGAGCGCGGCACCACCCTGACCCGGCTCGTCCCCTCGCCGGATCCGGCGAGGTCGAGCCCGCTGGTTTCATCCCCGTCGCCGGATCCGTTGCCGTCGATGTTGACAACCACCAGTTCTTCGCCCAGACGGGTCGATTCCTGGTGGGCCCTGGCAACGGCGGCGCGCCCCTCGGGGGTGTCGGTGTAGCAAGCCACAATGGCCATGTTCTTCTCCTTCGTGAAAAAGGTCAGGAAACGAGCTGGCCGAGCCAGCCCTGGGGCAGATCGATGGGCAGCAGGCTTGGCAGCAGCATCAGCACAATGAAGAGGATGCCGGTGTAGATCACCGTGGTCTTGACCCGCGCCCTGGCCACGATGAGCAGGAAGGCCGGGACGAAAATCATCACCGCGGCGAGGTATCCCAACAGTGCGGTCAGGACCAGGAAGCCAACCATCCATCCGAAGGTCTTGAACGCGAAGTGCGTGTCCGCCCGCGGCTTTTCCGTCTCGACAGCAGTGCCGGCCACGGTGGCGAGGTGCTGGGCAGAGCCTTCGAGCGCGGAGCTTCCCCCTGCGGGGACCAAGCTTCCCCCGGGGGTGGCCTCGCCTCGCGGCGGTGTCCCACCCATATCGGCGTTGAACGGAATCTGCGAACGCTTCTTGCGCCACACCCGGATTTCCTGGACCAGGAGTGCCACGGTGAGCAGCAGGCCTGCCCATCCGACCAATTGCGGAACCAACCGCGCCTCGGAGGAGAACTGCGAAGACAGGGCGATGGAACCGATGAACACGATGAGGGCACCGGCGCCCGCACCGAGCGACCAGGTGCTGTTTTTCAGCGGGGCGTCGGCATCGGCCGCGGACTCGAAGCTTGCATCGTCGTCGCTGTCCAGGTTGCGGCGGGCGCGGAACCACTTGAAGATGTTCCAGAGGATCGGCAGCACGAGGATGGCGATGAAGACCATGGTTCCCGGGCGAAGCATCCATTCGAAGCCCTCGTAAAGGCTGTCGGTCAGGAAGTAGTAGCGCTCCAGCGGAATGGCCAGGACGAAGCCGATGAGGAACGGTGCACGCGGGAAGCCTGTTGACTTCAGGACCCAGCCGGCCACGCCAAGCAGGACCATGACCCACAGGTCGCCGAGCTGGCCGCCTTCCTGGAAGGCGCCCAGGAGCATGATGGCGATGAGTCCGGCCGAAAGCACCGCGAAGGGAACCTTGGTGAGGGAGGACAGCGGACGAACGGCGAGGAAGCAGAACAACGCACCGAGCACGGAGGCGATCGCGAACGACCAGACGATCAGGTACATCAGGTCCAGGTGCTCGTTGATGATGGCCGGGCCCGGCTGGATGCCGTAGGTCAGCAGCATTCCCAGGAGCATGGCCGAGGGCACGCCGCCGGGGATGCCGAAGAGCAGGGTCGGGATCAGGTCGCCGGCCTCTACGGAGTTGTTGGCGCTTTCCGGTCCGACGATTCCGCGGGGGTCACCCTTGCCGAACTTGCGCTTGTCCTTGGCGGTGGCCACGGCCTGGCCGTAGGCCAGCCAAGTGCCCGCGGTGGCCCCGACGCCGGGGAGGATGCCGGCCCAGATGCCGATCAGTGATCCGCGAATGACCTGGGACCAGTGGGTGAACCATTCACGGATGCCCGATCCCCACCCGCCGGTGACCTCGATGGGCGCGTCCTCGCCGCGGCGCTGGCTGGCCCGCGATGCGATCTCGGCCAGGCCGAAGATGCCCAGGGCCACGGCGACCAGGGAGAGGCCGTCCCCGAGGAAGAGGCTGCCGAAGGTGAAGCGTTCCTCGGCCGTGGTGGGCGAGGTGCCCATCATGCCCAGCAGCAGGCCGAGCATGCCGGCCACGAGTCCCTTGACGACGTTGCCGCGGGAGAGCACGGCCGCCAGGGCCACGCCGAGAACCGTAAGCATGAACAGCTCGGGGCTGGCGAAGGAAAGAACGAGCGGACGTGCCAGCGGGATGGCGAGCGTGAGGCCCACCGCACCGATGACGCCGCCGGCCATGGAGGAAAGGAACGCCAGGCTCAACGCGCGTTTTGCCTGGCCCTTCCGCGCCATGGAGTAGCCGTCGAGCATGGTGACGGAGGCCGAGGCCGACCCCGGGGCACCGAGCAACACGGCCGAGACGGTGTCCGAGGTGTGGACGACGGCCAGCGCCCCGATGAGCAGGGCGAGCGCGGAAGCCGGTTCCATGCCGAAGGTGACGGGCAGGAGGATGGCGACGGCACCGGTGCCGCCGAGTCCCGGGATGAGACCCATGACAAGTCCCGCCACGACTCCGATGAGGAGCATTAACAGCAACGAGGGGTCCGCCAGGGAGGCCAGTGCGGCCATGGCTGAATCGAGCATGATGGGTCCTTTACTCGACAGTGATGTCGTAGGTGTCGTGCAGCAGGCGCTGCACGTATTGGCGGGTGCTGTCGGTCACCGTGTAGGCCTCGGCAACACGCTGCGGAAGCTGTGCGTCAGCACTGATCGGATAGCCGCCCAGGATCGTGTCGGCCTTGTCATTGAAGGCGGTGTCCTCGGACATCTTGTGGGCCGATTCGCGCAGCAGTTCCACGGCCTTGGCCGGGGTTCCCGCCGGTGCCCACAGTCCCTTTTGGTAGGTGTAGGTCAGGCCCAGGAGCGTCTTGTAGGCTTCGAGCTTCTCCCCCGCCGGCTCGGTTCCGTGGATTTCCTTGTAGGCCTCCACCACTGTGGGCACGTCGGGGAAGTTCGGGTCCCTGGCAACGTTGCCCTGGGCGTCAAGCTGTCCGAAGGACATCAGCACGGTGGCTTTGTCCTCCTCGACGATGCCCTTCACGGCCGAGGCGTAGGAGCTGGTGGTCGTGTAGTCGATGTCCACCTCGCCACGCTGGAGGGCCAGGTTGACCGGGCCGCGTCCTTCGAAGCCGAAGGTTGCGGTGGTCTCGGCCTCCAGCAGGTCGAAGGCCACCAGGGTGGTCAGGTCCAGCCCGGTGGCGCTGATGCCGCCGAAGACCAACGGCTTGTCGCGGTCCACCAGGTCGGACAGGCCGTTCACGCCGGCTCCGGTGCGGCCATAGATGACGCCTCCGGTGCCGTTGACCAGGATGGGTGTGAGCTCGTCGAAGGAGTATTTCACCGCATCGCGGCCGAGCACCCAGGGAACGACGGTGCTGGCGGTGCTGACCAGTAGCTCCGTGCCGTTGTCTCGGGCCGAGGTGGCGAAGTGGTTGGATCCGGTGATCCCCTCGCCGCCGGACTCGTTGGTCGGGGCGAAGCCCGGGGTGCCGGGAATGAAGTGGACCATTTCCGAGCCGATGAAGCGTGCCCAGGTATCGGTGCCGCCACCCTCGGCCAGCGGGATGGTGAGCTCGATCGTCTCGCCGGCGAAGTCGCCGTCCTCCGTGGTCGCCGGAGGGTTCAACAGGCTTCCGCCGAAGATGGTGGTGCTTAGGCCGAGCGCGGCGAAGAGGCCGACGGCCGAGAGCACCGAGCGCCGGGAATGCCGGGGCGGATCGGGAAGCTGGACGTGCCGTGGCAGCGCTGCCACGTCGTCGAGCTCGGGTTCTGGAGGGGTGGGCATGATGTTCTCCTTCGGTGTGGACGGGGAGTGCGCCGCGTCGGATCCGCGGGAAGGGATGGGCAGCGTGGCCCGCGCAAGTACGCGGGCGGTTCGCGTGGAGCCGACGACGTCGCTGCCCTCGAGGGTGCGCCGCCAGGTGGAAACGATGCCCGCCGGGGTGCGGATCTTCAGGTCCTGCCCCGCCGGGGCGGCGAGGGCGCGAAACACGACGCTGTCCGGGGTGCCTGCCGCAATGGTCAGTCCCACGCTGCCGGTGATGGCCAGCGCGGGGTGCGGATTGCCCATGGAGAGCATCATGATCTGCACGGCGGCTTCCTCGGACGGATCGGCAGATGCATCGAGCGGACCGGCGATGGCCAACTTCGGGACGGCCCGCGCGGCACTTTCGGGGCTGGGGGCCAGGCCCATGGCCACGGCGCCGGCCCGGCGGATCGCGTCGAGGCGCTCCAGCTCGGGAAGGACCTCCAGCTGCCAGTTCCCAAACGGGATCCCGGCAAGGCCGGCTGTTGCCGGGGAAATAATGACCAGCGGGGCGCCGGCGTCCAGCAGCGTGGCTTCGACTTCCACGCCCTGGACCTCCAGGACATCCACCGGGTTCCCGGTCGGCAGGAGCGAACCGGTGGTCCGCCCGGCCGGGTCGACGAATCCGAGACCCACCGCGGTGCCCGGGAAGGGTACACCCGGGATGTGGGTGTCCAGTTGCGGATCCCAGCGGCAGTCGGGGGTGGAAACGCGCTGCAGGATCAACTGGCCGGTGTTGGTGTTGCGGGTCCGCACCAGCGTTTCGCCGGGATGGGGCCGGACCCAGCCCTGGTCCAAGGCGTAGGGGGCCACGACGGCCGAGCAGTTGCCGCAGTTGCTTCCCCAGTCGACCCTGCCTTCGTCGATACCGACCTGGGCGAACGTGTACTCGACGTCGACGTCGGGATCGGAGGAGGGCGAAAGGATGACGGCCTTGCTGGTCGTCGAGGTGCCCCCGCCCACGCCGTCGATCTGCCGGGGGTCCGGACTGCCGTAGAGCCGCAGCAGTGTTTCATCGAGGGTGTAGCCGGGGACATCGAGGGAATCGCGTTCAAAGACCCAGCATTTGCTGGTCCCTCCCCTCATCCACACCGCGGGTACCACATGGGTCATGGTTTTCATCTGCCGTCCAAGTCGATACGAGTGAAGCGCCGGTGTGACTGCCGGCACATGTTTCTCTACCCATGGTGAGATGTGTGTGCTTGAATTACCATTTACAAAAAGTCGAGCATCATGTATAAATGCTTCATTCGTTGATTAGATTTGCCCGGAGCGGTCACCGAAGACATTCCTTGATCACCTTGTGGCACCGTCGGTACGGCCAGACATCACGAGTGTCAAGCGAAAATCAGCACAACTACAGATACCTGAAGCACTGCTACAAGGAGAGACGATGCTGGATGTAAAGAGACTTCAGGTTTTACTAAGAGTCGTTGAGACGGGGTCGGTTAGCGCCGCCGCCGACGAGCTCTTCTACACGCCCTCGGCCGTTTCCCAGCAGCTGCGGAAGCTCGAGGAGGAGGTCGGGCAGCCGTTGCTGCGGCGCCGGTCGCGCGGAATGGTCCCGACGGATGCGGGCCACGTGCTCGCCGGCCACGCCCGGACGATCTTGCATCAGATGGATGCGGCGATGGCAGACCTGGCCCAACTGGCCAGCGTCGGCGGCGGCAGCCTGAACCTCGGGACATTCCCCACGCTCGGGGGCTCATTCCTGCCCCTGGTCATCAGCCGGTTCCGCAGCCAATACCCGGCGATCAAATTGCACGTGACCAGCAGCCGCCTCGATGGCCTGCTCGAGTTGCTCGCGCGCGGGGAATTGGGCCTCAGCCTCCTGTGGGAGTATGAGTGGAACCCCTTGGATCCCAAGAAGTTCGACTTGCTTCCGGTGTTCGAAGAGCCGACCGTTCTCCTGGTGGGAGCGGAGCACGCGCTGGCGCAGCGCGGCGAGGTGTCGATGGCCGATCTCGGCGCGGAGCAGTGGATCGTTCGGGCACACAACCATCCGGTGGGCGAGGTGCTGCAGCGCTCGGCCAACGCGGCGGGGTTCTCCCCGCGCATCTCATTCCAGGCGAACGACTACCAGGAAGCCCAGGCAATGGTCAGCGTGGGGCTCGGCATCGCCCTGGCGCCGCTGAGCGCCGTTGTCATCAAGCACCCCGGAGTCCAGGTCCTGCGACTGGGCGACAGTGCGCCGTCCCGGCGGGTGCTGCTGGCGCAGAGGCACGACCGGGTGCGGGCCCCAGCCGAGGTGGCATTCCAGTCATTGCTGCTGCGCGTGGCGGAGGAATGGGAGCGCGACTTTGTTTCGTCGGCGGACGCGGAGCTGGGGCACGCCTGACGCGGGGTGCCCGGGCTACCCCAGGAGTGGGAAACCCGGTCCGGGAACCAGGGATTCCACAGCCGCGGCCACGCGGAAGGCCATGGCCTCGTCGAAGGGATGGCCGATGACCTGCACGCCGGTGGGCACCGAATCGTTTGACATCCCGCTGGGAACGGCAACGACCGGGCAGCGGTTGGCGACATTGAACGCGCTGGTCAGATGGGCCTCCCAATAGTGGCCCAGGTGCCCGCGGGCGGTGTCGATGCCGTCGAGGTAGTCCCCGTCGGCGGCCAGCGAAGCCACGGCCGAGGTCGGGCACAACAGCGCATCGAGCCCCGCCATCGCCGCGGCCAGCTCGGCCTGAAGCACGTGGTCCATGGCCAGGGAATCGAGAAGCGAGTGCCGCTGGGCAGCCTCGGCAGCGTCCTTGATGAACCGGGCCGTGTAGGCCGCCAGCTCCCACTCAGTCCCTGCGGTTTCCGTTGCCATGGCCGGGCCCAAGATGTGCCCGAAGTGGGCGAATGTTGTCTCGGTGATGCGCGCAGTGGTCCACGGCAAGTCAACCGGCACGACCACGGCTCCCGCGGCTTCCAGTGCCCGGGCAACCTTGAGGGTGTTTTCTCGGATCTCCGCTGCCACGGGGTAGTTGCCCAGCGTGAGCGACAGCCCGATGCGCAACCCCGCAACATCCCCCGCGGCGAGCGGGTTGAGGCCGTTCTCGCCCCAGGATCCGTGATCGGTGTGGTGGCGTCCGGACATGACGCCGGCCAGCAGCGCGGTGTCTGCAACGGTGCGCCCCATTGGCCCGTCGCCGCGGTACCGGTCGGCCGCCAGCACGCCGGCCCCCGGGATCCGGCCATAGGGTGCTTTGTAGCCCACGGTCCCGGTGAACCCGGCCGGAATGCGGGTGGACCCGGCGATGTCCGAGGCAGTGGCCAGCGTGGTGAACCCGGCGGCCAGTGCCGCCCCGGAGCCTCCGGAGGATCCCCCGGGGGTGGCCCGCGTGTTCCACGGATTCCGGGTGACCCCCCACATGGGCGAGTGCGTCGTGGTGGCACAGCTGAACTCGGGGCTCGTGGTGCGGGCGTGGATGATCCCGCCGGCGGCCTTGAGGCGCTCCACCACGGGGTGGTCGACAGGCGCAATGCGTCCGCGGTGGGCGGCCAGGCCCTGCTCGAGCTTGAGCCCGGCGATCCCGTGCTTTTCCTTGGTGGCCACGGTCAGCCCCAGCAGCGCGGGGACGACCCCGCCCTCCCGCGCCAGCCGCACGTACTGATCCGCCGCGACACGTGCCTGCGCGCGGGCGGAGTCAAAGAGCGTCTCGGTAAATGCATTGATGCCGGTCTCCCGGTCGCCGTTGTGCTCCTGGATCCGCTGGATCTGCGCCTCGAGGACCTCCACGGGCGAGATTTCCAGGGACCGGAAACCTGCGAGGGCCTCGGTTGCAGGCAATAGCGCCAGCGAGTCCACGGCGATGGCTACGCCCGGGGTCACGCGGCACCGACCTTGGAGAGTTCCTGTTCGGTCGAGTCGATTGGGGCCAGCGCGCCATTGACCATTTCCCGGGCCACGGATTCCAGCGCCTTCACCCCGGCCACCATGTCGGCATCGGTGGTGAATTCGCGTTCGCAGTGGCTCACCCCGTCGACCGACGGAATGAACATCATCACGGTGGGGACGATGCGGTTCATGGCTACCGAGTCGTGTCCGGCCATGGTGCGGATCCGGCGCACCGAAAGGCCCAGGTTCGCGGCGACCTTCTCGGTCAGTTCCAGCCCGTCCTCGGGGTAGTACTGGATGCCGCGCACGTCGAAGTCGTTGACGTTGATCCGGATGTCGTGCTCCTGGGCGATCTGAGCAATGTCCGCCAGCAGCGAGGCCCGGGCCTCGGCGACGATCTCCGGGCTTGCCGAACGCAGGTCCGCGACCAGGTGCACCCGGCGGGCCACCACGATCGGGGAGTTCGGTTCCAGGGTCAGCTGGCCGACCGAGGACACCAAGGCCTCGGGGGCGAACTTCTGGGTGACATCGTGGACCAACAGCACCACCTTGGAGGCGGCCACCAGCGCGTCGTGGCGGTCGGCCATGGCCGTAGCCCCGGTGTGCGACTGCTCGCCTAGCACCTCGATGTCCAGTTTCTGGGTGTGCCAGGAGTAGTCGACGGCTCCGAGGGTGATGCCCTCGCGCTCCAGGATCCTGCCCTGCTCGATGTGGATCTCCGCATAGCCGGCAAGGTCCGGGCGTTCGTCGGTGCCCAGGTAGCCGATGGTTTCCAACGCCTGCGCGACGGAGGTCCCGGCCAGGTCCTTGACGGCGAGCATCTTCTCCTGGTCCATCAGCCCGGCGAAGACCGAGGAACCCATGATGGAGGGGGCAAAGCGTCCGCCCTCCTCGTTGAACCAATTGACGACGGCCAGGTTGAAGACCGGGATGGTGCCCGTGGCGGCCAGGGATTCGGCCACGCGTTCGGCGGCGTGCAGACCCGCCAGCACCCCATAGGCCCCGTCGAAGCGCCCGCCCAGCGGCTGGGAATCCAGGTGGGATCCGAGCAGGATGTACGGGGCCCCCGGAACCAGCTCGATCAGGGCGAACATGTTCCCGATCCCGTCGACGCGCACCTCCCAGTTTCGTTCCTTGGCGAAGGCGGCAAACCAGTCGCGGGTTGCTTTGTCGGCCTCGGTGGCGGCCTGGCGCTCGACGCCGTTATTCTCGGTGGCACCGATGGCGGCGACGTGGTGGAAATCGGTCAGGAATGTTGCATCGCTCATGGGGGTGGGTGCTCCTTGCAGTGGTTCGGTGGTTCGCGTGGGGTGTTGGACAGTGGTCAGCCGACGCGGTGGTGGGTCTCCGGGACCTTGGTGAGGGTCAACAGCAGGAACACGATCACCGCTGCACCCGCCATGTAGTAACCCGGTGCCGCACTCAGTCCGGTCTGGGAAACCAGGAAGGTTCCGACAAAGGGCGCGGATCCACCGAAGATCGCGTAGCCGACGTTGTAGCTGATGGCGGCCGAGGTGAAGCGGGTGCGGGTGGTGAATATTTCGACGAAGAAGGTGTAGCAGCCGCCGCCGTAGATGCACATCGGGACCACGAAGAGCAGCTGGCCGGCAATGGCCAGGGGCAGCGAGCCGGAGGTGACGAGCATGAAGCACGGAATGGACAGCAGGGCCAGTGCCGCGGAGCCCGCGATCAACATCGGCTTGCGGCCCACTTTGTCGCCGATGATCCCGCCGACCGGCAGCAGCAATGCGTAGAAGAGCATGGCCGTGGCGTTGGCCAGCAGCGACTGGTCACGGCTGAGGTTTCCGGTGACCTGGACGTAGGAAACGAAGTAGCCCGAGAGGAAGTAGAAGCCCATGGCGGTCAGGCCCATCACGAAGATGACCTGCAGCATGCGGACCTTGTTCTCGGCGAAGGCCTCACGAATGGGGCTGTATTCCTTGGAGGTTTCCTTGGCCAACACGGCCTTGAAGGCCTCGGATTCCTCGGTCTTGGCGCGGATCCACAGTCCAAAGAAGGCCATGGGCAGGGCCAGTAGGAACGGGATGCGCCAGCCCCAGGACATGAATGCCTCGGAGGACATGGAGCTGGAGAGCACCAGGATCAACGTGCCACCGAAGACCGAGGGCAGCGCGGTGGCGGCCAGGGTGATGTTGAGCCAGAAGCCGCGCTTGTTGATCGGTGCGTGTTCGAAGACGAAGGCCGGGGCCCCGACTGATTCGCCGCCGGCGGAGAACCCCTGGATCATGCGGCAGAGCACGAGCAAGATGGGGGCAGCTGCGCCGATGGCCGCGTGGGTGGGCAGCAGGCCGATCATCGCGGTGGCCGCACCGATGGACAGCAGGGTGATGAACAGGACCTTGCGGCGCCCGATCTTGTCCCCCAGCGCCCCGAAGAACAGTCCGCCCAGCGGGCGGACCAGGAAGGCGACGCCGAAGGTTGCGAAGGTTGCCAGCAGGCCTGCCAATGCACTGGTGCCGGGGAAGAAGAGCTGGGAGAGCACGACCGCGGAAAGTCCGTACAGGGTGAAGTCGTAGAACTCAATGAACTGCCCGATGCTGCCGCCGGCGAGCACCCGCTTTTGCATGCCGTTGGCTGCCTTGTGGCCTTGGCGAAGTCTTGCCTGCGGTTCCTGGGATTGGATCTCGGTCTTCATCGACGCTCCTGAGTGTGCGGTCCGCTTGCCCCATTGGCTCAAGCGGCGGCTTTGATGTTTACCCTTGGAACCATTGTGGTGATCGCTGTCACATAGGTCTAACGGATTATTTCGGTTAGGGCCATCGAGCGAATCGATGGGAATTCGATCAGGCAGAGGTCGCTTGACCGAGGACAGACCCGTAGAGCCCGATGCAGACCTGCTCGAACGCGAGTGATTTGCGGGTCGCTTTGGCCCCCACGGGGCGCACCAGCGACATCTCGATCGGCGGCAGGTCCTCGATGATGTCAAGGGGCACCACGGAGCCGCCGGCATAGGTCAGTTCGTTGGTCAGCCGCTGGTTCAGTAGCGAATACCCGTGGCCGCGGGCCACATAGGAGCGCACCGTCTCGTAGCCGGAGACCACATGTCGGATGGAGGGTCGGATTCCGAGTTGGCTGAACATGTCCAGGTAGTACTCGCGGGTGTGTTTGGCATCCAGCAGGATCAATGGCTCATCGGCGAAGTCCCGCAAGCTGACCGGCTCCTGCGGCGCAGCCGCGCGGGGATGGTCGGCCGGGACCAGGACGTGCGGCGGGATCCGCTCCAGGACCCGCCGATCGAATTCCGTGCCCACTCCTTGGTCGTACATCAGCGCCAACTCGCAGACACCGTCGAGCAGCGCCTGGCGCAGCGATTCCTGGTCCCCTTCGTGGAAACTGACCTTCACGTGGGGGTGGACGGCCTCGAATTCCTGCAGGATCACCGGTGCCTTGAACGGCGCCAAGGGCGAGTACATGCCCACCACCAGTTCCCCGGCGAGCGCCTCGCCTTCATCGAGGACCGCTTGGTAGAGCAGGTCGGCCTCCTCCAGAAAGGCCTGGGATCCCAGCAACAGCCGCTTTCCGGACGGGGTCAGGCGCAGCCCCTTGCTGGATAGCCGGGTGAACAGTGACGCGCCGAACTCCTCCTCGAGCCGGGCGATGGCCGATGAAAGCGTGGACTGGGTGACATTCAGCTCGGCCGCCGCCGCCGTCATGTTCTCCAGCCGGGCCACCGCCCCGAAGTAGCGCAGTTGTACCAGGGTGAAGGATTTGCTCATGACTGCATTATGGTCCCACCGCGTCCCGGCTGGCCGTCCCCGCACGACCAGCCCGCAATGTTACCCACTGCCGACCTACGGCACCGCGGTTATTCAAGAGACGTTAGAATCATGGGGCCGACCCCCCTCCACCTTCGAATGAGCCGATGAGCCAACCCCTGATCACCGCCCGACGCAAGCCCTCATTCGGCGTCCCCTGGGTCGCCCTCCTGCTGGGCCTCGGCACCATGCTCTTCGCCGTGACCGGGTTCAACGCCGTCACGGCCCGGCCGACGGCACCGGTGAAGATCGTCGTCCAGGGCGAGCTCCGGCTGAACATCTCTCAGGAGACCGTCGACGCGGTCCTCACCGAGCCGATCCTTGCCTGGAAACCGCTGAACATCCTGGTCACGGACCGGCTGCTGTCCTATGACGAGCTCCAGGGACGCGTGGATCCGGGGGCGAACGTCATCCTCACCACCGCCATCGTCGACGACGCGTTGAATTCCGAGCGCAAGGAACGCTTCAATGGGGCCGGCATCCACCCCGCCGACGCGGATCGCGATGTGAACACCGCGAACCGGTTCGACATCCACAACGCCTACATGGACAACGTGGGCCTGGGGCATGGCCCGGCGGCGGTTGCGGCCGCGGCGCAGCGGGCGGCCGAGGTCCTGGATGACGGGCGGATCCGCACCCCCGAGTTCTGGGTCGCCGGCACCGCGCTCGGCCTGCTGCTGACGGTGCTCGCCTTCGGACTTTCGCTCCCCCGGCGCCGACGGCGGGTGGCGCTTTATCGCCGGCTGGCCGCCGCCCAATTGCAGCTGGCCGGGGTCGTGCTGGAACTCGAAGCCCTCGAGGTGACGTTCCGGAGCACCGATCCGGACCGAAGGCCGCCCGCGTTCGCCGCGACGTGGCGGCAGATCCGCGAGTCCTCGCTGGCCATGGCGCGAAGCGAAGAGTCGGTGATTGACGCCGTTGACAACCCCCGGACGTCGCTGAGGCCGCGCACCGCGGCAATGGTGGTGGCCTTCGAAACCAAGGCACGGCGCCTGGTGGCCTCCGCGGATGCCCTGATGGGTGCAGGCTCGGTGCTCGGAGGCCTGGAGGGAAGCGCCAGGACCTTCGACAAGCTGGCGGCGCCCATGGCGTTTGCCACGCGGGAATTGCTGGCCCGGCTGGCCGCGGCACCGACCGGCACCGTCGCGCCCCAGCGCGTCCGGCGCATGGAGAAAGCCCTCGTGGCCCTGCTGGGCGCCGGAGCCAAAAACCATCACGCGACTGCGGCCCTCGCGGCGTGGAAGAAGGCCGAACACGAGCTGGAACGCAGCATCACCTCGGTCAATCGAACCTTGCGCCGGCATCGCCGGGGCCGGGTGAAGACGCGCCCGCGCCCCGGGGAGGACTTCACCTCGCTGCGGGTGGGGCTGGGGCTCCCGGCCCACGGCTCGAACCGCATCCTGGAGGTGCTGGACGCCGCGAATGCCGCGGCCAGCGCCCTGAACGGCCCGCCGGCCGGAAGCGGCGAGGGCCGTGAACAACCCGTCTCCGGCGATCGCCGGAGATTCCGCCTGCCGCGCCCTGGCCGCCGTGCCGTGTGGATCACCGCGGCCATCGCCGGCGCGCTGTTTTCCCTCGGTGCCGCGGCGTTGGTGACCGAGTCCGTCATGGACCGCCCGCGCTGGGCGCTCACGGGCACCGAGACGTTGCGGTCCCTCACCCTTGACGGAGACACCCAAGGATTGACCGAGGCGGACATCCGGCCCTACCTCGAGGACAAGTTCACCGAACCGCTCGACATCACGGTCGCGGTGCGCGACGCCGGGGAGTACCTGAAAATGGTCGATTCGGTGGTTCCCGCGGGCCAGCCCTCCGTTCCGGAACTCGATCCCGTTGCCTTTGTCGATGCCCTGTGGCGCGTCAAGTCCGAGCTGCCCGAACTTCTCGACGCAACCACCGGCGAACTGCTGCCCGGGAACGCCATCATCCCCGTATGGGTCTTCGAGGACAACACCGCGGCCAGCCCCGTGCCCATCACCAGCGCCCTGGGGACCGGCGACATCAACCGGCTCGGCGACGGCACGTGGGAATACGGCAGCTTCTACGCCTCCACGTTCCGGGCGAGCACCGTGGCGACCGAAATCGAGGCGCTCTCCCGAGGGTTGCAGACCAACGGCTACGTGAAGCCCGATATCAACGAACCCCTGCTGTATTGGCTGCTGGCTTCCACCTTTGCCCTGGCGCTTCTGACCTTCGCACAGCTGCTGGTCTTTGCCGGCAGCATGTCGATGCGCCTGGGAGCCTTCGGCCGCAACGCCTCCCGCCTCCGGCGGATCCGCCGCGATCTCCAGGACCTGGCCCTGCGCCTGGACGACTCGCGGCTCAACACCGTGGCGGTGCTCGGCGCCGGTTCGTCCACCGACGGGGCCGAGGCCGGCCAACGCATCTTTGAACGGGCGCTGGCCATGGCCTGGCGCATGGCCGACGGGCTCGATGCCCGCCCGCTGTCCCAACGCCTGGGTGCCGACTACCCGCGGCAGATCGACCAACTCGAGAACCTGGTGTCCACCCTGGGCATTCGTGACGCCGATGCCGCGCGGCGCACGCGGGAGCTGCTGGAGGCCTCCCGTCCGCAGCGGGCCACCTCCCGCTAGGACGCGCCCGGACCCCGACGGAGAATTCAGCCCCGCGGATCGCGCCGGAAGGCCACCAGTCGCTCCTGCATCTCCCCATACGGCGTGGCGGCGGGCGCCTGCCTGCCCTCGCGCAGCGCATTGACCGCGCCGACGGCGGCGTCCACCGCCGCGCGATACGGCAGCGAGCCGGAGCTCACGCGCCGCACGCCCAGCCGTCCCAGGGCGGCAAGGTCAAGCGCGGGATGGGCCAGGACGTTGACCGGCAGCCCGATCCCCGCGGTGATGGCGCCGATGTCTTCGGCGGCCCCCGCCCCGGGAACAAAGATGCCGTCCGCGCCCGCTGCGGCGTAGGACCGCGCCCGTTTCAGCACGGCAGCCACGGTGGCCTGCTCGGAAAACCAGAAGTTGTCCACCCGCGCGTTGACGAAGATCCCGGGAGCGCGCCGCTTGATGGCGGCGATCTTGGCGGCGGCTGCGTCCGGGTCCACCAGGTGCCCGTCCCGGCTGTCCTCGATGTTCAGGCCTGCCACGCCAAGGGCCGCCAGCTGCGCCGCGAACGAGGCGACCTGGGCCGGATCCCCAGAGTAGCCGTCCTCGATGTCGGTCGTGACATGGACGGGCATGCGGACCAGCTGCGCCGCCAGGGCGAGGGTTGCCTCCCGGGTTGACCCGAGCCCGTCGGGGTTGCCGGCGCTGGCGGCCACGCCGAAGCTGGTGGTCGCCACGGCCGGGTAGCCCGCCGCCACAAAGGCCAGCGCCGAGCCGACGTCCCAGGCGTTGGGCAGCAGCAACGGCGCATCGCCGCGGTGAAGTTCATGAAACGAGGGCATTTTCTGTTCCGTCCCGGGTGAGGCAGCAAGCTCGATTCCCCCAGCCTACAAGCGGCGTCTGGCCGCTCAGCCCGCGGGAACCAGCCCCGCTTCGGCCGGGCTGGAAATCGGGAAGTGGCATTCGGCCATGTGGGCGCGTTCGGCCGGTCCGATGGCGGGCATGCCCAGCGAGATCGTCCCGTCCGCGACCGGCCCCGAGGCCTCGGGTCGGCGCGAGGCACAGATGTCCTGGGCCTTCCAGCATCGGGTGCGGAACCTGCAGCCGCTGGGCGGATCCAGCGGCGAGGGCAGCTCACCGTTCAGCACGATCCGCTTTGCCGGGCGCATTGCAGGGTCGAGCTTGGGCGAAGCCGACATCAAGGACGCGGTGTACGGGTGCAGCGGCCGGTCAAAGACATCCTCGGTCACTCCGGTTTCGATGATCCGGCCCAGGTACATCACCGCGACCCGGTCGGTCACGTGGCGGACCACCGAGAGGTCGTGGGAGATGAAGATGTAGCTGACCCCCAGCTGCTGCTGCAGCTCGTTGAGCAGGTTCAGCACCTGCGCCTGCACCGAGAGGTCCAGCGCGGAGACCGGTTCGTCGAGGATGATCAAGTCCGGGTCCAGGGCCAGGGCGCGAGCGATGCCGATGCGCTGGCGCTGGCCGCCGGAGAATTCCTGCGGCGTCTTGTACGCGTCGGTGCTGCGCAGCCCCACCAAATCCAGCAGCTCGTTCAGCCGCTTGGAGCGGGCCGCCGAGCCCCGGTACAGGTCCTTGTGCGTGGCGAAGGGCTCGGAGATGATCTGCCCGGCGCTCATGCGCGCATTCAGCGAGGCAAAGGGATCCTGGAAGACCATCTGCACGCGCCGGCGCCAGGCCAGCAGCTCCTTGCCCTTGAGCGCGAACGGATCCTGCCCGTCGAAGCGCACGGTGCCGGAGTCGGGGGTCTCGAGCATCATCAGCGTGCGGGCCAGCGTGGATTTTCCGCAGCCGGACTCGCCCACCAGGCCCAGGGTCTCCCCCTTGCCCACCGACAGGCTGATCCCGTCCAGGGCCTTGAGCTTCCGCGATCCGCCGGAGCCGGCGGAGACGGTGAAGGACTTGGACAGTTCCTGGACCTCGAGGACGTTTTGCCTGGGTACCTGGGTGTCGTGGGTGCTCATCGGTTTTCCTCCAGCAGGGTCGACGTGGTTTCCGGCGAGGCAACGGATTCGGCGGCCGGTGTTGCGCTGGTGTCGGCGCGCAGGGATTCGGAGAAGTGGCAGGCGGAGAACTGGTTCGCACCGGTGGGGCGCAGCTCCGGCCGCTCCTGGCGGCAGATCGCCGCGGCCATCGGGCAGCGGTCCGCGTAGACGCAGCCGGACGGGATGTTCTTGAGCTCCGGCGGACTGCCCGGGATCGAGGACAGGTCGTCCCCGCGCCGCGCGTGGGTGGGCACCGACTCGAGCAGGCCCTTGGTGTACGGATGGGTGGGGGTGGAAAACACCGTGGCCACCGGCCCGCTTTCGACCACGTTGCCCGCGTACATGATGCACACGTCGTCGGCTTCCTCGGCCACCACCGCCAAGTCGTGGGTGATCAGCACGACCGCCATGTCCTCTTCCTCGCGTAGCCGGCGCAGCAGCGCCATGATCTGCGCCTGCACCGTGACATCCAGTGCCGTGGTGGGCTCATCGGCGATCAGCAGCCGCGGGCCCAGCGCCACGGCCATGGCGATGAGGATGCGCTGGCGCATGCCGCCGGAGAACTGGTGGGGGTAGGCAGCGACGCGGACCTCGGGCTCCGGGATGCCGACCCGGCGCATCAATTCGATGGCCTGGGCGCGGGCCTGCTTTTTGTTCATGCCGCGGTGGATCCTAAAGGCCTCGCCGAGCTGCGCTCCCACGGTGTAGACGGGGTTCAGTGCTGTCAATGCGTCCTGGAAGACGATGCCCAGGCCGGGCCCGGCGACCTCGCGGCGCTGGCGCGGGGTCATTGCGTTCAAGTCCCTGCCCTCGAGCTCCACTGTT
Source organism: Paeniglutamicibacter sp. ZC-3 (assembly GCF_025847175.2). Taxonomy (NCBI): domain Bacteria; kingdom Bacillati; phylum Actinomycetota; class Actinomycetes; order Micrococcales; family Micrococcaceae; genus Paeniglutamicibacter; species Paeniglutamicibacter sp. ZC-3. Next base: position 249,874 of record NZ_JAOYTG010000002.1, on the reverse strand, counting down.
CCCCCGGCCACGGAGGCTACGGGATCCAGCAGTCCGGCGATGGCCTTGGCGGTCATCGACTTTCCGCAGCCCGATTCGCCCAGCAGCGCCAGGGTCTGGCCCTGGTAGGCGGTGAACGATACGTTGCCGACCACGCGCACGGTGCCCGTGGGGGTGCGGATGTCCACGTCGAGCCCAGTGACAGCCAGGACTGCCTCGGCGGTGGCCGCCTCGCGGGTTTGGGGATCAAGTACTTCCATCATCACTTTGCCTCCTTGGCTGCGGTCTTCAGGGCCTTTTTGGCTGGACGTTCGAGGGTCAGGCGCCAACGCTGGGCCGGGTCGGTGGCGATGCGCAGCCAGGCGGCAAGCAGGTTCGCGGCGATCGCGGTGATGACGATGGCCAGGCCCGGAAGGATCGAGAGCCACCAGGCGGTCTGCAGGTATTGGCGCCCCTGGGCCACCATCAGCCCCCAGCTCACGTCGGGCGGCTGGATGCCGATGCCCAGGAAGGACAGCGAGGATTCGGCGAGCATGACGTAGCAGAATTCCAGCGTTGCCAGGGTCAGCAGGGTCGGGGTGACCACCGGGATCACGTGCATGGCGATGATGGAGTTGGGCTTGGTGCCGAAGGTGCGTGCAGCGTCCACGAAGGTGCGCGACTGCAGCTCTGCCGATTCGGCGCGGGCGGTGCGCATATAGATCGGGATGCGGGTGACGGCCAGGATCAGCACGATGTTCGCAATCGAAGGGCTGAAGACGTAGAGGACCACGACGGCCAGCAGCAGGGAGGGGAAGGACATGATGATGTCGGCGATGCGCATCGAGATGTTCTCGCGCCGCCCGCGGTGGTAGCCGGCCCAGACGCCCCAGAGGGAGCCGATGAGCAGCGCGACGAGGACCGCGGGAATCGCGACCATCAGGGTCGTTCGGGTGGCCACGACCAGGCGGGCGAGCACCGAACGACCCAAGGAGTCGGAGCCCAGCACGTAGGCCCATCCGTTGGCCGGGTCGAAGGGTGCCTTGTTCATGAACATCAGGTTTTGCTTGGTGGCCAGTTCGCCCATGAGCGCGGGGCCGAAGATGGCCACCAGGACCACGAGGCCCAGAACCACCGCTCCGACGGAGGCGAACTTGTCGCGCAGCAGCATCCGGAACATGCTCGGACCACCGAGCCGTGCTTTCCTGGGCCGGGGCCCGCGGTCGCGCATCGTGGGTGCATTCAATGTCTGTGTCATGGTCTTTCCTAGACGTTCGCGCCGGCGGCGGCAGGGACGTTGGGTTCACTGGGGGTGGTGGAATCGGGCCCGGGAGTGAGGTCCCGTGCCTTGCGCCGTGCCCTGGCCCCCGCGGTGGGACGGACCCGCGGGTCCAGCAGCGCGTAGCCAACATCGATCACGATGTTGAGCACGAAGATCGCCAGGGCCGTGAGCAGCACGCAAGCCTGGAGGACGGCGAAGTCGCGCTGCAGGATCGAGTCGATCATCAACTTGCCGATGCCCGGCCAGCCGAAGATGGTCTCCACCACCACGGCACCGTTGATCAGCCCGACCGTGAGGTCCCCGGCCACGGTCAGGGCCGGGGCCGCGGCGTTGCGCAGGGCGTGCCCGGTGACCACGCGGTATTCGTTGGCGCCCTTGGAGCGGGCGAGTTTGATGTAGGGCTCGGAGAGTGAGGTGACCATGGCGCCGCGGATGACTTGGACCAGCGCCCCGAAGGGCCGCATCACCAGTGTTGCCACGGGCAGCACCCAGGCCGCGGCACCCATTACGCCGGAGGTGGGCAGCCAGCCCAGGTAGATGGCGAAGACCCAGATGCCAACGATGGCCAGCCAAAAGTCGGGGATCGAAGCGGCGGCCATGGAGACGAAGGACGCGAAGCGGTCAAGCACTCCATTGGGCTTCAGGGCGGCTGCGGAGCCCACGATGATCGCCAACACAATGGCGATCACCATGGTCATCGCGGCCAGTTGCAGCGTGGCCGGGAAGGCGCGCAGCGCCATGGCCGCGGCATCCTCCCCGGTACGCAGCGAGGTTCCGAAATCCAATCGCAAGAGACCACCGAAGTAGTCGGCCATCTGGAGAAGGACGGGTTGGTCCAGGCCGTTCTTGGCAATGAAGTCCGCGCGCATCGCGTCGGTGGCGTTCAGTGGCAGGTAGAGGCTTGCCGGGTTTCCGGTCATCCGGGCCAGGGCGAAGACTCCCACCACCACGACCACCAGCGGCAGTGCGGAGGAGATAATCCGTTTACGCAAATAGGTGAGCATTATCCAGGTTGCTTTCCGTCGAATTCTTGATTGCCGGTGCCTTGCGAAGGCTTTGGAAGGGGAACTACTGGCCCTTGGTGACTTCGGCCAGGCGCAGTTCGTCACCCGAGGAGGAGTTCGGCTCGTAGTCCACCGTGCCTGCCACACCGAGCATGCCGGTCTGGTGGGCAATGTGGGCGAACTGCACCACGTTGTCGTTCTGGTACGCGAAGACCTTCTCGAAGGCGCCCTGGCGGTCATCTCCCGTGGCGGCGTCGGCCGTCTTGATCAGCTTGTCGAGCTCCGCGGTGCCGAAGGCCGACTGCGCGCCCTTGGTCATCATGTACTGGTCGACGGTGAAGGCGGCGTCGCCGGCCTGGTTGCCGTGCTGGGTCATCAGCATGATGGCACCCTCGTCATCCGTGGGGAACGGGCGGACCTGGTAGGTCAGGTGCTGACTGGTCTCGAGCATCTTCAGCTTCACGTTCAGGCCGGCCTGGGTCAGTTGTTCCTGGATGACCTGGCCCAGTTCCTCGATCTTGGGGAACTGCGCGGAGCGCACGACCAGGCTGATTTGTGCGGAGGTGTCAGCGCCGGCTGCCTTGGCCTCTTCGACCAGGGCCTTGGCCTTTTCCGGATCGTACGGCCAGACCGGGAGGGACTCGCTGTGCCCCACGACGCCCTCGGGTACCAGCTGGGCAGCGGCCTTGTCGCGTCCGCCGTAGAGGGAGGCGACGATGGCTTCCTTGTCGATGGCGTAGTTCACGGCCTGGCGGACCTTGATGTCGGTGAACGGCGCCTTGTCGGCGTGCATGCGCAGCGCGACGGTCTCGTTGTTGGGGTAGGAAACGCCCAGGTCCCCGATGTTGTCTTCCGGGCTCAGGCCGGTGGCGATGTCCGCCTCGCCGGAGGTGACCATGGCGGCCCGGACGCTGCCCTCGCTCCTCCACTGGTAGTTGGCCTTCGGGAAGGCGGGGGCCTCGCCCCAGTAGTCGGCGAAGGCCGAAGCGTTGATGCTCTGGCCGGCGTCCCACTTCTCGAGCTTGTAGGGGCCGGTGCCGATCGGTTCGCGCACCTTTTCGGTGGTGGAGGTCTCGGCGGGCACGACCTCGAGGAAGGAGAGACGCAGCGGCAGGATGGGGTCGGCCTTTGGGGCGGTGACCGTCAGGGTAGTGTCGTCGACGACCTTGACCTTCAGGTCGTCGTCGCCAAAGACGTAGCCCTCGACATTGCAACCGAGCTTGCCGTTGACGGCGCGGTCAATGGTCGCTGCGGCGTCCTCGGCGGTGAATTCGGATCCGTCGTGGAACTTCACGCCTTCACGCAGCTTCAGGGTCCAGATGGTGTCGTCCGTGCTGGTCCATTCGGTGGCCAGCTTGGGCTCGAGCTCACCGGAGGTCGGGTTGCGTTCAATCAGCGGTTCGGTGATGGTCGAACGCACGACCACGCCGGTGCTGGTGAGGTTCGATTCGCAGGCCTCCAGCGTCGGGGGCTCCTGCTGCAGGACCACGCGCAGGGTGTCACCGGCCGCCGGTGCGCCGGCTCCCGAGGAACCGGCGGCCCCCGAGGAACCGGCGGCCCCCGAGGAATTGGCCACGGAGCAGCCGGACAGTGCCGTGACGCCCAAAAGGGCGCCGGCGGCCACGGCCATGGAGAGTCGACGGGTGCGGGTCACGGGGGTCGTTGCCTTGCTGGAAAAAAACATCGGTGTTTCCTCTGCGGTGAGCGAAGTGGACGAGTGTGAACGACCAATGCGAGGGGATCTGCCGGTCGTGTCCCCATAGCCTTGACGCCGGAACCAAGGCCCGTCAAGGGTCCGCTTCCGCATGAACTCGCGGTTCTGAGCCGGTTGGTCCCGATCGGCTTTCGATGCGCATTGTGACTTCCGCTACATCACGCGGCTGACGGGGAACCAATGCCCCAACGGTATTGATCCATGCATTCTGCGTGTTGGACGCGCATGCTTGCGTCTCCCTAGGATTCAGGCATGTCAGCAGATACCAGCGCCATCACGCGGCGCGACCCCAGCCCCATATCCGGGAACGCCATCATGCGCGTCGGCCCGGTCAACCCCACGGTCGCCAAGGCGCTCGTTGACGACTACGACGCCCTGGTGCTCCCCGAGCCCGGAGCCTCCCGCGAGGAATTCCTGACCGAGCACGGCGAGTCGATCCGTGTCGCCGTGTGCTCGGGAAAAATCGGCGTCGACGCCGACCTCATGAAGCGCCTGCCAAACCTTGAGGCCATCGTGAACTTCGGGGTCGGCTACGACGCCACCGATGTCGCCCAGGCCACCGAACGCAACATCCCAATCAGCAACACCCCGGACGTGCTCACCGACTGTGTCGCCGACACCGCACTGGGCCTCTACCTCGACACCCTGCGCTCACTGAGCGCCGCCGAGCGCTTCGTGCGCGCAGGCACCTGGGCAACCGGCATGAACTTCCCGCTGGCCACCCGCGCCAGCGGCAAGCGCGTGGGCATCCTGGGGCTGGGGCGCATCGGCGCGGCAATCGCCAAGCGGCTCGAGGCCTTCGGTTGCGAAATCCACTATCACAACCGCTCGGAAATCAACGGCAGTGCCTACACCTACCACCCCTCGGCGGCGGCCCTGGCCGCGGCCACCGACGTGCTGATCGTGGCGGCGGCAGGCGGCCCCGCATCTGCCGGGTTGGTCGATGCGACGGTGCTGGAGGCAATTGGCCCGAAGGGCTTCCTGATCAACATTGCCCGCGGCAGCGTCGTGGACGAACCGGCACTGGTGGCGGCCCTGCAAAATGGCGGGATCGCCGGAGCCGGGCTGGACGTGTTCGCGAGCGAACCGCACGTTCCCGAAGAGCTCCTTGCCCTGGACAACGTGGTCCTGCTGCCGCACCTGGGCAGCGGCACGCACGAGACGCGCGCCGACATGGCGGCGCTGGTGCTGGACAACCTGCGCAGCTACGTGGAATCCGGAGAGCTCGTCACTCCCGTCCCGTAGGCATCCCATTCCACGCGTGGCCCACCCGGTGTTCCGGGTGGGCCACGGGCATTTCCCCCATGGGCATGGATGGGAACCGGGGTGAGCTCGGGCTGAAAAACTTCCCCGAAACTACTTGTGCTACAAGTTTGCAACTTGTACGATAAGTTGTATTCACCGACACAGTTTCACCATTCCCTCCCCAGGAGCACAGACCCGCCATGAGCTACACCCCCGATGCCATTCGCCACGTCAAGCTGTCCACCGCCCGGTTGCCCCTGGCCACACCGATCTCGGATGCCAAGGTCTTCACCGGGCGCCAGAAGCCCATGACCGAGGTCGTCTTCCTCTTCGCCGAGATCAAGACCGAGCAGGGCCACGAAGGCCTTGGCTTCTCCTACTCGAAGCGCGCCGGCGGACCGGCACAGTTCGCCCACGCCAAGGAAGTCGCCGAGACCATGATCGGCGAGGACCCCAATGACATTGCCAAGCTCTACACCAAGCTCTTGTGGGCTGGCGCCTCGGTGGGACGCTCTGGTGTCGCCACTCAGGCCCTCGCCGCCCTCGACATCGCACTCTATGACCTGAAGTCCAAGCGCGCCGGCCTGCCGCTGGCCAAGTTCCTCGGCTCGCACCGCGACTCGGTGCGCACCTACAACACCTCCGGTGGCTTCCTCAACGCCTCCATCGCCGAGGTCAAGGACCGCGCCAGCCAATCCATCGAGGAAGGGATCGGCGGCATCAAGATCAAGGTCGGCCTGCCCGATTCCTCCGAGGACCTGCGCCGAGTCGCCGCGGTGCGCGAGCACATCGGCCCGGACGTGCCGATGATGGTGGACGCCAACCAACAGTGGGACCGCGCCACAGCGCTGCGCATGGGGCGCAAGCTCGAGGAGTTCGACCTGGTCTGGATCGAGGAACCGCTCGATGCCTATGACGCCGAGGGCCACGCCGCACTCGCCGCTGCCCTTGACACCCCAATTGCCACCGGCGAGATGCTGGCCTCCGTGGCCGAACACGAGCGCCTCATTGCCACCCGCGCCTGCGACATCATCCAGCCCGATGCCCCGCGTATCGGCGGCATCACCCAGTTCCTGCGCCTGGCCACGCTCGCTGACCAGGCCGGCTTGGACCTGGCACCTCACTTCGCCATGGAGATCCACCTGCACCTCGCAGCGGCCTACCCGCGCGAACCCTGGGTGGAGCACTTCGACTGGCTGGACCCGCTGTTCAACGAGCGTCTCGAGACCAAGGACGGGCGCATGCTGGTTCCGAACCGCCCGGGACTCGGCTTCACCTTCAGCGACCAGGCCCGCGCCTGGACGACCGACACCATCGAGTTCGGCCGAGCCTAAGCTCCCGGCCGCGGCGCGCGTGAAAGCATTCATCCTATGAAACCCAATCTGACGGCCGGCCTGGTTGAGCACCTCCGCGGGCAGATCAGCACAGGACTCATCGCCCCGGGCGACAAGCTCCAGAGCGAGAATGCCCTGATCGCCGAGCACGCCGTCTCCCGCACCGTGGTGCGCGAGGCGCTGACCAGGTTGCAGGCCGAAGGACTGGTCCACACGCGCCGCGGTGCCGGCAGTTTTGCCCTGACTCCCCCGGCCCCGGAAACCGGTGCACAGGCGCGGGTCCCGCGGACCCTTGCCGAACGCCGGCAGTTGCTCGAATTCCGGATGGGTCTGGAATCCGAGGCGGCAGCCGCCGCGGCGATCACGGCGAATGCCGACACCCTGCCCGCTCTCGACGCGGCGCTTGAGGCGTTCAGGAAGGCGGGAACCAACGCCTCGCGCTCCATGAGCTGTGACTTCGAATTCCATTCCGCCGTGGCGGCCGGGAGCGGAAACCCCTACTTCCTGGATGCGGTGCGCCACCTCGGTCCGGCCATGATCGCCATGCCGCTCCAACGCCTGAAATCACGGGATTCCATCCCCGACTCCCGCCTGGAACAGGTTGCGACCGAGCATTTGGGCATTCGCCATGCCATTGCCTCGGGCAATGCCATGGCCGCCGCCGCGGCAATGCGTGTGCACCTGGCAAACTCGCTGCACCGGCTCGAAGTCGAAGCCGGCGTTGCCACACCCACTCCCTAAGCGGGCCGGCCCCGCCTCCATAAGAAGGAAACAGCCCCAATGAAGACTCTTGGAACCACCGATCAATTTGATGTCCTCATCATTGGAGCCGGGATCATGGGGGCGACGGCGGCCGGGCTGCTGGCCACCCTGGAACCCGGTTGGCGCATAGGCGTGCTTGAGGCTCTGGAGGTCGTCGGTACCGAGAGTTCGAATGGCTGGAACAACGCCGGCACCGGACACGCCGGCCTGTGCGAATTCAACTACACACCTGCCGCGGCCGACGGCAGCATCGATCCGGCCGATGCCTTGGTCATCCACGAACAGTTCCTCGTCTCGGCACAATATTGGGCGCACCTTGCGGCTCGTGGACGCCTGGGTGCGCCGACCGACTTCATCCGCAGCGTCCCCCACTGCAGCTTTGCCCGCGGCCGATGGACCGAGGTCCTGCGCACCAGGCATGCCGCGCTCAGCGCGCACCGACTGTTCGACTCCATGGAATACACGCATGACCCCGAAACCCTGCGCCAATGGCTTCCCCTGATGTTCCAGAGCCGCGAGGCGACCGATGACGTTGCCGCCACCCGCAGCCTGCGGGGCACCGATGTGGACTACGGCTCCCTGACCTCCCGGCTCATGGCCGATGCCACGGCCGCTGGCGTCGATCTGCAGCTGGAAACCCGGGTGCGCGGCATTTCCCGGGACCCGGAAACCGAAAATTGGCGGATCCGCGCCCAGGGAGCCAACGGCGATCGCGAGCTGACTGCCACGTATGTCTTCGTCGCGGCCGGCGGCGGCACTCTCCCGCTACTCCAGACCGCACGCCTTCCCGAAACCGCCGCCATCGGCGGATTCCCGATTAGCGGATTGTTCCTGCGCACCGACAATGCCGAGCTCATCAAGCAGCATCGGGCCAAGGTCTACGGGCACCCTGCCGACGGCGAACCCGCGATTTCCGTGCCGCACCTGGACCTGCGGGTTCTTGACGGCCAGGAGTACCTGATGTTTGGCCCGTTTGGCGCGTTCTCGCCGCGCTTCCTCAAGCGCGGCAGGCTGCTGGACCTGGCCAGGTCTGTGACCCGTGGAAACTTGGCAACCTTGCTCTCGGCCGCACGCACCAACCTGGACCTCGTGCGCTACCTGGTGTCACAGATCCTCACCACCCCGGCACAACGCCTGAAGGCACTGCGGGTGTTTGTTCCCCACGCGCGAGCCGAGGACTGGAAGCTGGTGAAGGCCGGGCAACGCGTCCAGGTCATCAAGCGTGTCGATGGTGCCGGGGCTATCGCCGGATTCGGCACCGAGGTCGTACTCACCGGAGACCGTTCCTTGGCGGCACTGTTGGGTGCCTCCCCCGGGGCGTCTGCGTCGGTGGGCCTGGTGCTGGACCTGCTGAAGCGCAGCTTCCCCGAGCGCTACCCGGCCTGGCTGGCAGCGCTGCGGACGGACATGCCGGACCTGGGCAGCGAGCTGAATGCAGACCCCGCCGCCCTAGCCCGAGTGCGAGAGCAGGTTGGCGGACACCTGCGGTTGGATTGGTGATTGGACCGCGGACCGGATTAACTGCCTCTGCCGATCATGCCCGCACGGCATCACACGGTGCCATTTTCGTCTTGGACTTCCCGATGCACCCGCACCTAGCGTGGAAGGAGAATTACTAGGTCTTCCGACGAATAGGACACATCGATGCCGCGCACCGACGCACAAACACTTGATCTTGACTCCGCCGAGGTGCAGACCGCGTCAATCACGGACGTGACCATCACACCCGTCGCGTTTGCCGATCCGCCGCTACTCAACGCCGTGGGCGTGCATGAGCCATTCGCGCTGCGCGCGATCATCCAGGTCCATACCGACACCGGCGTCACAGGCCTCGGGGAAACGTATGGGGATGCAGGACACCTCAAGCGCCTGAAACTGGCGGCCGACGCGGTGCGCGGCGCCGATGCCTTCAACATCAATGTGATTCGAGGGCGCATCGCCGCGGCGCTGGAGAATGACAGCGTCAAAGGCGGCCACGGAATGAGTGGCATGGTCACGGGGTCTTCAACCGTGGACCGCGTCTTTTCGCCCTTTGACGTTGCGGCCTTGGACATCCAAGGAAAGCTGCTGGGAGTCCCGGTCAGCACACTGTTGGGAGGAGCCGTGCGCGATTCCATCCCCTTCAGCGGGTACCTGTTCTACAAGTGGGCCGGGCATCCCGGCCAGGAAGACGACGCCTGGGGCGAGGCCTTGGACCCTGCGGGCATCGTGCGCCAGGCCCGGACCATGGTCGATGGCTATGGATTCACCGCGCTGAAGCTCAAGGGCGGGGTCTTTGCCCCCGAGCAGGAAGCCGCCGCCATCGAGGCGCTGCGCGCGGAGTTCCCCGATCTCCCGCTGCGCATCGACCCCAACGCCGCCTGGAGCGTGGAGACCTCGGTTGAGATCGGCAGGCGACTGGATGGTGTTCTCGAATACCTGGAGGACCCTACACCGGGCCTCGACGGCATGGCCGAAGTCCGCAAGCGCGTCTCCATGCCGCTGGCAACGAACATGTGCGTCGTCAGCTTCGCCGACTTGCCGCCGGCCATCGAGGCCGGCTCCGTCGATGTCGTGCTCTCGGACCACCATTTCTGGGGAGGCCTGCGCCGTAGCCAAAACCTAGCCGGCATTGCGCAGACTTTTAACTTGGGACTTTCCATGCATTCAAACTCGCACCTAGGCATTTCGCTGGCGGCCATGGTCCACCTGACCGCGGCCACCCCGAACCTCGACTACGCCTGCGACACCCACTGGCCATGGAAGGACGCCGCGGACGACGTCATCGTCCCCGGTGCCTTGGTGTTCTGCGGCGGCTCCGTTGCGGTCCCCACGGCACCCGGGCTGGGAATCGAGCTGGACGAAGCCCAGCTTGAACGCCTTCACCAGCAGTACCTGGACTGCGGCATGACCGAACGGGATGACACCGGATACATGCAGCGCCTGCACCCCGAATACGAGCTCGCAAGTCCGCGCTGGTGACCCGATAGAGCTCTCGATAGGACAACCCGAGAGGGCAAAGAAGTTCTTGGGTTGGAACGCCTGTGGGCCCGCTCTTACAGCGGGCCCACAGTCGTCGTTGGATGTCTCGCGAGAGCGCCGATGACTCCAGCTCCTCGAGGCCCGAATACGTAGGCAACCGGCATTTTTCCTGCATGACTTGCCGACGCGAACCTCGGTGCCTCGTCCTTCGAGAAACATCGCGAGGGAATCCACAGCGCGTCGTGCCGACTACACGGCTGTGGCCGCCTCCCAGGTAGGGAAGCGGCCACAGCCGTGTTGTGTCCAGGGAGTCTAGAAGTCCGGATTCTTTGCCTTGACGGCCAAGACGGGCCGGTCGGCTTGCAGGAGGATCCGTTGTGCGTGGGAACCCATGATGAACTTTCCCACCTGCGAACGCTGTCGCAAGCCAATGACGATCAACGACACATCGTGTTCTTCGGCCAGTTCCAGAATTTCAGAGGCGAGGTCCTCCCGATGGGTGGAGGACAGGAGCATGACGTCCACTCCGGCCGCCGAGGCAGCTTTCTCGACGCGGTCCAAATCATCGGGAGAGGCAACCGATTTGTCCACGAGTACTCCCTCACGCGCCGAATTAACGACGAACAACTTTTCGTTCCGCAGCTTTGCCTCGGCAATGGCGGTATCGACCGCGGCTTCACCCACGGGGGTGGGTACGTAGCCAACCAGAATACTCATACTTTTTCCTTAATTGATTCCGAAACCACGGACTTTCTGCGGTTTTTGAGGGCGCTCTGGACCATCGGCCAGACCGCCACGATGACGAATGCCACGATGAGCGTGGCCGAGATCGGTCGGGTCATGAACCCGCCGATGTTTCCGTCCAGGACCAGCAACGAGCGCCTGATCGAGGATTCCAGCAGGGAACCCAACACGAAAGCCAGGACCAGTGGGCCCGGATCGAATCCGAACTTCTTCATCAGGTAGCCAACGCCGCCAAAGAAGACCACCAACACCACGTCAAACATGGAGTTGTTGATCGTGTAGGCGCCAAGCATTGTGATCAACGCGGTGATCGGGGCCAGGATGGCTGCGCGGACGCGCAGGATCTTGACAAAGAGGCCCACCAACGGGATCGACATGATCAGCAACAGGATGTTCCCGATGTACATCGAGTTCACCACGCCCCAGAAAAGGTCGGGGTGTTCCTCGACCAGTTGCGGGCCAGGTGTCACTCCCTGGATCAGCAACGCCCCGAACATCAGCGCCATGGTGGCGTTCGCCGGGATGCCAAGTGTCAACAACGGGATGAATGAACTTGTGGCCGCCGCGTTGTTCGCGGTCTCCGGGCCGGCAACACCCTCGATGGCGCCCTTGCCGAATCGGGAGGGATCCTTGGCGCGTTTCTTTTCCGTTGCGTATGCCGCCAACGACGAAATCGTTGCGCCACCGCCGGGCAGGATTCCCAGGAAGAAGCCGAGCACCGAACCACGCCCGATGGCACCGGAAGCATCCTTGAGGTCTTTGCGCGAGGGCCAGGCGTTGGCCACGGCGATCGGGGCCGAGGCGGCGCGGTGGCGTTCCTCGAGGTTGTAGAGGATTTCACCCAGGCCGAAGAGTCCCATGGCCACCGGAACGAAGTCGATGCCGTCGGCCAGGGAGAGATTCCCAAATGTAAAGCGTTCGGCGCCGGTGAAGATGTCTCGTCCGGCTGTTGCCAGCAACAGCCCTACGGCCGCGGCAATGACGGCCTTGAGCTTGTTGCCGTTGCTGATGGTGGCCACAAGCAGAATGCCCAACAGCGCCAGCGCAGCATATTCCGGCGGGCCGAAGTCCAGGGCGAACTTGGCAACGATGGGGGCAAAGAATGTCAGGCCGATGATGCCTACGGTGCCGCCGATGAATGAACCGATGGCGGCAATGCCCAGCGCGGTGCCGGCCCTGCCTTGTTTCGCGAGCATGTACCCGTCAAAGACCGTGACCACCGAGCTGGCTTCGCCGGGAAGCCGTAACAGCACCGAGGTGATGGTTCCGCCGTATTGGGCACCGTAGAAGATGCCGGCGAGCATGATGATTGCCGTGACGGGCTCGACGCCGTATGTCAGCGGGAGCAGGATGGCAATGGTTGCCGCCGGGCCGAGCCCGGGCAGGACGCCGATGAGCATGCCGATCACGACGCCGAGCAGGCAATAGAGCAGGTTGGTGGGGTCTAGGACTACGCCAAAACCATCCAAGACTGGCTGGAAAAAATCCATGGGTTGACCTTCGATCGGGTGAAGCTAAAAGAGGTGGGGGATGCTGGTTCCGAGGGCGAGGATAAAGATGCCGTAGAAGGCGGCCACGACGATCAGCGAATACAGGACCGCGGAACGCCAGGACTCTCCGCCGAGGAATTTCATCCAAACGAGGCTCAGGAGCAGGGACGGGATCTCGAACCCGATAACGGGCATCAGCGCGACCATGCCCACGAGGGTCAGGATGCCAATCAGCGGAAGCCACGAGAGCTTGGAGAACTTCTCGCCCGCCCCGCCCTGTCGGCCCGCCACAAGCTGGGCGAGGCTGACCAAGGTCAAGGCGACCGAGACGGCAAACGGCCACATGCCCGGTGCCGGTTCGGCGGGGCTGCCAAGTCCCAGTTGCCAGGAAAGCAGCATGCCCGCCACTCCGATGGCTACGGCAACCAGGGTGGAGAAGAAACTGGCGGCGCGCCCGCCCGCAGGCGGTGCCTCGGCCTCCCACTGCGCCGCCAGTTCCTCGGGTGTCAGGGCATCGTCAACGTCAACGGATGGAGCGTTGTCCGGCTCCGAGGTTGGTGCTTTGGTCATTGTCGCTCCTGAAGAATGTTGAGTCTGCCGCATCGTTTTTCTACTTGCCGGAAAGGGAGATTCCGTGTTCATCGACCAAGGCCTTGTACTTCTTGGCCAAGGCGGTCCATTCCGTCACGATCTCTTCACCGCTGATCTCGCGCGGAGTCAACAGGTTCTTTTCGTTGAAGTCCTGGTATTCCTCGGTCTTGAATGCGGCTTCGAACGACTTCACGAGGCGATCCTTGACTGCGTCTGGCGTACCCTTGGGTGCCACCACCGCGCGGTACTGAGAGACCGGGACGTCGTAGCCTTCTTCGGTGGCGGTGGGAACGTCCGGGAGGAACTTGTTGCGCTCGGTGGAGAACACGACGATCGGCACGAGCTTTCCTGCATCGATCTGGGCCTTGGCTTCGCCAAGCTGGACGGTTGCAAGCTGGACCTGGTTGCCCAGGACCGCAGTCACCGCCGGTGCACCGGAGTCAAAAGGAACCTCGGTTCCACCGATCTTGGCCTGCTTGAACAGGACCGCCTGGGCCAGCTGTGAACCCGTTCCCACGCCCGTGGTTCCGTAGGTGAACTTGTCCCCGGCCGCCACGATATCCTTGATGGATTTGACGCCCGCCGCAGGGTTGGCCACCAACACGTAGTCGTCTTGGGACAGGCCAACGAGGACGTCCACATCGTCGAGGGTGACGGCTTCGGCTTCACCCACGGCCAGTGGGGTGATGGTGATCAGCGAAGCGTTCAGGGTGGCCAGGTCGTAGCCGGTGGCGGGCTTGCCTTCGAGCTCCTTCATGGCCAGTGCGCCGTTGGCACCGGGCTTGTTGACCACGGGCATTGGCACTCCGAGGTCGGTGCCTGCGCTGTTTGCCAGGGCGCGGGCGATGAGATCGGTGGATCCGCCGGGCGCCGCCCCGACCGTCAGGTTGATCGGGTCTGCCGGAAAAGTGTCGCTCGTACTGGCTGAGCCGGCTACGTTGCCGCCACATGCAGTGATGGCCAGTAGCGAGGAGGCAGCGACGACTCCAAGGATGGTTCGGCGAGTGGGGAACTTCTTCATTAGTTGCTCCTGGGCGTTTTTTCTGAGTCGAGTGGAACCGCGGGGGATGGCCTAGATGTTTCATCATGTGAACGGCATCACGCCTGCCCCGTAGAACACCGAGCTTAGGAAGTCAGTATGATGCATGTCCAAGCCCAATACTGCATTGAGTGATACCCGGAAGGCATCATGTTTACATTGGAACAAGCACGCAGCTTTATCGCCGTGGCAGAAGAGCTGCACTACGGCCGGGCGGCGGAGCGACTGAATATGACGCAACCGCCTCTGAGCCGCCAAATCCAGAAGCTGGAAAAGGAAATCGGCGCGGAGCTCCTGGACCGCAACAATCGCCGTGTTGCGCTGACCGCGGCCGGGCAGGCCTTCCTCACCGAGGCCCGAAGCATCATTACGTCGGCACACAGGGCGCCGGTCATGGCCCGGCGCATTGCCGCGGGACGTGCCGGGATTCTGCGCATCGGATTCACCGCCGCATCCGGATACACCTTGCTCGGCCCCCTCCTGACGGAGATTGCCGAGCACATGCCGGAGATCGACATCGATCTGCGGGAGTTGGTCACCGGCGAGCAGATCCAGGCCCTGGTTGACGGGGACCTGGATCTCGGCCTGGCCCGGCCTCCGTTTGATGCCGACATCTTCGAATCCCAACTACTTTTTTCCGAGAACCTCATGCTGGCGACACCCACCAACCACCCGCTCAACCAACTCAAGCGACCCGTCACCGCAGCAGACCTGCGCGATGCTCCGCTGATCATGCACTCCCCCACCCAGGCCCGATACTTCTACGACCTAGCCGTCCGCCACATGGCCATCGAACACAAGAATGTCGTCCACACCGTGAGCCAGATCCTCACCATGATCGCGCTGGTGGCGGCGAACCGCGGGGTCGCATTCGTGCCCGAATCCTCCATGGCGCTGGGGATCGACGGGGTCAATTACCTTCGGCTTGCCGGGGTCGAAGGCGACATCGTGGAAATGCACGCAATCTGGAACCGCGAAATCCGGAACCCTGCGATCACGAGCCTTTTGGAAGTCGTCCGAGAGCGGGCCGCGGAGTAAGGCTTTGTGATACCCAACGAGTATCAGTCAATACAAATATGGGCTTGGACATGCATCGATAGTGCTACCTAGGCTGGGGTCAACGAACAACACCATCGTCCGTCGCCACCAATCCACGTCGTCGTGGAGGCGCCCAGCTTTAGGAGTATCCCCATGGCCACGTACACCCCCGCCGAACTTGCCACCACGCTCAAGGACGGGCTGCTCTCCTTCCCGGTGACCGCATTCGATGCCGACCTGGAAATCGACGAGGCCGCCTACCGCCGCCACCTCGACTGGCAGTCCAGCTTCGGCGTCGCAGGCCTCTTCGCCGCCGGCGGCACCGGCGAGGGTTTCACCCTCACCCCGGAGGAATCCGCCCGCGTGGTGCGCATGGCAGTCGAGGAAGCCGGCTCACGCGTGCCGGTGCTCGGCTCGGCCGGAGGCTCCACCAAGCAGGCCATCCTCAACGCCCAGGACTCCGAGGCCGCCGGCGCCCAGGGCCTGCTGTTGCTGCCGCCGTACCTGACCGAGTGCGACCAGGACGGCCTGTTCGCCCACGCCTCCGCCGTTTGCTCCTCAACCTCCACCGGCGTCATCGTCTACAACCGCGCCAACGCCATCTACTCGGCCGACACCGTGGCCCGCCTGGCCGACACCCACGAGAACTTCATTGGATTCAAGGACGCCACCGGGGACATCGAGCACCTGACCCGGGTCTACACCAAGAACGGCGACCGCCTCTTCTACCTGGGTGGCCTGCCCACCGCCGAAACCTTCGCCCTGCCGCTGCTGCAGCTGGGCATGAGCACCTACTCCTCGGCCATGTACAACTTCGTTCCGGAGTTCGCCCTCGAGTTCTACCAGGACGTCCGCAACCAGGACCGCGCTGCCGTCACCGAAAAGCTCAAGCGCTTCGTGCTGCCGTACCTGGACATCCGCGACCGCGTGGCAGGCTACGGCGTCTCCATCGTCAAGGGCGGCCTGAAGGCCATTGGCCGCGACGCCGGACCGGTGCGCCCGCCGCTGCAGAACCTCACCGAGGCCGACCTGGCCGATTTGGGCGCATTGCTGACGCAGGCAGGCCTGATGCCCGCCGCCGCGGCCGTCTAGTCCGGTCTCGCAGGACGCACCGACATCACCACCGATATACCCACCTTCCGACGCAGGAGCAGCATGTCCACGGATACCCAGCAACTGACCGGCCAGTCCATCCTGGCCGGAGCCCACACCGACGGAAACGGCGGCGAGGTGCGCGGCTTCGACCCCGCCACCAATCAACCGCTCGACCCGGCCTACTCGCTGATCGACACCGACCAGCTGCGGCTGGCCACGGCGGCGGCCGAGGACGCCTTCGAGTCCTTCCGTTCCCTTGATCCGGAAACCCACGCCGCGTTCCTCGAGGCGATCGCCGCGAACATCGAGGCCGTGGGCGAGGAACTGGTGGCCAGGGCCATGGCGGAAACCGGGCTTCCGGAGGCGCGGCTGACCGGCGAGCGCGCTCGCACCTGCAACCAGTTGCGGCTCTTCGCCCAGGTGGTGCGGGCGGGCGACCACCACGGGGTGCGGATCGACCCGGCGTTGCCCCAGCGCACGCCGCTGCCGCGGCTGGACATCCGCCAGCGCAAGATCCCGGTGGGTCCGGTCGCGGTGTTCGGTGCGTCCAACTTCCCGCTGGCCTTCTCCACCGCCGGCGGGGACACGGCCTCGGCCCTGGCCGCCGGCTGCCCGGTGGTCTTCAAGGCCCACAACGCCCACCCGGGCACCAGCGAAATCGTGGGGCGGGCCATCACCGCCGCCATCACGGAGGCGAACCTGCATCCGGGCATCTTCTCACTGGTTTACGGGCCGGGCGCCAGCATCGGCCAGGCGCTGGTCTCGGACCCGCGCATCAAGGCCGTGGGCTTCACCGGTTCCCGCGGTGGCGGCACCGCGCTGATGGCCACCGCGGCCGCACGCCCGGAACCGATCCCGGTCTACGCCGAAATGAGCTCCATCAACCCGGTCATCTTCTTCGCCGGGGCACTGGGCGAGGACGCCGCCGGACACGCCAAGGCCTACCTGGGCTCGGTCACCGGATCCAGCGGCCAGCTCTGCACCGCCCCGGGCCTGGTCTTTGTCCCGGCCGGGGAACGAGGCGACAAGTTCGCCGAGGCCCTGCGCACCGAGACGGCCAACGCCGCCGGACAAACCATGCTCACCGAAGGCATTTTCAACTCCTGGGTCCAGGGTGTCCACAACCTGGGATCCCAGCCCGGCGTCGAGGTCCTGGGCCGCGGCAAGCAGGGGACGGGCGAGAATGCCCCGGCCCCCTCGATCTTCTCCACCGGGGTGGCACAGCTGCTGGAGAACCCGGTGCTGCACGAGGAAATCTTCGGCGCCGCCTCCCTGGTCATCCGCTACGAGAACGCTGTCGACCTGGCCACCGCACTGTCCAAGTTGGAGGGTCAGCTCACCGCGACCCTGCAGCTGAACGACTCCGACCACGAGCTGGTCGCCGCAGTGCTGCCCATCCTGGAGCGCAAGGCCGGACGCATCCTGGTCAACGGCTGGCCCACCGGTGTCGAGGTCGGCCACGCCATGGTCCACGGCGGACCGTTCCCGGCAACCTCGGACACCCGCACCACCTCGGTCGGAACCCTGGCCATCGAGCGCTTCCTGCGCCCGGTCGCCTACCAGAACATCCCGGACTCCTTGCTGCCCGCCCCTCTGCAGCAGGCCAACCCCTGGAAGCTGACCCGTCGCATCGACGGCACCCTGAAGACCGCCGGAGAACAAGCATGAGCACCAAGCAACCCACCATCGCAGCCATCGAGGTGGTCCCGGTTGCCGGGCACGACTCGATGCTGCTGAACCTCTCCGGCGCCCACGGCCCGTTCTTCACCCGCAACATCGCCATCATCACCGACTCCGACGGCCGCACGGGCCTCGGTGAGGTGCCCGGCGGCGAGGCGATCCGCAGCACCATCGAGGAGGCCGGCGAACTGCTCCTCGGCGCCCCGGTGGCACGCTACCGCTCGCTGCTACGCGAAGTCGGCACCAAATTTGCCGATCGCGACGCGGGCGGGCGCGGCGCGCAGACCTTCGACCTGCGCACCACGGTGCATGCGGTCACTGCCATCGAATCGGCGCTGCTGGATCTGCATGGCCAGTTCCTCGGCGTTCCCGTCGCGGAGCTGCTGGGCGACGGGCAGCAGCGCGATGCGGTACCGATGCTCGGCTACCTCTTCTATGTGGGCAACCCGGATGACACCGATCTGCCCTACCTGCGCGAACCCCACGGCACCGATGACTGGGAGCGAGTGCGCCGTGAAGTGGCCATGACCCCGGCGGCCATCGTCCGGCTCGCCGAGGCCGCGCAAAAACGCTACGGGTTCAAGGACTTCAAGCTCAAGGGCGGCGTGCAGGAAGGCGATGCCGAGGTCGACGCGGTCATCGCCCTGAAGCAGCGCTTCCCCGAGGCCCGCATCACCCTGGATCCCAATGGCGGCTGGCTGCTCAAGGACGCCATCCGACTGGGCAAGCGCATGGCCGGAGTCGTGGCCTACGCCGAGGACCCCTGCGGTGCCGAGGGCAAGTTCTCCGGGCGCGAGGTGGTGGCCGAGTTCCGCCGAGCCACCGGCCTGCAGACGGCCACCAACATGATCGCCACCGACTGGCGAGAAATGGCCCACGCGGTGCGCACGAACGCCGTGGACATCCCGCTGGCCGACCCGCACTTCTGGACCATGGCGGGATCCGTGCGCGTGGCCCAACTCTGCAACGAGTTCGGACTGACGTGGGGTTCGCACTCGAACAACCACTTCGACATTTCCCTGGCCATGTTCACGCAGGTCGGTGCCGCGGCGCCGGGCGAGATCACGGCTCTGGACACCCACTGGATCTGGCAGGACGGGCAGGGGCTGACCGAGGAGCCGCTGCTGATCCGCGACGGCGAGATCAAGGTGCCCGCGCGGGCGGGCCTGGGCGTCACCCTGGACCGCACGCGGCTGGCCGAGGCCCACGAGCTCTACCTGCAGCACGGGCTGGGCTCGCGCGACGACGCGGCGTCGATGCAGTACTTGATTCCCGGATGGGAATTCAACGCGAAGTCCCCGGCGCTGGTCCGCTGACGCAGACCTTGCAAAACACCGTTTAGAAGGCAGGGACGCGGGAAACGTTCGTCGGAACGTTCCCCGCGTCCCTGCCATGCTTAAGCGCGGGTGCGGATCGCGCCCGCTTTCTCTACGCCATCTCGGGAGGCCATGTGCAGGGAGTGCTCCAGGGCTTCACGGTCGTGCTGACCCTGATCTTCATCGGGCTGGCCACCGCGCGGTTCTTGCCGCGCAAGCGCGAATCGATTGCCGCCGGGTTGACGCCGCTGATCTACTACATCACCAACCCTGCGCTGATGTTCACCCTGCTTGCCGAGACCGACCTGCGCTCCGTGATCGGAGTGTTTACCCCGATAGCGCTCATCACCGCTGCGCTGACCGGCGGCCTCTACGCACTGTGCGCCAAGCTGTTCCTCAAGGTTCCGGCGACCCGGCTTCCCGGTGCCGCCATGTCCACCAGCTACGTCAACGCCGGAAACATCGGCGTCCCGCTGGCGCTCTACGCGGTGGGCAGCACCAACCCGGTGGTCTCGGTCCTCATCGCCCAGCTGCTGCTAATCGCCCCGGTCTATCTGTGTCTCTTTGCCTTGGCGGCCCGGGCCGCAGGAAACCAGGAGAACCAGACCCCGCTGGCCAAGACCATCCTTAGGTCCATCGCCAACCCGGTCACCATCGCCACGTTCGTTGGCGCGCTCTTCGCCGCCTTCAACCTGCACCTGCCCGAGGTCATCAATATCCCGCTAAACATGTTGGGTCAGGCCTCCATCCCGCTGCTGTTGATGGCATTTGGCATGGCGCTTTTCGGGCAGCGACCGCTGGCCGAAAAGTCCCTGCGTGGCGAGGTCTTCCTCGCCACTGGATTCAAGATGCTCTTCATGCCGTTGGTGGCCTGGGTGTTTGCCGCCTTCGTTTTCAGGTTGCAGGGCACCGCCCTGCTCGGGGTGGTGATCATGGCGGCGCTTCCCACGGCACAGAACGTGCTTCTCTTTTCCCAGCAGTTCCGGCTGGAAACCACGGTGGCCCGTGAAGTGGTCCTCTGCAGCACGCTGCTGGCCTTGCCCGTGACGCTGGGGATCACGCTTCTGCTGGGCTGATCAGGCACCGAGCCCGGGATCCGGCTGGTTGAGAAGTTCGGTGCGCCAGCTTCGCTTGGGCTCCCAGCCCAGGACGGTGCGGGCACGTTCGATGCTGAAGGCCGGGGAGGTCCCGACCAGGACGGCCGCCAGTTCCTCGCTGCCCGGCACGTAGCGCGGCAACAATTCGTTCAGCGGCCGGGTGGCCAGGGCGTCGGCCGCGCCCACGAAGAAAGTCGAACCGTTCTCGATGAGATCCATCTTCTCCAATAGCAGCAGCAGGAAATCGGTGACGTCCCGGGCGTCGACGTAGTTGAACAGCGAGGGTGCAGCCAGGTCCGGGTCTTGGAGGCGTTCGGTGACGGTATGCCCCTGCTGGGTGGGTGAACCCTCCCATTCTTCGGGAGCAATGACGTAGCAGGGCCGGAAAGAAGCGAATCGGGCCTCGTTGCCCCTGGCCGCGGCAAACATCGACGCGACCTGCTCGGCCACCAGCTTGGAAAGCCCATAGGCGTGCCACGGCAAGGTCGGGGTCATCTCGTCCAGCGGGAATCGTTCGGGCAACCAGCCTACAGGTGCCCCATAGCCAATGACGGTGGGGCTGGAGGCCAGCACGATCTTCTTGCACCCGGACTCCAGCGCTGCCGAGGCCACGTTGTGCGCGATGGTCGCATTGGTCTTCAGGATCACCGCTTCCGGCGCGCTGAACGGCACCGCGATGGCTGCCAGGGAGATGACAGCATCCGGACGGGCTGAGGCAAAGGCCTCGAGGGTTTTCTCGGTGTCCAGAAGGTCGACCGAGAGGTACTCGGCCCCGGGCTCCGGGGCCTCGGGCAGGCGTTGGTCAACGGAAGTGACTGCGTGGCCGGCGGACAGGAGTCCTTGGACAACGCTGCGTCCAAGTCGTCCCGAGCCGCCTGTGACCAGAATATGTTCGGTGTTTCCCATGTCTTGAACATTACCTCCCGGCTGGAACCGGTTACGGGTAATCCAGTGTTGGTCCTAGACAAGCATCGAGCCCGACCCTATATTCTGGTGAAGTGGGAAGACCCATGTCCGGCCCGAAATCTGCCAAGCAATACCGATCCTTCAAATGGAGCACCCCATGCCAGCGCCAGAGCCCCGAGCCGAACAAACCGTTGAATCGGTTCAGCTGCTCCGGGTACGCATGCCCTTCAACGCGGCCCGAAGCGCGGAGCCCAGCAACGAGAGCATCGATGAGTTCAATGCCTCCTCGCGAACCTTCACCTCCATGGAATCTTTGATGGTCAAGGTGACAACCAGCGAAGGGCTGATCGGCTGGGGCGAGGCTTTCGGGCACAAGGTCAACGACGTCACCTGGGCGGCGCTGGCATCGCTGGTTGCCCCGTTTTACCTGAACAAGCCCGCGGATCCGGCGTCCCTCAACGACCAGGCGCAACGCGCCTTCCATGCCTTTGGCCGCACCGGCCCGGTCCTCTATGCCATTTCCGCCCTCGACATCGCCCTGTGGGATATCAAGGCACAAATCGCCGGCAAACCGGTGCGGCAGCTTCTCAACCCCGATGCACGGAATAGCATTCGGGCCTACGCCAGCTTGGTGCATTACGGGGAAGACCCGGCCGAGGTTGCCCTGCAGATTTCCCGTGCACAAGGCCTGGGTTTCGAGGCATTCAAGCTTCATGAATCCAGCTACCCTGCGATCGCCGCGGCCCGGACACAGGCAGGTGCCGCCGCGCCGCTGATGGTGGACGTCAATTGCCGTTGGAATGAAGCCGACGCGACGGCCGCCATCGACTCGTTCCTGCCACTAAATCTTCGCTGGCTCGAGGAACCCCTGTGGCCGCCGGATGATCTCGAGGCCCACCGCCGGCTGGCTGACCGGGGCATTCCGCTGGCCGGCGGTGAAAACACCTCCGGCGCCGAGGCCCTGGATGCCGCGCTCGCTGTCGGCGCGCTGGGTGTGGCCCAACCAAGCATCGGCAAAATCGGCGGATTCAGCTCGATGCTGCGTTATCTTCCGCCCCGCTCCGACGCAGCCGTGGTGGTTCCCCACTGCTTCTACTACGGACCGGCACAGGTTGCCACCGCCCAGTTCATCGCCGCCATATCCCAAGAGGTCCGACTGGAAGCCCCGCTGCTCATCTGGGACGAGCACCTGCATCCCTTGCATGCCGCACGGGCAACCCTGAAGCTACCTGACGTACCGGGCCTTGGATTCACCCCGGACGCGGGGGTGCTCGAAAGGTACCTGGTCGACCGCCGCGTCCTGGATGCGTGAGACCCGGCGGGATGGGGTGAGCGGTAGTGGCGTTCAGCGACGCAAGGAAGAGCTGCCCAACGGGGGCTACTCCAGGCAACCTACTTCGAGCTCAAACCGGTTCTTTCGGGCCAGTCGAATCGTTCGGTTCCCCGGATTCCGGAGTGAGCGAATCCAGGAAGATCTTGCGCAGCATTTCCGCCGCCGGGTTGGTGGACGACTCGTCCCAGGCCAGATACATATCCGAATGGTTGAGGTTCGACAGCCCGTTGGCCCCGATGATTTCCTCAAAGACCACGCCACGCGGGGCGAACTCCATGGCGGTTGCCGGAACCAGCGTGACGCCCAGACCCGCAGCCACCAACGCCAACAATGCCGGAATCTGGCTGGCAATCTGGGCAATATTCGGCCGGGCACCGACCGAGTCGAAAAGCCGGAGCACCAGGTCATAGAAGTACCGGGCCTCCCCCGTGGAATACATCATCAGGGGCAAGCCCACGAGTTCCTTGATGAACACGCCCTTCCCCGTGGCCAGGTCGTGGCCTTCCGGCAGCGCCACCACCAACCGATCCTTTTTGACGAGCTGGGTGACCACACCCGGGCGGGTGACCATCGGACGCAGGAGCCCGATATCGATCGAGCCCTTGCTCAGCGCCTCCAGCTGCTCAACGGAGACGGCCTCACGCAGCACCAGGGTGACATGCGGCAGGTGTTTGGAGGCCTGGCTCAACAGGTCAGGAAGCACGGCTTGGCCGGCTACGGCCGTGTACCCGATGACCACGGTCCCCGCGTCACCCGTGGCCACCCGGGACACCTCCAAACTCGTCTTCGAGCTCAAGTCGAGGATTCGCCTGGCATTGGGCAACAACACCCGGCCCGCTGCGGTGAGCTCCACCCGGCGGGAGTTCCGAATGAAGAGCTGGGCCTGGAGCTCGCGTTCAAGGAGTTGGATCTGTCGACTCAGCGGAGGCTGAGTCATGTTCAGCCGCTCCGCCGCGGCACCGAAGTGCAATTCCTCGGCCACCGCCACGAATGACTCGAGCTGGATCAGCGAAAACATCGATTCACTCCTTGAATGATTGGTTGTCATATTTGGCTTGGACACGCATCTTTGCAAGCACCTAAGGTGAGTCTAGCCACACCATTGATACGGAGCCCCACATGTCGGAATCTGGACCAGACTTCTCGCTCGCAACGCTCAATCCCGATGCCACTGCCTCAAACAGTTCCATCATCACGGAGATCAGCGTGACTCCCGTGGCGTTCGCCGATCCCCCGCTGTTGAACTCCGTGGGCGTGCACGAGCCCTTCGCGCTGAGGGCGATCGTGGTCATCCGCACCGAGGAGGGTCTCTACGGCCTGGGGGAAACCTACGGCGATGAAGCCCACGTGGCACGGTTGAGCCGGGCAGCCTCCATGCTGGTGGGCGCGGACGCCTTCAACATCAACCAGGTTTCGGCCCTGGTCACCGAATCCCTGCGCGAGGACTCGGGTTTCGGCGGGCATGGCACCGGCGGCATGGTCACCACCACGTCCTTGGAAGACAGGGTCCTCTCGGCCTTCGACGTGGCCTGCCTCGATATCCAGGGGAAGGCACTGGGAGTACCGGTCAGCATGTTGTTGGGCGGAGCGGTGCGCGACGAGGTCGCATTCAGCGGCTACCTCTTCTACAAATGGGCGGGACATCCGGGCCAGGCACCCGATGCGTGGGGCGAGGCGCTGGACCCGGCGGGAATCGTGGCCCAGGCCCGCAAGATGGTCAACGACTACGGCTTTACCGCGCTCAAGCTCAAGGGCGGGGTCTTCGAACCGGAGATCGAGGCAGCCACGATCGAGGCCTTGCGTGAGGCGTTCCCCGAGATGCCGCTGCGCATCGACCCCAACGGGGTGTGGACGGTTGAGACCGCGATCAAGGTTGGGCGGCGGCTGGAGCCGGTGTTGGAATATCTTGAGGACCCATGCCTGTCGATCGCTGACAATGCGGCGGTCCGCGCCGCAGTGAACCTACCCATAGCGACCAACATGTGCGTGGTGTCCTTCAACGACGTGCCCCCGGCCATCGCCGCCGGCGCCGTGGACGTCGTCCTCTCGGACCACCACTTCTGGGGAGGCCTGAGGCGCTCGCAGGCCTTGGCCGGCATCGCCGAGACCTTCAAGCTCGGCCTGTCCATGCACTCGAACTCGCACCTTGGCATCAGCTTTGCCGCGATGATCCAGCTGGCCGCCGCCACCAGGAACATCGACTATGCCTGCGACACCCATTGGCCCTGGAAGCTGGCCAGCGATGACGTGATCGTCCCGGGAGCCTTGAAGATCGAAGGTGGCTCGGTGCGGGTTCCCACCCGACCTGGACTCGGAGTGGAACTCGACGAAGAAGCGCTGGCCCGGATGCACCAGCAATATCTGGATTGTGGGCTCACCAAACGCGACGATACCACCTACATGCAGAGCATCCACCCGGATTTCCAGCTCATCACCCCGCGCTGGTGAAGGCCATGCGTATCGTCGTCACCGACCCCATCATCTCCAGATTCGCGGACCTGCTGCAGGAAACCGCCCCCGGGAACGACTGGGACTTCGTTGCCGACCTTTCCTCCGAAGCACAGTCCGCGGCCATCGCCCGTGCCGGGGTGCTGGTGTGTGCCAAGCTCAGTGCCCGTGATGCCTCCGCCTGCACCGCCGGATTCGTGCACATCACCGGCTCCGGCGCAGACCGCGTCGCCGTCGCCGACCTCCCCATCGAGACGGTGGTTTCGCGGACCTCCCACCATGAACGCTCGATTGCCGAACACATCCTGATGGCGGTGCTTGCACACCAGCGGCGGTTGCTGTCCGTGACCCACCAAATGCGTTCCGGATCCTGGCGCTCGGTGGCCACCGAACCTGGCACTCCCCTGCACCGGACCCTGGATGAACTCACGATTGGCTTCGTGGGACTCGGCGGGATCGGAACCGAAGCCGTGCGCATGTGCACCGGGCTGGGAATGAGAGCCGTTGCCGTGCGCCGGAATCCCGAAGCGGCGGAAGCACCAGGAACCAATCTCCAGTGGGTCAAGGCCATGGAGGACCTCCCCGAACTTCTGGCGGCGAGTGACGTGGTCGTCCTTTGTCTGCCGCTCACCGAGGAAACCCGCGGGTTGATGGGAACCGAGCAATTCGCACGGATGCGCAGCGACGCCCTGCTGATCAATGTTTCTCGCGGACCGATCATTGCCGAAGAGGCACTGTACGCGGCGCTTCGTGAGGGAACCATCGGAGGTGCGGCCTTGGACGTTTGGTGGGACGCACCCAACGGCACGGAGGCACCCGAGACTGTTGGCCGCTTCGCGGCCCTCCCGAACGTCATTTCCACCCCTCACCATTCCGGCCACGCCCTCCAGACCTTCGTGCGTCGCGCGACTGAAATCGCGCAGAACATCAACCTTTTCAAGGAGGGACGACCACCAAGCAACACCTTCGATCGCGTCCAGAGTGCGGCACCCTTCAAATCGCTTCCGCTCGCGTAAAGTCACCGGCAGCAAGGCGGTAAGTCTGTCTGAAGCAGGGAGCTCCCCCGGCACGCCGCAGGAAGTAGCCCACGGCCGGCGGGCATCTCCCTGTGCGATTGGCTGACTTTTACTACGTGGTGGTTTACGCTCGCCACGTAGCGAAACCATCGGAGAAGGGACCTTCAATGAGTCATGATCGTGAAAATCCAAGTTCCGGGCATACGGTGCCACCGAACACGTCGAAGGAAACCATCGATGCATTGGGAAAACTCTCCGAAGCGCTCGAAGTCGTGGAAGATGCCCGTGGAAGTCTGTATCGGTTTCATCGTCTGACAGGCAGGGCAGACCTGGCCCTGGGCGAAGCCGTGGACATGTTCAAGGATGCAGGGTACGAAGATATCGCCCGCAAATTGCAGGACACCATGGTGGGGCGCAATGTCTTGGAAGGACGATGGACCTTCCAGATCATGGAGGAATACGACGATGGGTACTACAAAGATTTCAAGACACTGGAGGAAGAGATTCGCCAACAGCTCGTCGAGGGTCGTCGTCACCTCTTTGAGGCGCAAATGAAGGAAGATCGCCGAACTCACGGGCAACGCCATCACGAAGCCAGTCCACCGGAGGAACCATTGTGAGTAGGTTGCCCGCAGCCTCTAACCCGAGCGTTTCTCTGTCGTTCGTCAAGGAAGCGGCGAGCGCGTACGAGCAAATCTTCGTTCCACACCTCGGTGATGCCTTGCGGTTGGTTGTCCTGTTGGCCATTCCCGCGGCGTGGATCATTTCGGGTCCGCTTTCGGCACTGACGATGCTGCTGGTGTCCGGCGGGACGTGGGCATTGCGCTACTACTCCTCGTCCCGGAGTGAGGATCTCGCGGGCCAGATCGTGTTGCTTCTTGGTGGGGCATTCAGCGTGCTGGGCACCTACAAGGTAGTCGAATGGCTGGATCTCGTAGTCCACTTGCTGATGCTGGCGGTCTTGACCAAGACGCTCGCCAACATGCTGGTCCACCATGCGATGTTGCCGGATGCCTCAAACCGGCGCCAGGCAACAGGATTCTTGGTGGCCGTGACGGGATTGGGTGTCCTGCTCGCCTTGCTCTGGGAAATCGGAGAATGGGCCGGCCACACCTTCATCAACCCGGAAGTCGGAGTCGGTTATGAAGACACGCTCGGGGATTTGGTTGCTGGTTCCCTGGGGTCGCTGATGGCCGCATTCTGGTTCCATCGCTCGACCCGTTTCAGCAGGCCATCATGAGTACGCTCAGCGTGGTGGTCCCGGTACTAAACGATGCTCAGCACCTGCGAGTACTCCTTGACCTGCTGGCCCGGCAATCAAAGTCGCCGGACGAAATCATCGTCGTCGACAACGGATCAACCGACGATTCCGTGTTCTGGGCCCAGGCCGCGGGCGCAAGGGTGATCCACCAACCTCTGCCCGGAATCTTGGCGGCTGCCGCTGCAGGCTACGAGGCGGCGACGGGCGAGGTCACCATCCGTTGCGACGCCGATACGCGGCCTCCGAACGACTGGGTGCGCCGGATCGACGAGCATTTCACGCGTAACGGCGAACTTGATGCGTTGACAGGTCCGGGTCGTTTCTATGATCTGCCGGGCTTCATCGGCGCGATGGCCTCGTCCTTCTATGCTTCGGCATATTTCCTAGGTATCGGCGGAGCCGTCGCCCGCGTGCCGCTCTGGGGGTCCAACATGGCCTTCCGCAGCGAAATCTGGCCGGCGGTGAGCGAGCAACTGGATTTGGGGAACCTGGATGTTCATGATGACTTGGAGTTCACCTGCAAACTCGAACCCGGCGCCGTCACACGATTCGACAGGAAGCTGCGGGTTGGAGCGGCCGGGCGGATTTTCCTCAGGAAGGGCGGGCTCCGTGATTCCGTCGGCGTGGCGCTGCGGACCCTGGAACTCAACGGCGCTGCTGCAGGGGTGCGGCGACGCTGGCACCGGAAGCTAGGTGCCAGGCGTCATGCGACGCGGTGAACGATTCCTGCTTGTGCTCCGCGGAAGGGTCGCGGAGCATCTGATCCAAGGGTCGGACAGCGGACGGCGGCCCTTCGATTCCGCGAATCGGTGAATGCTGCCAAGTCGTCTGGCACCAGCGCCCGGGTCAGGTACACATGCAGCAGGCATGCGCGTTCACCGGATATTTGCCAACTAACTCTGGACGGCTCCGCGGCCTCCGTGTTGGACTGTCCCCATGACTAACTACAACATTGGTTATTTCGTCGGTTCCTTGTCCACCAACTCCATCAACCGCACCCTTTCCAAGGCGTTGATCAAACTGGCCCCGGACAACCTTCAATTCACCGAGATCTCCATCAAGGATCTCCCGTTGTACAACTACGATTTTGACGCCAACTACCCGCCCGAGGGCACCGCATACAAGCAGGCAGTCGAGTCTTCGGATGGCCTGCTGTTCGTCTCCCCCGAGTACAACCGTTCCATCCCCGGCGCGCTAAAGAACGCCATCGACTGGGGATCCCGACCCTGGGGTGCCAACTCCTTCGCCCGCAAGCCCAGCGGCATCATCGGCGCATCGGTCGGTGCCATCGGCACAGCAGTCATGCAATCGAACATGCGCAGCGTGCTCAGCTTCCTGGACGCGCCCCAACTGAACTCCCCCGAGGGTTACATCGCTTTCAAGCCGGAGATCTTTGATGCCGAGGGCAACGTGTCAGACAGTGGGACGGCGGAATTCCTTGGCCATTACATGAGCGAATTCGCAGCGTTTGTCGAGCGCGTCCTGGATGCCAATGCCGAAGGGCACATTGGCGACCTGGACCCCGTCGAGGCGCCATAGCAACAGCCACCACCGAAAAGGGCTGGGATCGGGTTCGCCCGATCCCAGCACTCTGTCGTTCAGGTGACTTCCGGGCGCATAGGGCCTCGTGACACTTTTCGGCCACCCGTCCAAAGTATGAAATTGTGGTTTGACCGATGACCCCACCGAGAGAGCCAAGCCCTTGACACTGCCTATGCCACCCGCCGGCCCTTCTCCCGACGTGGCGCGGAGCAAAACACCTCGAATCCACCGGGCCTGGCTCGTGGCTGCGGTGACGGTTCTTGCCCTGATTGCGGCCGCCGCCTTCCGCTCCACCACCGGGGCGTTCTTTGAACCGCTGGAAGCCGAATTCGGCTGGACGCGCTCCCAGCTTTCTACCGCGGTGACCATCAACCTCGTGGTCTACGGATTGGTGGCGCCGTTCGCGGCGACGCTGCTCGAACGGTTCTCGATGCGCTTCGTTGCCGCCCTGGCCCTGGGTCTGGTCTCGGCCGGCGCCGGGCTCGCGGTCTTCGTTTCCGAGGTGTGGCAGCTCTGGCTCCTGTGGGGCGGACTGGTGGGAATCGGCACAGGTGCCATTGCCCTGGTGTTCGGTGCGGTGGTGGCGAACCGCTGGTTCGCCGCGCGGCGCGGACTGGTGATGGGAATCTTCTCCGCGGCCAACGCCTGCGGCCAGCTGATCTTCCTCCCCACCATCGTGCATCTCACCGGACTCCACGGCTGGCGCACCGCCTCACTGCTGGTGGCGGGCTTTGCGCTGGCCATCGTTCCCCTGCTGTTCTGGCCGTTCGCCAACAGCCCGGCCGAGGCGAAGACCACGCCCTACGGAGCCGCCGCCGACACGAACGCCACGACGGCAACGGCCAAGGCCCGCCCCGCCGGCAACGCCATGGCCGAGACTCTGGGGGTGCTCCGCCATGCGATGAGGTTCCGGGCATTCTGGATCCTGGCGTTCACGTTCTGGATTTGCGGCTGGTCGACCAACGGGCTGATCCAGACCCACTTCATTCCCGCATCCCACGACCACGGCATGCCGGCGACCACCGCCTCCGGGCTCCTGGCATTGATCGGCGTCTTTGACATCATTGGCACCATCGCCTCGGGCTGGCTGACCGACCGGATCCGCCCGTGGCTGCTGCTGGTCTTCTACTACGGGCTGCGCGGGATATCGCTGCTGACCGTCCACTCGCTGCTCGGCCCCACGGTGGAGCCGGTGCTCTGGATCTTCATCCTCTTCTACGGGCTGGACTGGGTAGCCACCGTCCCACCCACCGTCGTGCTGTGCAGGCAATACTTCGGCCCGGTCCGGGCGGCGGTGGTCTTCGGCTGGGTCTTCGCCTTCCACATGGTCGGCGCCGGCGTGGGCGCGCTCACCGCGGGGATCGGCCGCGACATCTCGGGCAGCTACCTGATCGCCTGGATCACCGCGGCGATCCTCTGCTTCCTCGCCGCCGCCAGTCTGTTCCTACTACCCGGATCCCGCAAGGCCGTTGAACCGACCCCTGAGCACATCACCGACGAGGTTGAATCGTCGCCCGTGGAGTAACTGCCACAAAGGCTGGCCAGCGATCGTGATCGCTGGCCAGCCTTTGTTGTGGAGCCGTTAGTTCTTCAACGCCGCACGGACGGCGGGGAGCACCTCGGTGGCCAGCAGTTCGATGGAGCGCAGCGTCTGCGCCTGCGACAAGCCTCCCAGGCCCACCTGCGCGAGGAATCGGGTGTGGCCCAGGATCTCGTGCTCCCAGAGAATCTTCTCCACGATCTCGGCCGGGCTACCGGCAAAGAGTGCACCCTTCGGGCTGGCCCAGGCCTCGAAGGCCGCCCGGTCCAGACGGCCGGCCCGGGGCATGTTCTGCCCGATGTACGAGCTGTAGTGCGGGAAGAACGTGTCCCTGGCTCCCTGCGAAGTCTCCTCGACATAGAAGTGCGAGGTCACCCCGACCTGCCCGGGTTCCCGGCCCGCGGCAGCGGCGGAGCGGCGGGGAGGAGACCGCAAAGTCCTCGCGGTGATGCTCGCCCACGCCAAAGACGTCGAGTCCGGCCTCGTCAGCCACCCGGGCCCATTCGAGAATGTCGCGCATGCGCGTGGCGGCGTCGATCGGCTTGCCGGCCGCATCGCGGGTGAGCTCGCCAAAGGTGAAGATTCCGATCTCGAACGGGTTGGCGGCACTCATGCGCCGGTTGCCACCTCGGCACCGAGCTGTGCGGTGACAAAGTCGCGTACGTCGTCGAGCTCGGCGGCGTTGATGCCGTGTGCCAGGCCCGGGTACACCTTCTCGATTAGCGAGGAGTGGGTCGGCAAGAATTCGGTGGTGCGCGTGATCGCGACCGGGGCGATGACCCGGTCCACGGCGCCGCGGCCCCAGAACACCGCCGGGAGGTTTTCGCGCAGCGACTCGTCGCCCGGCTGGTCTGCACCCAGGACGAATCCGCCCAGGATCACCGGGGCAATGACGCGCTCGGGGCGGGTGCGCAGCAGCTGGCTGGCCATGAGCCCGCCCTGGGAGAAACCGACGGGAATGATGCGGGTGGACGGATCGACGTTTTCCGTGATCCAGGCCCAGATGGCCTCGGTTGCGGCCTCGACCGGCGCGGCATCCGGTGCGCCCGGGGTGGTGATCTCGAACCATGCGGCGCCGCCATTGCCAAGCTCCAGCGGAGCGCGCAAGGAGGCCCATAGTAGATCCAGGCCGAGTGCCGGAGCCAATCCGCTGAGGTCCTGCTCGTTCGAACCGAAGCCGTGCAGGAAGAGCACGACAGCGTCGGGAGTCTCGTTGGTGGTCCAGCCGGTCGAGCGTACGTCGCGCAGTGTGGTGGTCATTCGGGAATCGACTCCTTGGGCAGGGGCGGGAGGGCTTGTTGTTTCTACAGTCAACGATACATGATTTGGTTTAATCTTCAAGCATTAGTGGCGAGTTGATCCTCACGCTTCGCGAGGCGATGCCGCGGGATCCAGTACTCCGCACACAGCGCGGTGCCGATCCTTTTGTCGCAATCATCGTCGTAACCTACAAGCCAACTTCAACTATCAATGGTGAAAGTTTTTTTAAGTAGAGGCCAAGAACGCGAAAGAGGTTGGTGAACCGATATCGGCTCACCAACCTCTCGCGCGTTCATCGCCGGGCATCTCGCCGGGCCGGTTACGGCGAGACCGACTGCCGTCCAAGGGCGAAGTCGGCGTAGGCCTCCAGCAACTGGGGGTCATCCACCGATCCGAGATCCGCGACGGTGTCCAGCTGCGCACCCTGCAGGAGCCGCTTGACGGGAACCTCCAGTTTCTTCCCGGTACGGGTGTGTGGAATTCCGCGCATGAAGACAATCTCGTCGGGCAGGTAGCGGACCGAAAGGTTCTCCCGGATGGCGCGGGTGATCGCCTCGCGGGCCGCCTCCGGATTGACACCCTCGGCCACGTGGACGAACAACGGCATGTAGTAGTCGGTGCCCAGCTCCGCACCGACAACCAAGGCCTCGGCGACTTCCGGCAGCGACTCAACCACCGCGTAGATGTCGGCCGAACCGAGCCGCAACCCGTTGCGGTTCAGCGTCGAATCCGAACGTCCGTGGATCAGGATGCCCCGGTGCGTGAACTCGATGAAGTCCCCATGCCGCCACACCCCCGGATACATGCTGAAGTAGCTTTCGTGGTACCGACTGCCATCATCCCCCCAGAAGCTCAGCGGCATCGAGGGCATCGGCTTGGTGACCACCAGTTCACCCTTGCCGCGGGTGGGATTTCCCGCTTCGTCCCACGACTCCACGCGCACCCCGAGGGCCGGGGCCTGGATGTGGCCGACGTGGACCGGCAGGGTCGGGGATCCTCCCACGAAGATGGAGGCGATATCGGTGCCGCCACTCATCGAGGCCAGCCAGATATCACCCACATTGCCGTAGACCCAGCGATAGCCATCGGCCGAGAGCGGCGACCCGGTGACCTGAAGGGATTTCAGGTCACCCAGATCGTGGTCGCGCATCGGCACCATGGCTGCCTTCGCGCAGGAGTGGACGAATCCGGCGCCCACGCCGAGGACAGCGACGCGCTCGGCCGCGGCAATCTGCCACACCCGATCGATCGACGGGAAGGTGGGGTTTCCGTCGACGAGCACCGCCGTCGCCCCCACGCCCAGGGCTGAGACAACTGCGTTCCACAGCACCCAGCTGGTCGAGGCGACGTTGAGGTAACGGTCCCCCTGCCGCAGGTCGGAGTGGATGAGGAGCATCTTCATTTCCTCAAGCAGTGCACCGCCGTGCCCGTGCACGATGCCCTTGGGAATGCCCGTGGTCCCCGAGGAGAACAGCACCCACAGGGGGTGGCTGAACTCGACGTCGTCAAAGTGCAGCTCCGCCGGTTCGGCCACTGCCTGGGCCCAATCCACTGCCGGGGCCGTGATCGGGATACTCGGGATGGAGGTGTGCCGACCAACCCAGATCACGTGTTCAACGGTGGGGAGCTGGGCGAAGATCTCTTCCAACTCCGTACGGCGGTCACGGTCCTTGCCGCCGAGCATGTAGCCCGGCGCGGCGATGACGACCTTGGGATCCAGCTGGGCGAACCGCGAAACGATCGCACCCGGGCCGAACTCCGGGGCGCAGACCGACCACACGGCACCGATGGAGGCGGCGGCGAGCAGCCCGACGACTGCCTCGGCAACGTTCGGGAGGATCGCGACGACCCTGTCCCCGTGGCCCACGCCGCGGGCACGAAGGTGCGCGGCGAGGGAGGCCACCTGGTGCCGCAGGGCTTCGAAGGTGACCTCCTCGCGCGTCCCGTCCTCGGCAATGCCGATCAGGGCGATGCCCTCGTGGCCCTGCAGCAGGTGCCGGGCGAAGTTCAACGTGCGTCCCGGGAACCAGCGGGTGTGCGGCATGGCGTCGGTGGTGCAGACGGGACCCTCGGTCCCGCCGAATTCGACGCCGGCAAAGCGGGCGAAGAGTTCCCAGAACCGCTCGGGCTCGGCCACCGACCACGCCCAGAGCTCGTCGTAGCCGGTGCCGGGGTCGATGCCTTGCCCGCCCAGGAAGGCGGCGAAGCGTCCGACGCCGGTCTGCGCGGCGTCTTCCGGCTCGGGTTGCCAGATCACCTCGCCGTCGGCGGCCTGGGCATCGGTGATCATGCGCTCTCCATGGACCGGGAGCCAGCCTTGCGCTGCTCGGCGATCTGCGCAGCGGTTTGCGGCTCGGTGCCGATCAGCACGAACAGGACCCGGGCCGTGGTGTCGGTGCGGTTGGACCACGCGTGGCTGGTGGCGCGTTGCACGGCCACGTCGCCGGCGCGCATGGTGGCCTCGCCCTCGTCGACCAGCAGGGTGATCTCGCCCTCGAGCACCACCGCGTAGTCCAACGAGTCGGTGCGGTGGAACCAGAAGTGCTTGGAGCCGCTGTGCTCATTGCCGGCCTCGGCCTCCTCGTGCCCGTCAAGCTCGCTGAAGATCACCGAGCCCGCCTCGTCCGGATACACGGAGTCCGGCGGGAAGTCGGCGATGCGCATGATCGTCTGGCCCGGGGCGGGGAAGCTGGGGATCTCGGCGTCCGCCGCCGCCGGGTCCGCGTCGCTGACGTGGTCGATGGGTCCGGCGTCGGTCAGCCAGGGCACGGTGGCGCCGAAGCCGGGGATCAGGTCCGAGGACCAGTGGTTGGGAGCGGCACCGTCCGAGAGGATGATGGCGCGTCCCGCATCGTCATGTCCGGTGACGATGCGGCGAACCGGGGGCCTGGTCATTACGCCACCCAGGCTTCGTGCGGGTAGGTGCGGGGCTCGGGCCACCAGGGGGCCTTTTCGCGCTCGACGGAGATCGGGGTGCGCAGCGTGCCGACGCCCTCGAGTTCGAGTTCGATGACATCGCCCGGCTTGAGGAACCTGCCGATTTCAACGCCGGCGCCGAAGCCCATGGTGCCCGACCCGATGAGGTCGCCCGGCTGCAGGCGGTCGGAGATCGAGACGTAGGCCAGCAGCTCGGCGGGGGTGTAGACGAAGTCCTCGACCTTGGTGTCGGAGAGCACCTCGCCGTTGACGCGGACCTGGCCGCGCAGGCCCTCGATGGAGTCGATTTCATCCATCGTGGTGACCCACGGGCCGATGCCGTAGCCGAAGTCCTTGCACTTCTGCGGGCCCATGCCGATGGCCATTTCCGGGCCCTGGATGTCGCGTGCACTGAAGTCGTTGAAGATGGTGATGCCGAAGAGGTGGTCAAGCGACGTTTCCGGGGTCAGGTTGCTGCCCGACTTGCCCACGACGTAACCGACCTCGAGCTCCCAGTCCAGGGCCTCGGTGAAATCGGGGTAGGGCAGTTCCTGGTTGTGGCCGTAGGACATGGCGGTGGTGCCCTTGAAGTAGCCCGGGCGCTCGTAGATCGAGCGTGCAGGCTGCGCCTTGGCGACGATCCGGTGGAAGTTCTGGATGTGCTGCTCAAAGGTGAGTCCGTCGCGAATGACCGGGGAGTCGACAGCCGCGCGCCAGGAGACCTCGTCGATTGCGTACGAAGCGTCATCTGCAGCTGCGAGCGCATCGTGCGCGGCGTCCAGGAAGATGGAGCCTCCGCCGATTCCCGCTGCCAGACTTCCGGGAAGCACGGCCAAGGCGAGTGCACGGGCACGGTCAGGCTCGGCGCCCTTGCGCTGAAGCGTCAGGGCGTAGGCGCGGGCGAGGTCAATGACCCGGCCCTGTTCGGGCTGGGCAGCGACGAGTCGGATCTGTTCGCCGTCGGGCGTGGGGACTGCAATTCTTCCGAGTTTCATGATGGCTCCTTTGAACTTCATTCATACGATACGTACAGTATCGCATTGATGTGACGAAGTTGGCAATAGTTCAAGATTGCCACGGCGCGGGCGGGTGGCCCAGGGGCACGAGGAGCTGCCGGAAGCACGCAGCAGACCCGGCACTTGGGGGCAAAGAGGGCGGCCGCTCCGAAGGAGCGCGGCTGCGAATTCCTAGTGGGGGTCGGCAGCTTCCAACGCCTCAACGGCGTAGTCCAGAACGGCCTGGGCCCGCTTGCTGAGTCTTGCCCCCGCGGGCCAGATCGCCACCACGGAGGTGACGCCGCTACGCGGGCGCAGCGGTCGGGTGACCAGCGGCAGGCCTTCGCTGGAGACGGGGATCTGGTGCGGCCGCGACATCAAGAGGCTGTATCCCAGCCCGCGGCCCACCAACGCCCTGACCAGATCGATCTGCGGAACGATCGATCCGATGCGTGGCGTCAGCTCACGCTGGGAGAACATCAGCTCTGTGTATCCCGTGCTGGGAGCTGTGTCGAGCATGATCAGGGGAAGCGCCGCAAGATCCGCCAGGTCGATGTCGGCTTGCTGCGCCAATGGCTCGGAGGCGGCAAGGACGGCCAGGACCTCGGTCTCGTAGACGACGCTTCGCTGCAAAGAGGAGGGCAGTCCGATGTCGTAGACGATCGCCAGGTCCAACAAGCCGCTCTCAAGTCCTGCCAGCAGTTCGGTGTGGTCTCCCACGGTGATGCCGATATTCACCTCGGGATGCCGCCGGCCCACGCCTTCGAGCACGGCGGGCAGGACATTGCTGGCCAATCCCGTGTAGCAGCCAAGCGCGACAGGACCACGAAGTTCACCGCGCACCTCCGCGAGTTCACCGACCAGTGTGTCGGCGGAACGCAGGATCTCCCGCGCCCCGGCCGCGAAGTGCCGGCCGGTGGGAGTCAGGTACATGCCCCGGGCCTTGCGGCGAACGCAGAGCTGCTCGCCGACCGCGGCCTCCAACTCCGAGAGGGAATGCGACAGTGCGGATTCGGAGACGTGCAGTGCCTTGGCGGCAGAACTCAGGGTGGAGTGGTCGGGCAGGGCGGCAAACAATTCGAGCTGCCCCAAGGTGAACCGGGCCAATATAAATCCTAGAAATTCGAAGAACTACCGCTAATATCCGCAGTTTACTGCAAGAACTTTCATTGTGACACTGGTTACAGGCAACCTACAAGGAGCATCCCGATGACCAGCCCAGCGGCCCAGTGCCCGTTCCACGACCCCACTGCGTCCAACACCGCCACAACCTCCCCCGTGCAGCAGGCGACGCAGTCGGCGAGCGCGGGTTCCGATGCCCCGGTGGCCGATTGGCTGGATGTCGATAGCCTCGCCGCGGATCCCTACGACGCCTATGCCAGGCTGCGCGAGGAATCCCCCGTGGCCTGGGTTCCAAAACTGCAGAGGTTCTTGGTGACCAGCTATTCCGGCTGCCACGGCATCGAGCAGGACCAGGAAATATTCAGTGCCAACGTCTCCGGTTCAACGATGAACCGGGCCATCGGCGCCCAGCCGATGCTGCGCAAGGACGATCCCGAACACGCCACCGACCGCGCTCCCATCAATCCGGTCCTTCGCCCCAAATCAATCAAGGAGGCCTGGGCGCCGGTCTTCGCGCGCAACGCCGAGTCCTACCTCGACGCACTCGAGGACAAGGGACCGCAGAATGCCGATCTGAACGCCGACTATGCAGCTCCGCTGGCCTCGAAGAACCTCATCGACCTGCTGGGGCTCCGCGACACCGACGTGCACCAGGTCCGCCGATGGTCCCACGACTTCATCGCCGGCATGGGCAATGTCCTTGGCGATCCGGACATCTGGGCGCGTTGCGATGCCTCCACGTCCGAGGCCGACGCGCTCTTGGCGGAACTCATCCCGTTCTACCGCAGGCACCCGGATGCATCCTTGGTTTCTGCCCTGGCCAACAGCGGGCTGCCCGCACAGAACGTCGCCGCCAACGTCAAGCTCGCGATCTCCGGTGGCATGAATGAACCCCAGCACATGATCACCAACATGGTGTGGGCGCTGAGCCTGCATCCGGCCCAACGCGAGGCGGTGCTGGCGGACCCCGCGCTTTGGGCGGCGGCGTTCGACGAGACGGTGCGCTGGCAGTCCCCCATCGGGATGTACCCGCGGCAGAGTACCCGCGCCACGGTCCTGGACGGCGTCCACCTCCCCGCGGGCGCCGGAATCGGCGTCGTGGTTGCCTCCGCAAACCGCGATCAAACCCAGTTCGGAGAAACTGCCGCCGACTTTGACATCCACCGGCCCAAGCGCCCGCACCTGGCCTTCGGCGCGGGCGTCCACCTCTGCGCCGGGCACTGGGCGGCCAAGACCGCCATCGGCCAAATCGCCGTCCCCAAGGCCTACGAGCGCTTCCCCGCGCTGCGCCTGGATGGGGACCGTCCCGAAGCCTGGGGCGGGTGGGTCTTCCGCGGCCTCACCAGCATGCCCGTCACCTGGAACTAAAGAAACACACCGAACGAGGAACCCTCATGCCAACCATTACCTATGCCCAGCCCGACGGGACCGAACAGACCCTCGAGGTCGCCGACGGAACCACGCTGATGCGTGCGGCGGTATCCAACTCAGTCGACGGAATCGTCGGTGAATGCGGCGGCCAGGCCATGTGCGCCACCTGCCACATTTACGTCCGCCCCGAATACGCGCAAAACCTGCCCGAGATCGCGGAGGACGAGGACGAGATGCTTGACTGCACCACGGCCGAGCGCACCGACAACTCGCGCCTGGGCTGCCAGATTGCCGTCGGCCCAACGCTTGGCTCCATCGTCGTCGACGTCCCTGCGGACCAGGTCTAGGCGGGCGGGGACATGGGCATCGTCATCATCGGAGGCGGCCAGGCCGGGCTCCAAAGCGCGGATTCACTGCGCACCGAAGGATATACAGGGGAAATCACTGTCGTCGCCGACGAGCCGGGACTCCCCTACCAGCGCCCGCCGCTGTCCAAGGACTACCTGACACCGGGCAAGGAAGCACTGCCGCTGCCGCTTCGCGGCGAGGCTTTCTTCACCGACAAGGACATCACCCTCCTGACGGGTGCAGCGGCCACCGGCATCGACCGCACGGCCCGGACCGTGTCCCTGGAGGACGGAACGATGTTGCCCTATGAGCGTCTGATCCTGGCCACCGGCACCCGCAACCGCACCTTGGGCTGTTCCGGTGCCGAGTTGCCCGGCATCCATTCGCTGCGCACCCTCGCCGACGCGCAGACGCTACACGCGGCATTGCCAACCGCCAGGAACGTCGTGGTCATCGGTGCCGGGTTCATCGGCCTCGAATTTGCCGCAGCCGCCCGCGCCCACGGATGCAACACCACGGTCCTGGAATTCGCGCCCCGTCCCATGTGCCGGGCATTGACCCCGTTGATGGGCGACTGGTTCGCCGGCGCCCACGAACACCTTGGCATCGATTTGAGGCTATCCGAGGGCATCGACAGGTTCGAGGCCGGGGAGCACGGCCGAGTTGCCACTGCAGTGTCCACCACCGGGGCGAGCTACCCGGCCAACCTCGTCGTGGTGGGCATCGGCGTGCTGCCGAACGACATCCTGGCGATCGAAGCCGGGTTGGAAACCGAGAACGGCATCCTTGTTGATGCGCAGCTGCGCACCTCGGACCCCGGCATCCTGGCGGTCGGGGACTGCGCGAACTTCCCCCATCCGCGCGCCGGGGGCCACATCCGCCTCGAATCGGTGCAGAACGCCACCGACCAGGCACGCCACGCCGCGCGCACCATCATGGCAGCGGCGGGCGGGCAAGCGGAAGCAAACCCGTATGCGGATCTGCCGTGGTTCTGGTCAACCCAGGGCCCGTACCGTCTGCAGATGGCGGGGCTGGCGCGCCCCGAGGACGACACGCTCGTGCTGGGCGATCCGGCGGCCGCGAAGTTCTCCGTGTTGTGCTTCCCCGACGGGATCCTAGCCGCGGTCGAGTCGGTAAACCTGCCGGCAGACCACATGGCCGCCCGCAAGCTGCTGGCCGGTTCCGCCCGCCTCTCCCGCCAGGAGGCCGAAGCAGAGGGATTCACACTCAAGGCCGCCGCGAAATCCCTCCTCAACGCCCTGGCGTAGGCAGGGCAGCAAGACAGGGGAACAGAAACAGGAAAGGCACGGGTCCGGGACAAATAATTCGACCCGGACCCATGCCTTGTAGCCTGACGACGAATCGCCAATACCCAGCCCGTACTCTCAGGTACCGACAGTCGCGGAGCGGGTGGCACGCCGCAGTGGTTCAGTGTCGCAGAGCCCTTCCAAGGTGATGCCCGCCGGAAGCATGTCCAGGCTTTGACGGATCTCGGTGAGCAGCCCCAGTCCGCGATTCCCCACCGCAAGCGTGCGGGCGCGTGTCTCCCAGGCACTCGCTGCCGCTCCCTGGTAGCCGCAGCGTTCCAGCAACTCGATGCCTTCGGAGTCGGCCATCGAATCCCCCGCCTGAATCCCGCGCACCAGGGCGCCCAGGTAGCGTTCCAGCTCCTCGCATTCCAAGACCTCGGCACGGACCACCAGTCCCTGGCCCGGGAGATCCGGCAGCAGCGCATTGACATCGACAATACGCGTGAACCCTGCCTGCTCGGCCAGCTTGTTGAACGGCGGCCCGAGCAGGGTCGCGTCCGCATGTCCGTCCAGCAGCGCATCCAGGCGTTCGCGCACGCCACCGACCACCACAAAATCGACCTCGACGCCGGCGTCCCGCAGCAGCCGCTTGGCGATGAGCGCGAATCCGTTGTCGGGGGCATCCACCGCGAACCGGCACCCGGCCAGGTCCGCGATGGATCCCACGTGTGGACCGGCATGGATGCCCAGCGGCGTGGTTGCCTCGATCTGCGCCACCAGGCGCAGGTCGGTCCCGGCCCGGGCCCATTCGAACAGGTTGTCGATCGCTGTGACGACCATGTCTTGTTCCCCGGCAAGCAAGACCCGCAGCTGCTCGGCGCTCGAGGTGGTGCGGGTTGGCACCACCTCGACGGAGCGCAGGAATCCCAGCTCGGCCGCCAGCAGATAGGACACCGGCGGCACGAAGTGGCTTTGGCGCAGGCTCACGAGGCGGCCCCACCTGCAGCTGCGACGGCGGCAGGGCGATCCACGTACCAGGGAGGCAACTGCCCGGAAGGCCCTCGGACGACCGAGCGCTGGGTGCCGAGACCGGAGATCTCCGCCTCCATCACGTCGCCATCCTGGAGGAAACGGCCCCAATGCGAACCGTTGCCCGCCGGCGAACCGGTGATCAACACGTCCCCGGGCTGCAGCACTGCGACAGAGGATGCGTAGGCGATCAGGCTCGGGATGTCGAAGAGCAGGTCGTCGGCCAGCGCATCCTGCATGAGCTTGCCGTTGAGGCTCAGGCGGATCCGCAACTTCGCCGGGTCCGGCACAAACTTCTTGGGCACCACGTAGGGGCCGGTGGGGAAAAACGTCGGCTGGTTCTTCGCGCGGAACCAGTCGGTGCCCATCATCGCGATGTCATTGCGCGGCACGAGCGCCCGCGAGGTGACATCGTTGACGATGGTGTACCCGGCCACATGGTCGAAGGCGTCCGCGGCCGCGACCCGGTGCGCCCTGCGGCCAATGACCACGCCCAGCT
The DNA here is from genome assembly GCF_025847175.2 of Paeniglutamicibacter sp. ZC-3. NCBI lineage: Bacteria > Bacillati > Actinomycetota > Actinomycetes > Micrococcales > Micrococcaceae > Paeniglutamicibacter > Paeniglutamicibacter sp. ZC-3. Next base: position 208,688 of record NZ_JAOYTG010000002.1, on the reverse strand, counting down.
CCAACTCCCAGTCGACGCTGCCGCCGACATCCGGCAATTGCACCTCGTCGTACGCGCCGCAGACGGCCGAGGGGATCCCGGTCCAGACATACGGGTCCCCCGTGCGGCCGCGCTCGTCGATTTCGGCCGCGGCGTCGGTGGCCAGTTGCTGCGCATCCGCGCCTTCGGCACCGAGCTGGTGGGCCACGCTCATCTGGATGACGTGCTCGCGGTAGTTCGCCCCGGCGGCGATGATCGTGCCCACCGGCTGCACCGGGGGCAGCACCTTCAGCCCCGCCAGCGGGCGTGCACCGGCGGCGGCCCGGTCCAGGGATCCGAGCGTATCCAGGTGCGCATCCCAGTCGGCGAACAAGTCCGAAATCCGGGTGATGCCCGGCAGCACCGTGCGCAGGTCAACCACGACGTCCCCGAAGACGGCCCCGGGAAATTGCTCCCCGGCGTCCTCGAAGGTGCCCAGCGCGAATCCGTTCAGCTGTGTTTCTTCCATGGTTCCTCCATCGGCCTTCTCGGATGCCGTCATACCGGTGGCGGGACGAACAGTCCCTTGTCCTTGTCGTTGAACATTTCGCGGGCGATGAATTCGTCCATGTCCCCGCCGGTGCCCCACTGGTCGGAGGTCATCGGGTCATTGGTGTCATAGATGCTGGGGTGCCAGGTGTCCTCGTCGATCGAGTCCAGTTCGGTGGTGTATTCCATGGTGTTGCCGTTGGGGTCGTGGAAGTAGGTGAAGGTGTTGTCCCCGGCGCTGTGCCGTCCCGGGCCCCAGATCTTCTTGAATCCCGAACGCAGCAGCTTGCCGCTGCCGCGCATGTATTCGTCGATGCCGCGCAGCTCGAAGGACGCGTGCTGCAGCGAGGCGTGCGGGCCGCGGGCGATAGCGATGGAGTGGTGTTGCGTATTGCAGCGCATGAAGTAGAAGAGGTCGCCCATGTGCGGGTGGTTCAGGGTGTCCGAAAGGCGGAAGCCCAGGTGCTGTTCGTACCAGGCGCGCATCTTTTCCGGTTCCGGGGAGTTGAGCACCACGTGGGAAAGTCGCACCGGGATGGCTTCGCGTTCCTCGATCTTGCGGTGCTTGCGCACCTCGACGTCGGAGGAGACCTCGATGGTGCGTCCCTCCAGGTCGAAGAAGCGGAAACCGTAGCCCCCGCCGAGGGTCTTGACGTCATCGGGTTCGCCGATGAGCTTCACGCCCTTGGCGATGAGGTCCGAGGCCAGCTGGTCCACCGCGGCCTTGTCGGCGGCGCCGAAGGCGACCATGTCCAGGCGCTTCTCGTCGGCCTTGCGCACGCGTACCGAGTACTGTTCCGGGGAGCCCTCGGCGGCGAAGTAGGTGACCCCGCCGTCGTTCTCCATTTCGGTCAGGCCCCAGTGGTTCTTGTAGAAGTCGACCTGTTTTTGGTAGTCGGGCACCGCGATGTCGAAGTGCCTCAGGTGGGTGATCGGGCTGAATGCCATGATGGTCTCCTGTGTTCCGTCCGTGGGACGCGGGGGGGGTGGGGTGTCTAGAGGTGTGCCGGCACGTCGCGGCCGACCCGCGGGATGCTCCCGATGAGGCGTTCGAAGGCCTCGGGGGTGTCCCCCAGGCCCAGGATGTAGCGGTCCGGGCGCACCACGACGATCTTGGCGCCGGCGGCCTGAAGGATCTGGTCAACCTTGGCCGGGTCGAAGAGGACCACGACGTCGTCGTTCTCCTCGAGCCGGTTGCGCAGCGCGGCCGGAACCGCGGCATAGAGCTCGCGGGTGGTTGCCACCAGGAAGCGGGAACCGACCATGTCATCCAGGCGCACCCCGTCGGCGAGGATCGGCTGCATGCCGAGCCGGCCGGCTCGTTCGTCGGTGTCGCCCTCGTGCAGGCCCGGCCCGAGCGGTGGCGCAACGGGCGCCGACGCCGCGGGGTTCGCCCGGATGAAGGCGTCGCGCTGCTTTGCGACCTCGGCCTCGGTGGTTTGCAGGAAGCCCGCGGCATTGGTTGCCTGCTCGACCCAGAACCGTGCATGCGGCAGGCGCTCGGACTCATAGGTGTCCAGCAGGCTGTCATCCGCGGCGCCGCGCTTGACGGCGTCGAGCTTCCAGACCAGGTTGGCCACATCGCGCATCCCGGCGCACAGGCCCTGGCCAAAGAGCGGCGGGGCCTGGTGTGCTGCATCTCCGGCCAGGAAGATGTTTCCCGCGCGCCACTGCAGGGAAATCCGTCCCCGGAAGGTGTAGACCGCCAGCCGGTCGGCGGTGAACTTGTCCACCGGCAGCACGCCGTGGCTGATGCGGGCAACGCCCGCCGGAGTCGCAAGTTCCTCGAGGTCGTCCCCCGGCATCACCATGAATTCCATCCGCACGCGCTTGCCGGGGAGCCGGATCCAGAGGGAGGGCCGGGTGTGGTGGCCCAGGAAGATCATGTCGGAAGACAGGCCGGAGTCGCCTTCAAGGATGCCGTCCGCGACCAACCACTGGGCATCCTCGCCCAGCTTTTCGGTCTCGATGTTCAATGCCTTGCGGCTCTGCGAGCGGGCGCCGTCCGCGGCGATGGCCCACCGGGCGCGGATGAGGGATTCCTCGCCGTCCGCGTTTTGCACCGCGACCTCCACGCCTTCCCCGACATTGCGCACCGAGAGGACGGTGACGCCGCGGCGCAGCTCGACCCCGGGAAGTTCCTCGACGACCTCCTGCAGCAGCAGCTCGATGTCCGGCTGGTGGAAGGTCAGGTCGTCGTGCCAGCCTTGGGCTCCCAGCCGGCCGGTCGGCACGGAAATCAGGACCTCACGCTCCTCGTTCTCGATGTGCATCGAGGCCATGGGCAACGTGGCCTCGGCGAAGCGCTCTGCCACCCCGAGGGACTGGAGGGTGCGGAACGTTTCGCCGTCGAAGTGCACGGCGCGTGCGGTGGGCCAGGCCTGGATTTCGCGTTCCACGCCCACGGCACTCAGGCCGGCGCGTCCCAGCAGTGCCAGGGCGGTGACGCCCACGGGGCCTCCTCCGACCACCACGACGTCAACATCAATGACGTTTGCCATCTCGCTCCTTCATATTCAGTACGTATCGTTTCGAATAAATGTAACACCCGTCACCCGGCCACACAAGGGGGCCGGGACCGGCCCGGTTGCACGCCAGGCCGCGTGGCTCAGGCCTTCCATACGGTCTTGAGGTTGCAGAACTCCCGGATGCCGTCGGCGGCGAGCTCGCGCCCGAAACCGGAGCGCTTGATGCCGCCGAAGGGCAGCTCCTGGTAGGAGACGGTCATGCCGTTGATGAACACCGCGCCGGCATCGAGGTTGGCCATGAACCACTCCTCTTCCTCGGCGTCGTTGGTCCAGACCGAGCTGGACAGGCCAAAGGTGGTCTGGTTGGCGATGCGCAGGGCGTCCTCGCGGTCCGCCGCGCGGTAGAGCGAGGCAACGGGGCCAAAGGTCTCCTCCTGAACGATGCGCATCCGGTCGGTGAGACCGGCAAGCACCGTGGGGGCATAGAAGAACCCGGGGCCCTCCGGAATCGTTCCGCCGGTCAACACCTGCGCACCCAGGGCGCGGGCGTCTTCGACGAGCTCGACCAGGTCCTCGCGCCCGGAGGCGGTGGCCAGCGGCCCCACCTGGGTCGCGGGGTCCAGCGGGTCACCGACCACGAGCTCCGACATGAGCTTGGCGAACGCGGCGGCAAAGGCGTCATAGACCTCGGTGTGCACGATGAAACGCTTGCCGGCGATGCAGGACTGTCCGTTGTTGCTGATCCGCGCGCGGACGGCCGTCGCGGCAGCGGCGGCGACATCCGCCGAGGGCATGACAAGGAACGGATCGGACCCGCCGAGTTCCAGCACCGACTTCTTCACGTGGTCAGCGGCGATCGAGGCCACCGAGCGCCCGGCCGGCTCGGAACCCGTCAAGGTGACGGCCTTGACCCGGGCGTCCGCCAGCACGGCACCGACCTCGGCGCCGCCGATCAGCAGGGTGCGGAAGGAGCCCGCCGGGAATCCTCCCTGCTCAAAGAGCGTGTCAAGGAAGAGTGCGGCCTGGGGCACGTTCGAGGCATGCTTCAGCAGGCCGGAGTTGCCGGCCATGAGAGCCGGGGCGGCAAAGCGGATGACCTGCCAGAGCGGGTAGTTCCACGGCATGACCGCCAGCACGGTGCCCAGCGGTTCCCAGCGGGTCCACGCGCGGCTGGCGCCGACACTCGAGGGATCCGACAGCGGGGCGTCGGCCAGGAATTCCTCGGAATGCGCCGCGTAGAAGCGCATGGACTTGACGCATTTGTGCACCTCGGCGACCGATTGCGCGATCGGCTTGCCCATCTCGACGGTGATCAATTCACCCAGGCCCGCGGCCTGGTCCTCCAGCAGGTCGGCCGTGGCCAGCATCCATGCCGCGCGCTGGGCAAAGGTGGTGCCGCGCAGCACGCGCGCCGCTTCGGCGGCTTCGGCGATGCGGTCCTGGACCTCTTGGGCCGAATGCGGTTCGATGATCATTTCGGTCGAACCGGTGGTCGGGTTGACGGTTGCGATGGCCATGGGTGGGATCCTTTTCTTCAGACGTGTTCTCTGTCACGACTATATAGGATACGATTCGTATCGGATATCATTTTGGTTTCCGAATCCATTATCCGAACACGCCAGCAGCCCACGGACCGGCTGCCCGACCTCCAAGGAGTGCCAGTGAGCACCAATGGCGAGCTACCGCAGACCCTTCCGCTCTTTCTCACCGACGCCGATGTGGCCAGCCTTTCCGACTGGTCCGGTGCGATCGAGGCCATTCGCAGCGCATACAAGGCTCCCGGCGACGAGGCAGGAACCCCCGGGCGGATCTTCGCCAAGACACCGCGCGAATGGTTGCGGATCATGCCCTCGGTGCCGCCCAGCGGACAGCTGTTCGGCGCCAAGTCGATCGCCGGCTCCTTCGCCGACGGGCTGCGTGTCAGCTACCTGATATCACTCTTCGACAAGGACACCGCCGACCTGGTGGCGCTGGTGGACGGAAACCGCGTCACCGGCCTGCGCACCGCAGCGACCACCGCGGTGGGCACCTCCACGATCGTGCCGCAACGGCCGCTGGTCGTCGGCGTGATCGGTTCCGGCTTCGAGGCAAGGTCCCACCTGACGGCCTTTTCCCACGTACTGGAGTTCGCGGAAATTCGCGTGTTCAGCCCGACCCCCGCCAACCGCGAGTCCTTTGCCGTCGAATTCGACGGCACCTTCGGTGCTCCCGCGCGGGCCGTCGACTCGGCCCGCGAAGCCGCCCAAGGAGCTGACCTCATCCTGTGCGCCGCGCGCTCGCGCGATGAATCCCCGACCCTGCAGGCCGAATGGGTTGGCGGCAACACCGCCGTGGTCTCGATCGGTTCCACGACGGCCGCCCAGCGCGAGCTGCCGGCCGAACTCATCGCCCGCGCCGCGGTGGTCATCGTGGATTCCCGCGACGAGGTCGTGCACGACAGCGGGGACATGATCGCTGCCCGCGCCCACGGCGTCGATGTCGATTCGATCGTCGTCACGCTCAATGCCGTCCTGTCCGGTGAAACCGAGATCGATCCGGCGCACGGGATCAGGATCTACAAGTCAACCGGTTCCGGCCTGCAGGACATCGTGGTCGCCGAAATGCTCGTGGACCGCGCCCGCGCCGAGGGCATCGGCACCGTCCTGCCCGTCGGCATCGTCACCAGCCGCAAATAACACCTCACAGACAACAAAGGAGAACACCATGGTGGAATACACCAAATCCGAGGCCCGCGCCTGGGCCCGGGAAAACTTCACCGGCACCGTCGCGGTGACACACCCGTCGTTCACTGCTGATTTCTCGGGCATCAACGAGAACGCGATCCGCCACGACATCCTCCTGCTCAAGGAGCGTGGCTACGCCGGTTCCCTGATCATCGCCGAAGCGAATGTCACTCCGGAGGAGAACGCCCGGATCACGGCCGTCGCCCGCGAGGCGGCGGGACCGGACTTTGCACTCTTCTTCCACGCCATCTTCGGCACCCTGGAAGAGAACATCCACGCGGCAAACCTGGCCACCGAGGCCGGCGCCGACCGCGCCCTGCTGGCCTACCCTTCATCTTTCTGGCCGACCTCCTACGACGAGGTCTTCGACTACACCAAGCGCTTCACCGACGAAACCGACCTGGCCACCATGCTGTTCCCGCTGCCGGCCTGGGGGTTCGAGCGCATCCATCCCGCCGGCATGAGCGTGGAGTTCGTGCGCCGCGTGCTGGATGCGATGCCGAGCATCGTCGCCATCAAGGCAGAGCAGGGTTACCCGGGCATCCCGGGTGTCATGGAGATGTACCACCACTTCCGCGACGAGGTGGTGATCTCCTGCCCCATCGAGGCCGAAATCATCCCCCTCATGTCGGTCCTGGACGTCCAGTTCTCCGGCACCGCCAACACCAACTGGATGGGCGACTACTACCCCAAGGCCTTTGAACTGGCGCGCACCGGCAAGTGGGAAGAAGCCATGACGCGCTACTGGGAGGTCCAGCCGGCACGGGCCGCCAACATTGCGGTGTCGTCCACCTCCACCCCCGGGACCAGCTCCATCAACCGCACGCAGTGGAAGTACCAGGAGTGGCTCTCCGGATTCAACGGCGGCGCCCTGCGCCCGCCGGCAGTCAGGCTTCCGGACCGCTTCATGAAGCAGCTGCGCGCCAGCCTGGAGGCCTCCGGCCTGCCGGTCACCGACTCCCCCGACTCCGAGTTCCTGCGCGGACGCGTGAGCGCCTAAGCACTGCCCGGCCGCACGCCGGCAGGGCAAAGCCCCTTGGAACACCGAACCTGATTCCTGGTCCGGTGTTCCAAGGGGCTTCGTTGTCTGTTGCACCCTGTGCTGGAGAAGATGGAGCACCCGGATCCCTGGATATCGACCCGGCGGGCAACGGGAAACCTATCCCTAAACCGTTCGAAGACCGTCGGGGACAGATCATTCATCGACCCCGAGAATGGTCGGCCGACGGGCAGACCGACGGTGACTGCAGGACAGGCGGCTCTCGTGCAGCGGCACGCCGTGCCCCTCGGCATGGGTGATGGCCCTGCGTTCATCGCACCACCAACAAATGGGCCCCTTCGCCGGTGGTTGTCTATTAACATCCACCAGTGAAGGGGCCCTCGGCTGCGATTCATGTCCCGTGTTCGTCCCGGTAACTGTTCGTTGGCCACGGGAATCCGATGCCACTACTCCATGACGGTCTCGCGTGCGGCGGCGGTGCTCGTAGGTAGAGATTCAGTTGGATCGACCTTCGTTTCCACCGACTCCGTGGTTCTGAGTGATTGCGCGCGAAGCCCGTTCAACGAAACAAGGAGCACACCGATCGGCAATAGCAGAACCAGGAAAATACCCGAGAGTCCCATTCCGGCAGCGATGAGCGTGCCACCGGCAACGCCACCGGCGGCCGCCCCCAGCCGTCCTCCGAATTCCGTCACACCGATCCCTGCACCGCGCATGCTGGCCGGGTAGGCCATGGCTGCCAGAACGCTGCGCGTGGGACCGAAGGCGGTGGGCAGAATAAACCCGGTGATCCCCAATACGACGATCAATGAACTGAAACTCGGATTGGGTAGGACGTAAACCACCACCGACATCACGGCAGCCAACCCGAGGACAATTCCGATGATCAGGAAACGTGACACCCGGGCCAGAATCGCGCCAAGCACCACCCCTCCCAAGACACTCGCCAATCCGTAGACGCCGACGATCGCGCTGCTTTGGACGGTACTGAGTCCTGGCACCGGAAGTTGCAGCAAGGTCGGCAGGTACTGAGCGATCAGCAGTTGAGTTCCCAAGGAGAAGAATCCGAAAAGCCAAATCAGGATAGTCGTGGGGGCCAGCGGGCGGGCCATGATGGTTCCCATTGACACCTCGGAGCCCGAAGGTCGAACCCCTGGTCCGCGAGCGGCCTTAGCCCCGCCGCGACCGGCTCCGCGCTTGGCCGAGAGAAAGGCTGGGGACTCGGGGACCACGGCAGCAAGTGCCGCGATCACCACCAACGGGATCAGGCCTCCGACCACCAGGAGCATGCGCCACCCCGAGGTCGGGAGCAAGGTGCCGGCCAAGACTGCGCCAACAGTTGTCCCCAGACCCACCCCGGCGTAGGCAGTCGCGATCAGTGCCGCGCGCCTACGCTCGGGGATAAGGTCCGCCAACAGGGTGTTTCCGGAGGCCATTGCTGCGCCCATTCCCAGGCATGCCAGGATCCGCCAGACGGCGAATGCAGTGAAGTCACCCGAGGTTCCGCCCAGTGCGGTGGCCCCGCCGAAGACGAGAACGCTGCCGATAAGGACGGATTTGCGCCCCCACCTATCGGACAGGCCACCTGCAACCACGGCGCCAAGTCCCATGGCCAGGAATCCGACGGCGACCACAAAGGCGATGCCGCCGCCGACGGAAACTCCCCAGCTCTTGATCAACGTGGGAAAGACATGGCTGACGATAGTTACGTCCATGCCATCACAGAGCAGGACAAGCGCGATCAGGCTGAAGTAAAGCCAGTGTCTCGGCGTCAGGCGCTCGGATGTGGAGCTATCGGCCGCCCCGGTGCCAGATCCGTCCACGGAGCTCACGGTTCGCGCCATCGCTACTTGCCCGGGTTCGCGAAGAACTCGTTGAGGCGCTCGGTGGGCAGGTAGTCATCCGGCTCTCCGGCCAGGTCGGTCAAGTCACTGACATCCCAGGCGGGGTCGGCGATATCGGCGAGGTTCTCCCGGTTGACAATGACGGAAGGCTCAACGATCTGGTTGATCTTCGGCCCCTCTCCCTTGAGGATGCGCAGGGCAACATCGACCACTGCCTCGCCGGTGCGCACCGACGGGGTCGTGGTGCCGAAGTACGGGTAGGCGGGATTGGCCAGTGCCCAGGAGGAGAACCCGTGGCTGGACCCGTCGTCCGCAATCGGCGGCACTTCCATGCCCGATTCCTCGAAGGCGTTGCGGATGCCCACGCCCATGGTTCCGGCCTGCAGCACGGCGTCGACGCCGGCCGGGTTGGTGGCGAGGAACTTCTGGACCTCGGCCTGGGCCGTGGCCGGCTGGAAGAATCCGGTGACCGACCCCGCGACCTTGATGTCCGGGCAGTTTTCCAGGACGGCGTCGATGCCCAGGGTTGCGAAGGTGGAGACCGGGATGCCCGGGATGCCGTCCACGCGCAGGACGTTGCCCTTGCCCCCGATGGCCCCGACGGTTCCGGCGGTGACCTGGGCGATGGCGAGCGGGGTGTTGCGGGTGACGCTCACGGCGTATTCGGAATCGATCGGCACCTGCGCGGCCACCAGCGGGATGCCGGCTGCATGGGCGGCCTTGGCCAGGTCCACGGAAGGCTCCGGGGCGATGGCGGTGTAGATGATCACGTCGGGCTTGAGCGAGAGCGCCTCGTTGAACTGCTGGAGCTGCAGCGGAACGTTTGACGGATCATCCGGGGCAAATTCGCCGACGATCTCGACGCCCTCGGCCTTCAGGGTCTTGCGGATCGACTCCGACATGGAGGCGATGAAGGGGCTGGCCGGCGGCATGCCCACGATGGCGGCGGTGAAACCATCGGTCTTCTTCGACTTGTAGTCGGCCCATGCCGACTTCTTGACCTCGTAGGGGTAGAGGTCGTAGCCCGCGGCGATTTCCTGGGGGAACCCGGCCAGCAGGCCGTTCGGATCCTTTGCCGTGCCGGTGGGCACGGACCCGCAGGTCCCCGCGGCCGCCGAGGCCTGCACGGGGGCCGCCGCGCCGGAGGCCGCAGGCTCCGCCGGTGCCGATGCCGCGCAGCCGCTGAGGACGAGGGCGCCGATCCCCAGGATCGCGGCGCCGAACGTGGTGGAGCGTGGGAAAGAGGAGCTCTTCTTCATGGTCTATCTCCTTGCCGAGTGAAACGGTTCGTACCGTATGGAATTAGAGTGCCACATGCGGTACGATTCGTCTAGTTTCGAATATGACCCGTGACACGTTTTTGTCCATGCAAGGAGATCTGCCGTGAACAACCAACCACTCGGCCTGGTGCTCGCCGGGGTGAGCAAACGCTTCGGCGCCACCCGTGCCCTCATCGACGGGGACCTGCATCTGCGGCCCGGCGAGATCCACACGTTGCTGGGCGAAAACGGCTCCGGGAAGAGCACGCTCGTGAAGATCATGGGAGGGGTCCACCGCCCGGATTCCGGCACGCTCACCCTGGACGGAGTTCTCGCCACCAGCCAATCTCCCCGCGCCGCCATGGACCTGGGGATTGCGACGGTGTTCCAGGAAGTCCTCACCGCCGGGAGCCAATCGGTTCTCGAGAACGTCTGGCTCGGATCCCACGGGACATTCCGTCGCCGATTGGGCCGCGCCGAGCAGCGCGCCATCGCCGGCGAGGTCCTGGCAAGCATTGCCGGCGAGATTCCGCTGGACCTGCCCGCCGGGCAGCTCTCGCTCTCCGAACGGCAAGCGGTGTGCATTGCCCGCGCCCTGGTCCGCAAGCCCAAGGTGCTGATCCTCGACGAGTCCACGGCCTCGCTGGACGTCCAGTCCCGCGACCGGCTCTTTGTCCAGATGCGCCGGCTGGCGGCCGAGGGAACGGCCATCCTGTTCATCTCCCACCGCATGGACGAGGTCGCCGAGATCTCGGACCGGGTCACCGTCCTGCGCTCGGGTCGCACCGTCTCCACCGTGGAGCGCGCGGAGCTGTCGATCAACGGATTGATCTCGGACATGACCGGAAACGCCGGCCACGCCGGGACCCGGCGGCAACCCCACGAGCCCGGGGAAAGGATCCTCCAGGGATCGGAGTTGCGACTGGCAGCGGAGACGACACCCATCTCCTTCGAGCTGCGCGCCGGCGAGGTCGTGGGCCTCGCCGGGCTCGAGGGCCACGGGCAGGACCAGTTCATCAAGCGCCTGGCCGGCGTGGCAACCGGCCCCGGCAGCGTGGAGCGCCTGCTTCCCGCGGGCCCCGCACAACTCACCGCGCGGAACGGGGACGCCCTGGGCGTTGCCTACCTGCCGCGCGAGCGCCGCGGCGAGTCATTGTTCGAATCCATGTCGATCCGCGAGAACTTCGCGCTCCCGACGCTGGACAAGCACCGCCGTGGCGGGCTGCTGGACACCGGCAGCATCAGCCGGACGTTCGACGCCTTCGCCCACTTGCTGTCCCTGCGCTTCGGCACCCCCCACGATGCCATCTCCACCCTGTCCGGCGGCAACCAGCAGAAGGTGCTGCTGGCCCGCTGGCTCGCCACCGACCCGAAGGTCCTGCTGCTCAACGACCCCACCCGCGGGGTGGACATCGGGACCAAGCGGGAGATCTACGCGATCCTGGACCGGCTCAGCTCCACGGGCATGAGCATCGTGGTTCTCTCCAGCGAGGTCGACGAGCTCGTCGACCTCGCCGACCGCGTCCTGGTCTTCCGCGACCAGTCGGTGTTTGCCGAGATCCCCCATGCGGAACTTTCCACGGAATCCATCGTCGCCGCCTACTTCGGCCAGAAATCAGAGGTCCTCACATGAACCGCGTCCTGACCCTGTTCCAGCGCTGGCCCTTCGCCTTTGCCTTGCTGCTGGCGCTTGTCCTGCTGGTGCTCAACCTTTTCGTCTCGCCATCCTTCCTCTCCCCCGCGCGCCTGCCCGGCACCCTGGCCACGCTGGCGCCCTTCGTGCTGGTGGGATTCGCCTCCACACCTTCGATCCTCGCCGGCGGCATCGACATTTCGGTCGGCCCGCTGGCCACGTTCATCAACTGCTTCTTCGTCGCCATCCTCATTCCCGCGGGGCTGGGCGACTGGCAGTTGGCCGCTCCCATCATCCTGGTGGTTGCCGCCGGGATCGGTGCCCTGAACGGTGTCCTGGTCGCCGTGGTGCGCCTGCACCCGGTGGTGGCCACCACCGGAATGTTGTTCCTGCTCGTGGGGCTGTCCCTGACCATCGCCCAGAACCCGTTGGCCGCGCCGGACAACTGGACCGAGGTCTTCGCCGGCGGCATCGGCATTCTCCCCGGCGCCCTGGTGACCATCGGCGCCGCGGGACTCATCTGGTTTGGCCTGCGCCGCACCGCCTTTGTCAGCAACCTGCTCGCAACCGGCGAGAGCGACGTCTCCGCCTACGGTTCCGGGGTCAACGTCAAGGTGATCCGGATCCTGGCCTATACCCTCGGTGGCTTGTTTGCCGGGATCGCCGGCATTGCGCTGACCGCCATTGTGCAGTCCTCCCAGTCATCGCTGGCCACCACGTACGCCCTGCTGGGACTCGCCGCCGCCGTGCTGGGTGGGACTTCCCTGGCCGGCGGCCGCGGCGGACTGTTGGGTGCGCTCTTCGGAGCCCTGTCCATCTACCTGCTGCAGCAATTGCTCACGGCCTCGGGCGTGGCACCGAGCCTCATCCAATTCGCCTACGGCTCCGTCCTTGTCCTTGGCGTCGTGCTGGGCGCGACGCTGCTGGCCCCCCGTTTGAAGAGGAACGCATCATGACCAGTGACACCCTTTCCCCCGCACCCGCGCCCCGGGTCAGGACCCGCCGCAGCTGGACCAAGTTCAAGGCATGGATCTTCGAGGCACCGGTCCTGCAGGTGCTGGTCGTCGTGGCCCTGGCGACCTGGCTGGTCATCGCCATCCCTGCCATCGCCAATCCCAGGTCGGTCACCTCGATCTTGGTCATCACCTCACTGCTGGCCCTTGCCGCCATGGGACAGACGCTCGTGGTGATCCTGGGCGGTCTGGATCTGGCCGCGCCTGGCTACATCCTCTTCGGTGCCTTCATGGCAACAAACGTCGCCGGCAAGCTCGGCGTCCCGGCGCTCGTGGCGGTGCTGATCACCATCGTTGCCTGCGGCGGCATCGGCGCGGCGATCGGCTGGATTTGCCACCGCTTCGCGGTCCAGCCGCTGGTCGTCACGCTGGGCACGGGAGCCGCCATCACCGGGGCAACACTCTTCCTTGCCGACGGCGACTACTCCTCCGCACCTCCGCAGGCGCTGCGCTCCCTCGCCAGCCTGCGCGGAACCACCTTCGGCCTGCAGTTCCCGCCGATCATCTTGATCGTGCTGCTGTGCGGGGTGGGCATGTGGATCTTCCTGAATCGCACCGCGGCCGGACGCCGCTTCCACGCAACGGGAGTCAATTTCAGGGCCGCCAGGTTGACGAGGATCCGCACCTCCTTCGTGTGGACCCTGGTCTTTGCCGCCTCCGGAGCCCTGGCCGGGGTCGCCGGCATCTTCATCGCCTCCTACGGATCGGGCTGGTCGCAAACCATCGGGGAACCCTACTTGTTCTCGGGCCTGGCCGCCGTCCTGGTCGGCGGCACGATCTTCGGCTCGATCCGCGGCAGCTACACCCGAACACTGCTGGGCGCACTCACCCTCACCCTGCTGTCCACGATCATCGTGAGCAACGGACTCTCCGAGGCACAGAGCCGGATCATCTTCGGGATCATCATCCTGGCCGTGGTCTCCCTCTATGGACGGGAACGCCACGTCCGCGACAGGTTCTAGGTCCCAGGTTGCTGGCCCTGATGGGGCCAGCAACCGACGAAGAGGGGATGTTCCCGGCCCATTGGCCGGAAACATCCCCTCTTCGGGTGCGGGCACCTGCTCCATATTTGCCGACGATTGGGCTCTTAGCCGGCAGATCTCCCGGCACTGGGACCCTCGGGTGGAGCACGCGGGTCATCCGCTTGTTGCCGGAGACAACGCCAACCCCCAAGGAGCCGTCATCAGCCACGCCTATTATTTGGTTTCGTTGGGGTGCTTCGTGTGCAGTTGTTCGAGATAGGCATTTTGGCCCACGACGTAGAACCAAATGTCGTATTCGCTTTTCTTCGTCGGGCGCTCGACCTTGCCTTTTGCCATGCTCAGGGACGCTCGACTTTTTCAGCATCATCGAGCCATTCCAGAGGAGCCCGGCCAAGGCCGGCCGCAAGGGCAGTGGCAGTCTCACGCCAAGACTTGAGCTCTACAACGGCCAGATGAGGCTGGCCCGTGGCGAATGAGGCACGCGCGGCTGTCAAGACATCGTTGACACAGACTTCCTGATCGGCGCGGCTCAAGGAAAGCATCCATGGGTAGCGGTCGATCATACGGCTGACGAGAGTTCCATCCGTGCTCGTGGACACTGCCACAAGCTGAGCCGCGAGTTCCAGTAGCGCGGTGCGCGCCCGATCTGCACTACCGGACATCAGCACCAGGGATTCGCCGTCACGACGAGTGATCTCGACTGGATGATCTGCCGCAGCTGCGAAGACTTCGGCGGATCCACGACTCAGCTCGGAAGACTGAAAGGTGGTGCGGGACATTGCTCGTTTGCTCATGGGCCAACTCTAATTCAGAACGTATTCTGAACTCAATATGTTTGGCAAGTGATGAGCCTTCCAATACTGTGGCGGCTGTCGTCAATTTATCGCCACAACGGGCCACCCGCAGGTCCTCCGGCACAGCCCCGTTCCAGTTCGGTCGGACAATGAGCGAATGAGTCGGAAATTATGCACCCAGCTCGATCGGGGCTCTTTCTGGCTGCCATCGAACCGGGAATCTACAACCGACAAAAAATTGGGGCGTAAATGAGAAAGTTATCCGCCACCAGAAGTTCGGAAAGCGGGTGGAACCCGCGCGCGGCCGGCAATCCGCTAGCCACCGCCTTGGCGCGACGACGGCCTGGATTGCGGGTTTCCACCCTTTCGCGGAGAGTCACCCGGAATCAGTAAGGTCAGCGGCGCATTGTTAGCGCGCCACGGTGTCGGACTTCCGCATGATCATCCGGTGGATCTCGGCCCGAAGCTCCAGATAATCGGGACGGGACTTGGTCTCGATCTGGTCGCGTCCGGTGCCCAGCGGAATTTCGACCGAGGCGGCCACGGAGGCCGGCCGGCCCGACAAGACGATGACCTTGTCTCCGAGATACACAGCTTCCTCAATGTCGTGAGTCACCAGGACGATCGTGACTCCGAGACGATCGCGGATATCGAGCATCAGGTCCTCGAGGTCCGCCCTCGTCTGCGCATCAACGGAGGCGAAGGGCTCGTCCATGATCAGGATCTCGGGCCGGTAGGCCAGGGACCGGGCAATCGCCGCGCGCTGCTGCATGCCGCCTGACATTTGCCACGGATACAGGTCCTCGGCATGTCCAAGATCCACATCGGCCAACGCCTGCCCCACACGTTTCCGGCGCTCCTCGCGCGAAAGTCCGAGCCGCCGCAGCGGCAATTCCACATTCCTTCCCACCTTCATCCAGGGCATGAGGGACCTGCTGTAGTCCTGGAACACGACCGAGAGTTCCGCAGGTGGCTGCACAACAACGCGCCCGTTGACCCTCACTTCCCCGCTGTTCGCTGGCCCCAGTCCGGACAAGGCGCGCAGCAGCGTTGTCTTGCCCGTGCCCGAGGGACCCACGATGCAGACGAACTGTCCTTTCGCCACGGAGAACGTGACATCGGAGAGGACGTGGTTGTCGCCGAAGGACTTGCCGATCCCGTCGGCTTCCAGAATGGGCGTCGATATGGATTGCATGTGGACCTGCTTTCAGCTTCGCGATTCGCGGTGCCAGCCGAGCGCAAATCGCTCGACGAGCATGAGGATGACATTGAGTAGATAGCCGATGATGCCGAGCAGGATCATGCCTGACCACATTTCGGGCAAGGAGAATTGGCGCTGGGTCTCCAGGATGAAATAGCCAATCCCCTGCGAGGCACCCATCAGCTCGCTGGCAAACATCAGGATGACCGAAACCGCGAGGCTCGCCCGGATCCCAGCGAAAATCTGTGGGGAGGCACTGGGAACGACCACCCGGAAGACCCAGTCGATGGGGCGAAGCCTGTTGGACTTTGCGACATCCACCAGTGCGGGGTGCACTCCGGCGACCCCGTCGATGGTGTTGAGCAGCACCGGCCACAGGGCCCCCAGCACCACTATCAGCACGCGCATGTCGGGACCGATTCCCATCAGCTGGATGGCCAGCGGCAGCATTGCCACGGCTGGCAGGTAGCGCATGAACTGCAGCAGTGGTCCCACGGCCGTGGCAATGGCGTTGTTCAGACCGAGCACGATGCCCAGGCCCACTCCGAGCACGATGGAAATGCCCAGGCCGATCAGTACCGAGTTGAGGCTGGGCACCACCTGCTCACCAACAAGGTCAAAGATCCACAGCTCATGGAACCTCAGCCAAATCTTGGCGAGCGGAGGAAAGAAGATCGATGTGCTCCCGGCGCTGGCTACCCACCACATGGCAACAAGCAGTACCGGGACGATCGCCGGCAGGAAGAACCGGGTGATCCTTTGCGTCATGAGCTGACCTTTCGATGCGATGGGTGCCACGCGAGAACGCTGCGTTCCAACCAGCGGAACATTGAGTCGATGGCCATGCCAAGGACTCCGCACAGCGCGATGTAGGCGAACATTTGAGGGAGCGCACCACCGAGTTGGTGGACCACGATCTGTTCCCCGAATCCGCCCGCGGGCATGACGATCTGCGCACTGATTGAAATCAGCAAGCAGATCGCGGCAGACAGCCGGACCCCCGTGGCCATGTACGGAAGCGCCGTCGGGAGCAGAAGCCGGGTCACCGTGTCCCAGCGGCGCACGCCGAAGGAACGGAAGGTGTCCCGGGCCACGGGGTCCAGGTCGCGCGCACCGTAGATGGTTTGCATGACCATTGCCCACACTGCCCCGAAGAAGGCCAGCAGGATCGTGCTCTGCAGTCCCGCGCCGTAGAGCAGTACAACCAGCGGGACAAAGACCAAAGCGGGGATGGTCCGCAGGAAATCGAGCGTGACCACCGACATCCGGTAGGCCACCTTGCTCACGCCGAGTGGAAAGCCGATGACCACGCCGACGAGAACCGCCATCAGCAGACTGATGAACCAGCTGGCCAGGGTTTCGGCAAGAGGCCCCCACACGGAGCCGTCCACGACCAGGCCCAGCACGGCACCTGCGACAACAAGCGGGGTCGGTACGGCGCCGAGCTGCCCGGAGGCCGCGGCCACCTGCCACGCCCCGAGCACTAGCGTGATGACGCCCAGCTGGGAAAGCCTGTTCACGATCCCCCGCCGCAGCCTGGGATTCCGCGGTCGGGGCTTGATCGGTGCCTCAGCTGCCTGCAGGGGTCCAGATGAGGTTTGCCGGGTCGTAGCCGTCATTGATGAATCCTTCCTTGGTCATCAGGTCAGCAAAGGCCTGGATGTCTTCGACACCGAGCTTCGTGTCATAGGTGGGAATCACTGACTTCGCAACGGCTTCCGGGGACAATGAGGTGAATTCCGGTAGGACCTTGCGCACGGCCTCGGGATGCTCATTCGCATATTCGCCGGCACGCTTCATGGCCTTGGTGAATCGCTGGACGGCGTCCGGGTTGGACTTCGTGAACGCATCGCTGGCCACCCACTCCAACGCGCTCATCCCGCCGATTCCGTCGGTGAACGGTCGCCCGATCACTTCCAAGCCCGCGGCGCGCGCCTTGGACAGGAACGGATCGACGACGAACGCCGCGTCCACCCTGTTGGATTGGAGCGCCGGAACCATGTCCGGGTAGGCAATCTCGACGACTTTCACTTGCTCGGGGTCGACGCCGGAATCCTTCAGGAGCACTCGCAGGGCCAGCTCGGGCGCCGACTTGAGGCCGACCACGGCCACCGTCTTGCCGGAGAGATCCTTCAAGGAACCGACGCCGCCGCCCGGTGCCGCGACCAGCGCGGTCGTGTCATGCTTCGGATCCAGGGGATAGCGATCGCTGCCGGAAACGACCCGGATCGGTAGCCCCTTCGAGGCAGCCGTCACGATGGGGACGGATGTCATGAGTGCCATTTGGAGCTCGTTGTTGAGCAGGGAAGGAATTGCCGTGGCGGCGGTCTGGATCGTCGTGGCGGTGACATCCAGATTCTCGTCTTTGAAGAACCCTTGCTGTTCTGCGATGTAGACGTGGGCGGCATTGGCAATCGGCGTCACGCCAACGGCCAACGCCACGGGGCCACCTGCCGATTCCTGCGGGGCCGCGCCGCTGGCCGAGCACCCGGCCAGGAGCAATGCACCGGCCGAAAGCGCCGAGATTGCTGTGAGGGTTCGGGAAAGTCTGGGCATTGGCACTCCTGAAGAAGTAATTAAGAAAAGATTCGAAACGATACGGTTCGAATTGAACGCTATGTGACGTAGGGCATAATGTCAACCAGTCTTCCGGGTGTTGCGTGGCGCCCGAAAATTGCGGAACTGCGCACCGTCGGGACATTCGCACACTCGTCAGGGGATCCTCCGCCGACGGGGGCTGAGTCCAATGCTTTCGGCGAGCAGTGAGGGCCAGCATGGCACCCTGGGCCCTGACTTATTTAGGCCAACCCATATGAAATTCGACGCCATCGCGATACGATACGAAACGACTCGAATGCAATAATGGATGAATTATTTCATCCCGATTCCACCGAACTCCTAGGAGAACAAATGTCCCCCGAGACTTCCACCGTCGCCGAGGTGCTTTCCAGCCCCTGGAAGATCGACGGCCTGACAATCAAGAACCGCTACGTGCTCAGCCCCATGGCCGTGCTTCAGCCCACGAAGGACGGTCACCCCAGCGACCAGACGATCGCGTTCCTCACCACCAGGGCACGCGGCGGCGCTGGGCTGCTGATCATCGGTGGCACCGTTGCCACCGAGCGCGGGAACCAGGAAGCGCCGTTCCAACCATTAATGCGATTTGATAGCGACATGTTCATTCCCGGGCTCAAGCGCATGGTCGATGCCGTACACGAGCACGACGTCCCGATCTTTGCCCAGATCTTCCCCAGCTTTGGTGCCATGGGCGTGCCCGCCGAGGGCAGGCCCACGCGCGCGGCAAGCCCCAAGCCCGTCCGCATGGCAGCACCGCGCCTGCCACACGGCCTCTACATCCCGGGCGGGCGCACCAACCCGACTCCGGATGAGATCACCAAGGAAGAGATCCTCGAGGTCCAGGAAAATACTGTCGCAGCGGTGCTCCGGGCCAAGGCCGCCGGTTTCGACGGCGTCGAGCTGGGCGCGCACATGCGCTACCTCTATTCTTCCTTCCTCTCGCCGCGCACCAACTGGAGGACGGACGAGTACGGCGGCAGCGCCGAAAACCGCGCCCGCATCCTCGTTGACACGATCCGGGCCATTCGCGCCGAGGTCGGCCCCGATTATCCGGTGGGCCTGCGCATGAGCCCCAACGATCACCTTCCCGATGGCCAGGGGCCCGAAGGGTTCGCGGAGGTCGCGGCGATCATCGAAAAGGAAGGTCTCGGATACATCGCCCTGAGCGATGCAAACTACGAGTCAATGGACAATAACGTCACCTCCGAATCGGGCGTAATCATCGAGCACGGGGAGCCACAGGCATTCCGCGCCGCCATGCCCAACGTCCCCCTGCTCCTGAGCAGCACCTACAACCCGAAGCAAAGCGCGGACGCCATCACCGCCGGGTTCGCCGACGGAATCATGCTCGCCCGGCAGCTGCTGGCAGACCCGGATTTCCCCAACAAGGTGCTCCAGGGCCGGCAGAATGAGATCACGTGGTGCGACCACGACAACTCCTGCCTGCGCCGGCTGATCCTCAACGTGCCGGTTCGCTGCCACAAGAACGCCGCAATGGGACGCGAAGCTGTCCTCGCGGGCGCCAAGGAACCCGTCACGGTCAAGCTTCAGCGTCCGATCCAGGGCCTGCTGATCGCCGCGACCGGCTCCCCGGTCCTCATGGGCATCGCCGACAAGCTGGCAAGCGCCGGCCAGAAGGCCGCCAAGAACTAACCCCGGCGCGACAATCTTGAGGCAAATGCGTGTGCGCCCGGACTCCAAAGAGTCCGGGCGCACACGCATTTAGTTGGACAGCAGTTCCAGAGCTGCCTATTCCGCCGGGCGCAGGGCCCTGCCGGTTCCGCGGTAGATGGCCACGGTCCGCTCCCCCGCGCGCACCAAGACATCCACGATCATCCGGCGCCCCTCGTGGAAACTCACCTCGGCGGTGGCAACCAGATCGTCGCCGATGTGCGCCGGGGAAATGTAGGAGATGGACGCCTCGGCGGTCGCAATGCCGGCGCCAAAGGTATTGGCGGCCATGGCGAACGCGGTGTCGGCCAGCGCAAAGACCAGCCCGCCGTGGGCAATCCCGTGCCCGTTGGCCATCTCGGGAGCGATTGTCATGACTGCGGTGGCGCGCCCCTCGCTGGCGCCCAGCACCTGGATGCCGAGTCCTTCGAGGGCCCTGTCGGCGGCCAGCATCGAGCGGGCCGCGTCGGCAATGAGCGTTGGCTGGATCATGAGAGCCTCTCCACGACCATCGCCATGCCTTGGCCGCCGCCCACGCAGAGCGTGGCCAGGCCGAGCGAGCCGTCGGTGGTCTGCAATCCGTTGATGAGTGTTCCGACCAGCCGCGCGCCGGTGGCGCCGAAAGGGTGGCCCAGGGCGATCGCCCCGCCAAAGGGGTTGACCCGTTCCGGATCCGCGCCCAGCTTCCGCACCACCGGAACCACCTGGGCCGCGAAGGCCTCGTTGAGCTCGATGATGTCGATGTCGCCGATCGACAGGCCCAGGCGATCCAGCAGGCGGCTGGAGGCCTCCACCGGACCCAGTCCCATGATTTCCGGGGAGAGCCCGCTGGCGGCACTGCCCAGGATCCGGGCCAGCGGCTTCAATCCGAGCTCGCCGGCACGTTTGGCACTCATGACCACCAGGGCGGAGGCACCGTCATTGAGCGGGCTGGCGTTGCCCGCGCTGACGGTTCCGTTTTCATGGAAGACCGGCTTGAGACCGGAGAGTGCTTCCAGCGTGGTTCCCGGGCGCGGGCCGTCATCGACGCCCACCACCAAACCTGCCGCCGTGGTCACCGGCACGATCTCGCGCGCGAAGTATCCGGAGCCCACGGCCCGTTCCGCGCGGAGCTGGGACTCCAGGGCCCACTCGTCCTGGTCCCGGCGGGTGGTGCCGGTTTGCCGCGCGACGAATTCGGCGGTCTTGCCCATGGAGAGGTACACATCGGGAAGCTGTCCGGATTCGCGGGGATCAACCCACGCCTGACCGGATTCGAACACACCATCGGCGCGCTGTGCCGCGTCCGCAAAGGCCGGGTGCGGGGATTCGACCACCGGAGGGGTCGAGCTGGTTGACTCGACTCCCGCAACCAGGAACGCCTCGCCGTCCCCTGCCCGCACGGCCTGGGCCGCCATCGCGGTGGCCTGCAGCGAGGAGGCGCAGAAGCGGTTCACGGTGACCGCCGGGACGCTGTCCATTCCGCCCAGCACCATGACGCGGCGCCCGATGTTGTCGCCCTGGGCACCCTGCGGGACCGCACAGCCCATGTAGGCGTCGGCGAACTCGCTGTGGTCCAGCTGCGGAATGCCCGCGAGCGCCCCCCGGATGGCTGCGAGCGCCAGATCCTCGGGTCGCTCGGCGGCCAGTGATCCCTTGCGGGCCCGGCCGATCGGCGTTCTCCGGTAGGCGACGATGACCGCGTCGTTTGGCGCGAGGGCGGTATTCACGGTGGTGGTTCCTTTCGTTGTCGACGGCCCCGCCCCTCGGACGGGCTCCGCGGACAGGGAAAGGATGAGGATCGGAACTGGGCGTCCACGCGCGCTAAGGGCATGGAATGATCATTCATCCAACGTCAATCCGAATATATACGAACCGTATCGTATTGCACAAGGCTTAAGCTTCGCCGAGGGCGCCCCCAACCGTAGGCTGGATGCGCGGGATCAAGTTGGACCGGGAAGCCGCAAAGGGCGCGGGACTGCCCCCTCAGCCGCAGACCTGTCGGGACCCACGGTTCCCGACAGGTCTGCGGCGCATGAGAACCGTCAGGCTGCGGCGAGCCCATCGAGTGCCGATTGCATGATGGCGTCGGTGGCCTTTGCATCCAGGGGTCCCGATTGGAACAGCAGGCGGAAGTAGATGGGTGCATAAAGCAGCTCCGTGACGACCTGGGCATCGAGGTCCTTGCGCATCGACCCCTCGCCAATAGCCCGCTCAACCAGGGACGTAACGACCAGTGCGCGAGGTGACCAGAAATGCTCCTTGAACTCAACCATCGTCGCCTCGTCCTGCTGGCACTCACCGATGAGTTGGGCCACCAGGCGGCCTTCGTTGCCAGCGTAAACCTCCGCCAGCGAGGCCATGTGCTCACGGAGTGCGTCAATCGCCGGCACATCCTCGCGCACCGGGGTACGGGCGACATGGTTATCCAGGAAAGTATCAATAACCACGGCGACCTTGCTTGGCCACCACCTGTAGATGGTGGTCTTGCTGACGCCGGCTTCGCGGGCAATGCGCTCGATGGAGAGCTTTTGCACCGTAAATCCTGCAGGTCCCGAGTCTTCGAGCAACTTCATGGTTGCTTCCAAAACGGCCCGACGACTTTCTTCACTTCTAATTGCCATGGGTCAACCCTACGTCGGCAATCATGCAATACGAAACGTACACGATCACTTTTTGGCTCTTCGCTCATTCGGATATCTCGCGGGGCTTTCGGCGTTCCCATATTCAATCGCGCAGGCTGTCCATATTAAGCCCGGGACCCAAGGTCGCTTATCGGCAAACCGTCAACGAGTCGACTTGGCATCTTTGCATTGAACTGTGACGCGCCTTATAATCAGTACGAAACGGATCGAATCTTCTTGGGAGGTGCAGTGTCTACATATTTTGCCACGAAGGCCGTGGATCAAGGGGATTCAGTGAAGGTCAAGAACTTGGCGCTGGGCTCGATTGGCACGCGCCGTCGAGGCCAACAATTGATGGCAGCGTCAGTGACGCCCGGGATCGATCTGGCGCCAATGACCTCAAGGCACCCCGGCGCTGGGGGCAGCTCGCTGCCCGTACCACCAATCTTCCACCAAACCTTGGCCGAGGTGAATCGATGACTTCGGTGCTGGACACCCGCTCAGTTCCTCCGGCCGAACGCCGCGACTACTGGTCGGCTGGTATCGCCGAACGTTTCTTCCCAATGCAGGTCGAATCGGTTGGGGCATCGTCCTTCGAGGCGCGCCTGGCCGGTGGCCAAATGGGACCTGTCGGTATCCAGTCCATTCAAGGACTTGCGCACCGGGTGGCCCGGACCCAGCGGATGATCGCCACCGCCGACCCGGAATGCCTGCTGCTGTATCTGATGACCAAGGGTTCGATCCACATCGAGCAGGACGAACGCAGCTGCGTGCTGCGCCCGGGTGACATCGCCTGTCAGGATACGTCGCGCCCCTCCACCTTCGAGGGACGGGAGGGTTTTGAGGTACTCGTCTTCAGCATTCCCAAATCATTTATCGGAGCGCAGGCCGAGGGCATCTCCCGGTGTTCGGCGACTCGGGTGGATTCTGGCCCGGGACGGCTCACCGGGACGGCAACCCCGTTCCTCGCGCAACTCGCCCGAACCACAACAAGCGGAGGCGGGTTCTCGGGCCCCGACGGGGAAGGCGCAGCGCAGATGCTGTTGCCCCTGCTTCGCAGCATGTACGGCGCGCAGGAGATTTCCGATCCGCGCTCCCGCCCCGAGGCACTACTGGCTCGGATGCAGCGGTACGTGATGGACCACCTGCACGAGCCGGGACTCGGGCCCGAGCTGATCGCCCAGGCCCACTACGTGTCCACGCGCTACGTCCACAAGATCTTCGCATCCTCCGGCACCGGGGTGTCGTCCTGGATCCGCGAACGCCGCTTCGAGGGTGCCGTGGGCGAGTTGCGCCGGTCCCCCGAAACGACGATCGCGACTGTCGCCACGAGGTGGGGGTACCGCCATCCAGCCAGCTTCAGCAGGGCGTTCCGCGAGGTCCACGGTTGCGCTCCGCGCGATGCCAGGCAGCTGCCGGAGCCGTCGGGGAAGCCCGCGCCCCCTTGGTAGGGCGGGGCCTCCCCGGCCGTGCGTGGTCAAGCCTGCTGCGGGAAACCTGCCTCGCGCAGGCGCGTGCCCCAGATCCCGGACTTGCCCGGGGCGATGATCCCGTTCGGGTCAAGGGTGTCCTTGATCTGCTCGTTGAAGCGTCGCAGCGCGTGGTCGTTGAAGCCGAACTGCTCTGCCGCCAGGTCCATGAAGGAAAGGTGCGCCCGGTATTCGCCGTAGCCGCGCTTGCCCGCCTCGGCGACCATGCGCTTGGCCAGGGCGTACGCATTGGCGACCTGTTCGGGGTTCTTCGTGTCGAAGGCGATCACGTTGATGAACGTGGTCGACCGCGCATTGATTGGAAGCATGCCGCCGAGGAAATCGAGGCCCGCCTCGGCGCACATTTCCCTCATCATCTTCTGCGCGGCGATCGCGTTCCGACCGGTGAGCGGGATGACGGGCGAGAAGTCGACGTGGCCGCCCTCTTCGCCGCCGGACCAGCCAGCCATCTTGTACAGGTCCTGGCTCGGTACGCCGATCTGCACCCGCTCGTGCGGGTTGGGCAGCGTTTCCCACGCCTCTTTCCCGTGCTTCTGGCCCACCAGATCAACGCTCGGGATCTGCAGGAAGCGCGCCTCGAGCTTGGCGAAGTTGTGGTCAACCACCGCCTCGTCTCCGTAGAGCGCGAAGCGCATCATCCAGCGGCCCAGGCCCATCTCCTTGGCAATCTTGTCGATGACCTCCTCCGGCATCGGGCCCTCACCGGTGTACCACTCGGCGCGGGTGGTGAGCATCGAGGCCATGCACAGCGTATTGGACAGCTGCGGGCGCATGTCGATGGTGCCGTCGAGCATGAGCTCGCGCAGCGCATCGACCACCGCGGGCATCTGTTCCTCGTCCCAGACGCGCAGCCACAGCGGCATGTACGTCTCGGGCTTGGGCATCAGCCAGTAGCCCATCTTGGTGACGATGCCGTAGTTGGACTGCATGAACATCTCGGTCGAGGTCGGGCCGAGGCCGCGCTTGTACAGCGGCCAGGTCGGGTTGTTGTCCATGGCGCCCGAGCCGGTGCGCATCAAATCGCCGTTGGGCAGCACCACCTCGAAGCCGCAGTGCGAGGCCTGGTCGATCGAGTACGGCATGTAGGTCAACCCGTGCTCCAGCGTGTTGGAGACGACCCCTCCCCAGCCGATGTCCACGATGGAGGCGACCAGGTTGTGCCCGCCGGCCTCGATCGCATCGTGCAGGTCGTACCAGCTGACCCCGGGCTCCACGATCGCGTAGCCGAGTTCCTCGTTGATCTCCAGGACCTTGTTCATCTCCCGGAAGGAGAGCATCACGGACCCGCGCACCTGGGGCGCGGCGCCGCCGTAGCCGTTGTTCTTGCCGCGGCCGATGGGCCACAGCGGGACCCGGTACTTGTTGGCGATCCGCACGATGGCCTGGACGTCCTCGGTGCTTCGGGGACTGACGACCCCGGAGGGGACGTTGGTGGCGGTGCCCGGGACCTGGAAGGGGTCCTGGAAGTCCTGAAGGGATTCGGCATCGGTGGCGACGTTCGCGGCGCCGATGGCCTCGGCGAAGGCGGCGAACGCTGCCTCGAGGTCCTCCTCGGTGACCCCGGGAGGAAGCGGGCGGGTCGATGTCGCGGAAGTGTTGCTCATCTTTTCTTGTCTCCTACGTGCTGCGGTGTGGGTGGTGGTGCGTGTTGTCCATGGTGCGCCAACTTGCTACAGCATTCGATAGCCGTTCGGTGATGGTGCAGTCCGTGCACAGAAGTGTGCACGGACTGCACCATCAGCCGCAGACCCCTCCGGACCCCTTTCCCGCTGTGGTTGCATGGGGGCCACCGCATAAGACGAAAGTGAATGGAGAAGGAACCATGGCTGCTGGCCGTCTGGAAGGAAAAGTCGTCCTGTTGACAGGCATCGGGGGCGGCATGGGCCGGGAAACTGCCCGGCTATTTGCGTCCCAGGGTGCCATCGTTGTGGGCTGCGACCTCGACGCCGAAGGAGCTGCCGAGACCGTGCGGCTCATCGAGGCCGAGGGCGGATCCATCGATTCGAGCGCCCCGGTCGATCTGGGCAACCGGGAAGAGATCGACCGCTGGGTCGCCGACGCGATAGAACGCCACGGCCGCATCGACGTGCTCTACAACAACGCCAGCAAGCCGAAATTCGCGCCGTTTGCCCAGATGAGTGGCGAGGATTACCGCTTCACCATCCAGAACGAGCTGGACCTGGTCTGGCATGCCTGCCAGGCGGCCTGGCCGCACCTGGCCAAGGTTGGCGGGGCCATTGTGAACATCGGCTCCGTGGCCGGGGTCCAGGGCGCGCGGGCACTGCCGCAGGCAGCCCACGCTGCGGCCAAGGGAGCGGTCATCGCCCTGACCCGGCAGCTTGCCGCAGAAGGCGTGGCAGTCGGGGTGCGCGTCAATTGCGTGAGTCCCGGGGTCATGGCCACCCCGCCGGTGCTGGCGATGTTTGCGGAGTTTGGCGAGAACGCACCTGTTGCACCGATCCTCGAGCGCACGATCGACGGCAAGCCGGGAGACCCGCTCGCCGTTGCCTATGCTGGCCTCTATCTGGCTTCGGACGAAGCCAAGTGGGTCACCGGATCCCACCTTGTGGTCGACGGCGGTGCCCACGCTGTGATGTAGTTCCTGGAACAACAAGCGTACGGATACCCAACAACCACGTGGTTGCTGGGTATCAGTACGTTGCTGCAAGTTCCTGCCCGGCACGAGTTCAGAAAGGGCATATCGATCAGACCGACGGATCCTCTCCGCCCCCAAGCGGGCGGTCTGCTCCATCGCCCGCACCTGCTCCGTGCAAATGTCGTCGGAACGGTCACCATCGTTTGGGACTCGACCAGGTCGACTGTCAACGGTCCTCCGTGTGCCCGATCAGACAACCAATTCGTCCCTAAGCGTCGGCATCCGCAAGGATGATATCGAACCGAGTTCTCGTCCAGGTGCGGTCACCCAGATCCCGACCATCCGGCGTCGGCGTTCCGGACTGCTGCTCCTCGAACCGCCTGATGAGCGAGTCCTTGACGCCGAACACCGAGTCGCCGACGTCCAGCTGCGGATCGCCCTCCACGAAGATGTGCGTGATCAGGCGCCGGCACCCGGGTGCCGTGACCATGAAGTGCAGGTGCGAGGCACGCACCGGCGAGCGTTTCGTGGCTTCCAGCAATTGCCCCACCGGACCGTCGTGTGGAATGGGGTACGGGGTGGGCGTCAAACCCCAAAACGCGTAGGCCCCGTCCGCATCCGACCGAAGGAATGCCCTCCCTGCCACGCGCTGGTCGTCATACTGGACATCGTAGAAGCCGTCCTCGTCCGCCTCCCACACCTCGATCCGGGCATCGGGGATCGGCTCGCCACGAGTATTCCGCACGGTGCCCTCGACCCAACTGGGCTGTCCTGCCGCTCCGCCGGAGATGTCCTCCCCTTTCCGGATCTCCGGGGCGTCCTCCACAAAGAAAGGTCCGAAGACGGTCGATTCCGTGGCTTCCCCATCGGCGGGGTTGTTCACGCCAATGACCTGCATCGAGGCACCCAGCACATCGGACAGCAGGACGAACTCCTGGCGGCGGTCATCGGTGATTTGCCCGACCGCGGTCAGGAACTGGATTGCCGCGTCCCATTCGCCTTCGGTGAGCCGAACGTCCCTGATGAATGAATGCAGGTGCCGCACGAGCGAGTTCATCAACTCCTGCAGCCTGGCGTCGGGGGTCTGCGCAAAGGAGTCCAGAACCCTCTGGATGAGCTCCTCCTCGCGACGGGCCTGCTCCGCTGCGGGGCCAGAGGTTTTCGCGTCCTCCGGACCGCGCTCAGTGATGGTGGGGTTGGTCATCGTTGTCTCCTGGTTTTCAATGAGTGTGGGGTGCCGTCCCAGTGGGCACGCCGGTCGGGAATGCGAGCGCTGATTCAAGCGGCAACGCCGGTCCGCGGGCGGTCCCCGGTCAGGGCTGCGGTTAGCAACTGAGTCATGTTTTGATCGTTCACTGGCACCGGGTTGGAAGCCGGGGCCGCCTTGACGATCCGTTGCACCGCCTCCGGGATTCCTTCCTCGGCAAAGCCAAAGTCGGCCAGGCGGAAGGGCGCATTCACGGCTCTGTATAGCTCCGCCAACGCGGCGATCGCTGCAGCAGCCGGGTCTCCAGCGGTCCCTTGGGCGCCCAATGCCGTGGCAAGTCGGCCAGCCAGTTCCGGCACCGCTGGCGCATTCAGGGCCAGGACGTAGGGCAGCACCGTGGCGTGGGTCTGGGCGTGGGGCAGGTCGAAGGTGCCACCGAGCACGTGGCAGATCTTGTGGTGCAACCCCGAGCCGGCGCCGGCAAAGGACACGGCGGCCAGGTAGCATCCGTAGAGTGCCTGCTCGCGGGCTTCCATGTCCTGCGCATCGGCAACGATCCCGCGCAGCGCCAGGGAAAGCGCGCGGGCGCCTTCCAAAGCCAGGGCCTGGTTGATCGGATCGGTGCGCGGGGCCCACAGGGAGTCCACACAGTGCGCCATCCCATTCAGGCCGGAGGCAACCGAGAGTCCGACGGGGAGGGTCTTGGACAGCTCGGCGTCGTACACCACTGCGACGGGAAGGACCTGCGGGTCCGACCCGGTGGTCTTGGTGCGGTCCTCAGTCATTCCCCAGACGTTGGTGGCCTCCGAACCGGCATAGGTGGTGGGTACGGCGATTACCGGGATGCCGGTGGTCAGGGCAATGGCCTTGGCAAGACCGGTGGTCGATCCTCCGCCCACGGAAACGACAACATCCGCGTCGTTCTGCTCCGCGGCTGTTCGTGCCTGCTCTGCAACCTCCACGGGGACGTGCTGCACCACGCGGTCCCACCAGAGGGAAGGTGTAATCCGGGCGGCGGCGCGTTCGGCGAGGGCGCGCTCGGGTTCGGCGGCGATGACCATCGGGCGGGATGCGCCAAGACGATCGATTTCGGCGGCGACGTATTCTGCGGCCTTTCCCGTTCCGAACATGACGCGTTGGCCGAGGGTGGAGTGTTCAAAGATCATGGGCATGGCGGTGTTCCTTTTGGGTTCTTCTTGATGATGTGGTGAGTAGCGAATATGGCGGTCGTTGGCGCGCGCGACGTCCGGAGCCCACGGAAGC
Organism: Paeniglutamicibacter sp. ZC-3; assembly: GCF_025847175.2. NCBI lineage: Bacteria > Bacillati > Actinomycetota > Actinomycetes > Micrococcales > Micrococcaceae > Paeniglutamicibacter > Paeniglutamicibacter sp. ZC-3. Next base: position 179,856 of record NZ_JAOYTG010000002.1, on the reverse strand, counting down.
GTTAACCTGAGGCAAGCGCGGTTGCCCCAGGTTAACAAACCGCAACCGTAGAAACGATTCACCACATTGCGGCTTGAAACAGCCAATTCCCTATTCCTCCAAGTGGCTTCGAAGCCAAGAAAGCACCGGGGTGATCGTTTCTGCGGCGTTCGATTCCATTTGAATTGCATGTCCGTTCCCGTGGATACCGTGATCGGGCAAGTAGACGTAGTCGACGTCGGCTCCGGCATTTGTCAGGAAGCCAAGCACCTCCGGAGCGTTCGCAATGGAGGTTGATGCTCCGCCGTAGACGACCAGCACATCCTTCTGGTGAAGGGACGGCATCTTCAAATCAGCGGGGTTGGCCAGGCGGGCTTCCCCCGATGAATCAATCTGAGGAGCATAGCGAACGGGGGCAGCAGTCAACCCCCATTGAAGTGCGCCTAGGCCAGGAAAATGAGCGAATGCGGGCCCCATGGGTTCCAAGGCAACAATCGAGATAACCTTGTCCGAATGCCTATCGTTGGTCACCCAACCCACGGGGCCGCCTGCCGAATGCGTAATGAGAACCGCTGGACCAGTGAGATCCAGCAACTTTCCCAATCGATCCGCGTCCATTTCTTGCGACCCCGCAAAGTCCTTGTGCATCGGGCCAAGCGCTGCCACGAATTGTTCAATTTCCGGCGACCCCGGGTTTTGCGCCCCGCTCCACGGATTCGGCCGAGTTGCATTGTCAGACGGGGCAAAGATGTTGAAGGCTGCCTCGTAGGTAATTTGGGGACCCATTTCGCCTAGTACCTCGGGGTGGTACGGCGACCGACCGAACCCCACTCGGTCTACTACGTAAACGGGGTAGCCTTCCTCAACGAATATTTCCGCCCAGCTGGGTTGCCCATCAATGGTGATGGTCCAGTCTGTTCCTTGTCCCCCTCCCCATGGATGAGGATGAGAGGCGGCTTGCTGGTATTCCGGTCTTTTACTTCCCAATGTACGAACATGGGTCCCCGTTGTACTTCACCGGCCGGCGTAGACGTCCTGTCTCCCGGAATCCAAAAACTACCCCTGAAGCTCGAGGGACTCTGACGCTTTGCTACTTGATGTGGCGATAACATTTGATTCTCCAAAATACCCATCAAATAGCGTTTCTGAGGCTGGAACCTCGATGCAGTGCATGCCAAGTGCGGTTGCAGTAGACCAACGGTGAATCTCTCGATTGTTCAGACACGTCAAGGATGGCGTTGTCGCGTTCCTTGTTGTGACCGGCCTCTTCGATTCCGACTATGACTACCGTCGAGCCGCCGATATCGACAACGTGGATCACTGATCCACGAAACCAGGACGCAGCTTCTGTCAGAAGCGGCTCCCCCGAGGGCAACCGCTTCCAATCGGTTCCCGCAAATCGGTCGATTCCACTGGTTGCAAACCGCTTGGCCAACGCTTGCCCACCGGCATCCAACAGGTGAATAACCAGGGAATCTGCGCCGAGAATGGCGGGAGCAGTAGACGAATTGGCGGACAACGAAAACATCAGGGCGGGCGGATCCAAGGACACAGAGCAGACCGAGGTAGCGGTGAGTCCGACAGTGCCGTTTGGGGTGTTTGCCGTGATCACGGAAACACCTGCCGGATGTCTCGCAAAAGCCTGTTTGAAATGATCCTGAATTTTTTCCATGTTATCCATCCGACTTTTGACTAACATTATTTTCCTTTCCTCTTTGAATGCGATGCCGTGCGCCTTGGGTTTGCCAGAATCCGAACGATTTTTCCAGAAAGAGCGTCGGTCGATAACTACGTTTCGTGTCAAAAACCTGGGCAACATGGTGGGCTGGCGAATCGCGTGGCAACTTTTTCGCGGACCGGCCAACTTACTATGCGAACTGGTCAAGGACGCTTCTTCCGATCCCATTTCGGGTCTGCGAATTGCGGGGCTTGGCGACTTCTTCGGATGGATCCAATCCCTCCCGCCCCAACAACTCGCCTGGCTCTGATGGAAACAACCTATGCTCCGCTTCCGATCACGCCGGTGCGGACCGGAAGCGGAACGAAGCGTCGGTTAGACGGAGAGTGACGTTTTCACCTTGTGCTGATTGCGCTGCTTCAAAACCGGCATCACCTCACTGGCAAACAAACGTGCCTGATCCGGGGTGAACGTTTCAATCATCAGGCAACGAGCCCCCGTGGCGTCGAGTGTTTCCTGGAGTGAGTCAACGATCTGGTCAGGCGTTCCCGAGACGGAGAGCGCAGGGCGCTTCTTTTTTCCGTCTGTCGCAAACTCGCCGTCTGTCTTTGGTATGGATCGACCGTTCGATGCGTAGTGGGACATGAACAGGTTGAAGACCCCGGTGAACGTATCGAGGTTGCGCTCCGCTTCCTGTTCAGTTTCACCGATGGTGACGAAGCGTTCAACCATCATGTTCGCTGGCGAGCGGTCGTGACCGTTTTGATCGGCAATGTTGAGATAGTGGTCCAAGGCCTCGCGATGCGCCTGGTCGCTTCCGAAGTTGCGCATTACGTTCCATCCATAGGCTCCAGCCACTTCCATGCTCTCCAGGCTGCCGCTGGCAAGCCAGATCGGCAGCGGATCTTGAAGCGGGCGTGTAGCTATGGAGGTGGGACGCGTGACCTTATGATATTTGCCGTCAAACGTGACATCGCGTTCGGAAAGCAGAAGTCGAACGAGTTCGAGGGACTCAAGCCAGGCTTCCTTCTGTTCTTCACCGCTCAAATCGCGTCCCAACGCAATCTGGGCTTCCCCGGGTGCGCCTCGCCCCAGGCCTAGCTCGAATCGGCCTCCACTGAGAAGGTCAAGGGTTCCCGCTTCCTCTGCCACCCGAATTGGGTTGTAGAGCGGCAAAATGGTGACGGCGGTACCGAGTCGTATCCGGCTGGTCTTGACGGCAGCGGCGGCCATCAGCAGGTGCGGAGATGGGCATGTCATAAGCGGGGCGTGGTGCTCCGTAACAGTCAGTCCATCAAATCCAAGCTCTTCCGCGAGGACTGCAAAATCGACGAATTCGTCGATCTGACGCTTTTGCCAGGTCGGATTGTGAACGTCCGGCTCTGAATCGGTGGTGTGAAGGCCGAGGCCATATTGATGAACGAACTTGATTGTCCCGTGGTCATCGCCAATCGCTGCCATTTGCTGATTCCCCTAAAGTTGATCTGGTGATAACGATCACTCTAGGAAGCCTTGAGGCCTGCTCCAATCCATCCAGCGACAAGCCGATCCAGAATGCGACCCCAATCACTTTTCGGTCGTCGATGCGGAACCGCGAGGGCGATCTACTGATTACCGTGCGCCCATTTTGGCTGAAATGAGAGTCTCGGATGGCAGCATCCCATATCGATCGTGGTAGGCAGCCGCAAATCGTGGAACATGTGTAAATCCCCAGCGGAACGCGATCTCCGTGACCGTTTCATCTGCACCGCGCTGGAGATCTTCGTGCGCCCTGCTCAGCCGAACCCACTTGACATATTCGGTTGTCGAATTCCCAACGTACTTGCGGAAATATCGCTGCAGGGATCGTGGGCCGATTTCGGCCACCGCGCACAACTGGGCCAATGACAGGTCATGGGCCGGATGCTGCTCGATGAGATCCAACGCCCGCTGAAGAGACTGCGGACGAAAGGGCTTCGGGCTGGTGGGGCCAAGCTCCCGTGAGTAATTGTGAGGTTGGGCCAGAAGAAGCCCCTTTATCAGAAAATCCGACCACGGATTGTGCTCGATTGGAATCGTAGACAGGCTCAAAGGTTGGTCAAGTTCGAACACGAGCAGCCGTAGGCCACGCACCCATGATGCAAGCAGCGGATCCACCAGGTCCATGGACAATTCGAATTGCAGTGGTTTTGTGATCGAGGAACCCAGCATGCGCTCTAGATGTTTTTCCAGTGCGGTCCGTTCGATGCGTATATGCAACTGTTCGTATCCGTCTGATAATTGCATATTCGCTGCCATGTGGGGAGAGAGAATCACGGCACGTTGGTCCGTACAACTGATTTCGGTCTCGTTGACTGCAATCCTGTTAGTCCCACCGACGGCAAAGGTGATGACGTAATCACTCATTTGATGCGTGGAGTTGACGAAGAGTCCGGACCCTGTCGTTTTGGCGTACACAAGCTTAAGCGGACCTAATGCTGATGCAGAAACCGACGTTCTGATCCCGGCAGCACCGACATCGTGTCTTACTGGTCTGATTTGGGAGGGCGTGAACCATTGGCCGGAGCTATCAGCCAGACTGTCGACGCCCGCATTCTGCAGGATCTTGAAACGTTGCAAAGGCTCTTTGGACCAGGAGAGCTCGGTGCTAGTCATTGTCGGATCCGCCGCTCATTTTGCCCCGTTTCAGTCCTGGGTCATTGATGTCGTTCTTCAAACCTCAAGGAATACGCCTATGTAAATGAACGGCTGGCACATGGTTATTCCCGACCGGTAGCGTCATCGTAGCTGATGAAGTCTTCAAACTTCACAGATAGGAACCCCTCGACATTCATTGCCCAATCGTTGACATGCCGTATTCCGGCTGGTCAGCCATGGTCTAGGGCGAAACCTAGGTCGCTTCGAGCACCGACACGTAGTTGGCGACCGCAAGACCACCCATGTTATGGACGGCGGCGCGACGGGCGTTGGGAAGTTGCATGGCTCCGGCCGTTCCGGAAAGTTGCATCGCGGCGATCACGTGTTGTGAGACTCCCGTGGCACCGACCGGGTGTCCCTTGGATTTGAGGCCGCCGGACACATTCACCGGCAACCTGCCGTCCTTCTGCACCCACCCTTCCTCAATTGCCTGGCGGCCCATGCCCCTGGGGGTCAAACCCATGACCTCGTACATGATGAGTTCGGCGATGGTGAAGCAGTCGTGTACCTCCACGAAGTCAAGATCCTCGATCGTCGCCGACGCCATGTCGAGCGCGAGGTTCCAGGCCCGCACGCTTCCGGCAAATTCGGTCGCGTCGCGCTTCGGTGCCGGCAGGAAGTCGTTAGCCTGGCCGAACCCCGTCATGCGCACGGGAGAAGTCGACGCCTGGGCGGATGGTGACGAGCTCAAGACGACGGCTGCAGCGCCGTCGGAGATGGGCGAGCAATCCGTGCGCCGCAGACTGCCGGCCACGAGGGGATTCTTCTCCGACACCGTGCGGCAGAAATCCTCACCCAGGTCCTTGCGGAGCTGGGCGTAGGGGTTTGACACCCCGTTGCGGTGGTTCTTTGCCGCAATCGATCCCAGGGCATCGCCGATGGAACCGTAGCGCTGTTCATACTCCCTGGCAGTCTCGGCGAACAACCCTGCGAATCCCGTATTCGACTCCTTGCCCGCAGTCTCGTAAGCCGCTCCCAATAAGGCAGCTCCCACGGTTTCGGGCGTCGCGTGGGTCATTTTCTCCGCCCCGATGACAAGCACGTTTTTCCCGGTCCCGGCCAGGAGGGATTTCACCCCCTGCTGCAGCGCCGCGGAACCGGAGGCACAGGCGTTTTCCACCCGGGTCGAGGGCACGTGGGCCAGCTCCGGCGAAATTTCCAAGGCTAGCGACGAGGCAAATCCCAACGGATACATTCCGGAGTTGAAATGGCCGATGTAGATCTCGTCAATCTCCTTGGGTTCAAGTCCCGCATTGCGTATTGCCGCGGTCCCCGTCCGGACGATCAGGGATTCCAACGATTGATCCGCCAGCTTCCCGAATTGCGAATGGGACCAGCCGGTCAACAGCACATCGGTGCCGAACTTTTCTTGCAGGCTCATGCGTTTATCTCTTCCTCGAGTGTGGGGATGTTCTCCGAGACCCTGAAGCTTGCCCCGGTGGTCCTGCGAATTTCTGCCAGGGTGGTTCCGGGGGCGATGGCCGTCAGCACCAGCCCCCTCGAATCCGCCGGACCGTCAATGTCAAAGACGGCGAGATTGGTGATGATGCGGTCCACAACGGCCAACCCCGTCAGGGGCAAGGTGCACGCCTCCACAATTTTTGGTGAACCGTCCTTGGCCACGTGCTCGGTCAGCACGATGACCCGTGGGGTTCCGGCGACAAGGTCCATGGCCCCACCCATCCCCTTGACCATTTTCCCGGGAATGCTCCAGTTCGCCAGATCGCCGGCTCCTGATACCTGCATGGCACCGAGGATGGCGACCTTGATGTGACCACCGCGAATCATGCCGAATGACATTGCTGAATCGAAAATGCTGCCGCCGGGAAGAACCGTGACGGTCTGCTTGCCGGCGTTGATGAGGTCGGCGTCTTCCTCACCTTCGTAGGGAAAGGGCCCCATGCCCAGCAATCCGTTTTCGCTTTGCAGGTTCACTCGAATGTCGGGGGGCAAATTGTTGGCCACCAGGGTGGGTATGCCAATACCCAGGTTTACATAGTCGCCATCTTCAAGTTCTGCCGCCGCGATGGACGCCATTTCATCTCGAGTCCAAGACATGTGATTTTCTCCTTTGAAACGTTTCTAGACCAGCGCCGTGCGGGATCTGACCGTCAATTGTTCGATGTCCTTAACCCGTTCGCTTGCCTGCACGATGTGTTGGACATAGACCGCCGGCGTCACGACATGGTCTGGATGGATCTGTCCCTCCTGAACAATCTGTTCGACTTCCGCAACTGTCACTTTGCCGGCCGTTGCCACGACTGGATTAAAGTTCCGAGCCGTATACCGATACGTGAGATTCCCTTGGGTATCGGCCATATGGGCGCGAACCAGGGCGATGTCCGCCACGATTCCCCGCTCCTGCACGTAGGTTTCACCGTCGAATTCAGCGTGTGGCTTGCCTTCTGCGATCACGGTGCCCACGCCGGTCTTGGTGTAGAAGGCCGGGATGCCGGCTCCTCCCGCACGAAGGCGTTCGGCCAGGGTTCCCTGGGGGTTGAACTCGACGTGGAGCTTGCCTGCCAGATATTGCTCGGCAAACAACCGATTTTCCCCGACGTACGACGCGATCACGCGATCGACTTGGCCTGATTCAATGAGAATCCCGAGCCCCTTGCCGTCGACTCCCATGTTGTTCGAAACAATGGTGAGGTTCTTGACCCCGGTTTCCCGGACTGCCTCGATCAGGTCCATGGGAATCCCCGACAGCCCGAAGCCGCCAACGGCAATGGTGGCGCCATCCGTGAGGAGGCCGTTCAACAACTCGGTGGAATCTGTGTGCATGTGTGGCACGTTCTACTTCTTTCTGACTTTATTACGGCGCAATTACTCAGTGGGATGATGTCTGGCCGGGGACATGCGTGCGATATCCCAGCTCCCGGAGACCGGTCTCCGTTACAGAAGGTTCGAGTGGTTCCCTGCTGCGCTCCTTAAGCCTGGAGACGGCGGCGATCGAGACGATCGAGACCGCAATGAGGTATACGGAGATCAGGGTCGTGGTGCCGGTCAGGCCCTGAAGAAGGGTTGCAATCGTGGGTGAGAATGCACCACCGATCAGTGCGCCCAACCCATAGGCGATCGACGCACCCGCGTATCTGACGTGGGCGGGGAACATTTCGCAAAAGAGCGCCGACTGGGGGCCGTAGGTCATTCCCTGCCCCAGGGACAGCAGGATCACGGCGGCGATCAGTAGCGGGAGCGAACCCGTGTTGATCAACGCGAACAAGGGGAAAGCCACGAGAATCTGGGCGGCAAATCCGATGTAATAGGTCTTCTTGCGGCCGATCCTGTCCGACAACGGACCCGAAATCCAGGTGAAAATCAACCAGGTGATCGATGCTATGACAACAGCTGAGAGCACCAGATTGCGGTTCATTCCGACAACGCTCGTGGCGTAGGAGGTGATGTATCCGCCGACCAGCAGGTAGCCACCAACGCCGTTCCCCATGAAAATCAGGGCGCCAATCAGCACCCCTCGACGGTGGGACTTGAAAAGGACCCGAAGCGGCGTAGCGTTTTGCTGCTTCTTTTGCTTGAGTTCCTCAAACACCGGGCTCTCCTCGACACCACGCCGGATCACGATGCCGATGATGATCAACAGAACACTGAAGAGGAAGGGAAGACGCCAGCCCCAGGACATAAACGCTTCCTGGGACATGTTCGCGGACAGCAGCGCGATCGTTCCGATGGCCAGCACCATTCCGGCCGGAGCACCGAGCTGCGGATAGACACCGAAACGTCCTCGTTTGCCCAGGGGTGCGTGTTCCACCGCTAGCAGGGCGGCTCCACCCCATTCCCCACCTGCGGAAAGGCCCTGCAGGATGCGCAGAAGAACCAACAGGATGGGTGCTGCGATCCCGATGGTTGCGTACGTGGGGAGCAGTCCGATGGCGAAGGTGGCCGCGCCCATGAGGGAGAGCGTGAGAACCAAGACGGCACGACGTCCGAAGCGATCGCCCAGGTACCCTCCCCAGATGGCTCCGAGGGGTCGGAACACGAAGCTGACACCGGCACTTGCAAATGCCACAAGCGTTGCTACAGAACCGCTGAGGGGCGAGAAGTAGAGGTGCGCGAAAACGAGCGCCGCCGAGTTCGCATAGATAAAGAAGTCGTACCATTCAATGGTTGTTCCCACTGCGGTAGCCAACGCAACACGGCGTTCTTCGTTACGCCGCTTGGGCTTTATGGCCGTCATGAGTTCTCCTGATTTCATAGTCCTGCGTTGATTTGCTCGAGTGCTTGAGAAATTTGGGTGTGATGAAGCGAACCGGTTCTAGCGGGCAGCGGCCGGCACATCGTGTGAAAGAGGCGAAGTTGGAACGGCTGGTTGGGCACCCGCGCCGCTGTGTGAGCGCTGGACCGCGACGTTTAGCCCGGCTAAGTCATCAGCGCTGCAGACCGCCGAAATGTACGCATCGGGGCGAACCACCCAAATCTCCCGGGGGCGGACCTTGAGGCGAGACTGCAGATCTTGCGACGGATCGATTTTGGCCAGTTCGAGCACACTGACAGGTGAGCTCTGGTTCGAAGGTATCGATTGCCGGACTTCTTCCGCGTCAACACCCGATCCAAGGAGCAGAACCGTTCCCGAGCGCAACAACCTGCGGAGCTGGTACTCGCTTCCGTCAACTGTGACAACCGCGTCGGGGGTGATGACGCCAGGCCCGGGTTCGGGCATCTGCCCCTTGAGGGGACGCCCCTGGAATGGGCGTGCCGAATCCGGCGTAGTCAGCGTCGAATCTGCGTACCAGAAGGGTTCGAAGAGACGCCCCGAATTGATGTTCTTGCATTCGTCGGGGTTGCGCAGCGCCCGCTCGAGAAGGTCTACGCGATGGGCCCGCTGGGATTCCGTCTGGGGAACCAGGAAGTCCATGGTCTCGGTGGTCACCGCAATATTTTCAACCGCAGCGGCTCGCCGTTCGCTGTGATAGGTCTCCAGGATCTCTTCCCCCGCCCAGCCTCGCAGCAGGTAGGCAAGTTTCCAGGCAGCATTCTCCGCGTCACCGATGCCGGAGTTCAGTCCACGCCCGCCGAACGGGGAGACCAGATGCGCCATGTCACCGGCGATCAGCACCTTGCCGACTCGCATCCGGTCAAGTACTCGCGAGTGGAAACGGTAAACGGACTTCCACACGATTTCGTAGGGCGCGTCCCCGACTATCTGCCGGATACGGCGGTCGAGACCGCCGTCGGCCTCGTCCTTTTCCAGGTCGTATCCCGCGGGAACCTGCCAGTCGATTCTGAATTGGGATCCCGGGCAGGGGTGGATCAGTACCTGGCGACCGGGATTCCATTCCGGATCAAAGTAGAACCGGCGTTCACCGGCCCACCCCTCCATATCCACCTTGATGTCGCAGATGAGGAAGCGGTCATCAAAGGTCGAGCCCTCGAGCGTCACTCCCAGAGCTTTCCGCAAGCCGTCCGACCGTGCGCCACAGGCAGCAACAACGTAGTCGGCGGAGAATTCCCGCAACTTGCCGTCGGCGCTGGATGCGGTCACCCGGACCCCGCTGTCGTCCTGCTGCAAGTCCCGGACTGTCTGGTCCCAAGCCACGCTTATGAACGGATTGCCAGTGACTTTGAGGTCCAGCAATTCCTCGGTTCGAGTCTGCGAAAGATTCACGAACGCGGGATAGGGCGAATCGGCGCTCTCAAAGTAGGTGTCGCAGAAGATCTCGGTGGAGCCATAGTAGGTACGGGATCGGCTCCAGGTCAGGCCTTCCCGGGCGATGGCATTTCCTGCGCCAACGTGTTCCCAGACATCAAGTACATCGCGGTGCTGGGCAATTGCCTTGGAACCTATGGCGTCACGCTGTTTCCGTTCGTCCAGGATGGTGACATTGATTCCCCATTTTGCGAGAAGTAATGCCGTCGTCTGGCCCACTGGGCCGTTGCCCAGCACCAGCACTTGTGTGTTCGTCATGAGAAGTCTTTCTGTTGCCAAGTGGACGCCACGGCGTCTGCTTATTTGGTCGGGTCAAGATCCAGGGAAAAGCGCTGCCAAAATGCGTCTGGGCAGGCGAGGGGGGTGGCTCAGCTTTGTAGTTGAGCCCAGATTTCGAGGTCCCGTTGGGGGGTCCAGATCGTCGGCCGGTCGACTCCGTGGAGTTCTTCCCAGAGCCTGGCGACGTTGAACGGCAGGCAATGTTCAAAAATCGGCCATTTGCCGTAGTCGGCCACAAGGGCTGCATGGCAGGCGTTGAAGGCCTGCTTCAGGTCACCGCCGAGATCCTTGGCCTTGGTGGTTTCCCGAATCATCGTCTTCAGGAAGGATCGGCTCTGAGCGATGGCTTGGGCCACATTGTCGGAGCCTCGGATGACAGGGCCGCGGCCGCCCATCACGAGTTCTGCTCCGTAGTTCTGGACCGCATCCAAGGTCTTGCCCGCCCAGTCGAGGTGGAAGGAGTCACCCGTGTAAAGCGCGGCCTCCGACTCCATGAGGTCGCCGGCAAAGAGGATCTTGTGTTGTGGAAGCCAAGCAACCAGATCGCCGTCCGTGTGGCCTCGACCGACGTGCTCAAGTATCAGGTCGCCACGGTCGCCACCAAGTGGGATGGTCAGGCGATCGCTGAACGTGATGGTGGGAAAGGTCAAGCCAGGAATGGATTCTTCGTTTTGCGCCAGTCGCGGGAACCGAGCAAACTCGCTCTCCCAGTCTTCCAGGCCGCGTTCCTCGATGAGGCGCATCGTGTTCTCGTGGGCGATGACGGCTTGGGCTCCGAATGCCGACGCCCCCAAGGCCCTGACTGCGTGGTAGTGGGAGAGCACCACAAACCGAATCGGCTTGGAGGTGTGCTGCCTGAGCATCTCTATCCACTTGCTGGTGGCCACGGGGGTTGCAAGGGATTCAAAGCATACGACGAAGTCTTCTCCCTCGATGGCTCCGATATTGGGGTCGCCTTCGGCGGTCAGGGCATACACCCCGCCCGCCAGGATTTCCAAGGTCTGCTTCTTTTCGACCAGGTCGCCAGTAGACGCGAACTCTTTCACCGACATCGTCACTCATTTCGTTAAGCCATGTACAAAGTGAGGTCAACTGTAACCCATGTCATACACAAATGAAAAGAGTGTCCGATGCCTGCCTTGGCGCGTTAGTCTCGGAGCCTCGCGCCGGCCTTGCCTCGCTGGGAAATGAGCTTTTCGAGCAGCATGACTAGCAGCTGTTGCTCGACATCGGTGAGCGTGGATGCCCAGCGCGCCTCTTGCGCATTCTGCTCAGCGAAGGCCGACCGCGCATATTCCACGCCCGCCTCAGTCAACCGCAGAAGCGTTGTCCTACCGTCCGCCTCCGACGGCTCCTTGACGAGGTATTCCTTGCCAATGAGCGTATTGGTCAGGTTTGACACGGCAGCGCGGCTCATTCCCGCGAACTTCGCCGCCTTTCCCGACTCAATGGGCCCCGCTAGCCACACGACGAACAGCACCCGGAACGCGGCCCACGACATTCCACGCGGGCGATGGACGGTGGATTCGAGATCGTAAACGACAAGGTTGGCGGCGCGATTGAGCGTGATGATCAGCTTTGTCGCCACGGAATCAATGTCGTCCAATTCCTCGGCAATGCGGCGGGCCGCCATCTCGGCGAACGACCAGTAATCGGCTGGATTCATCCCTGGCTGCGGCTCGCGCTTCTTGCTTTCAGTCATTGGGCCAATCTACCGCCCAAACCCACGGGCCTCCGTTTGTGGAAAGATTCGACCGCGTGACCCTGGTCGCATTATTTGTATAAGCATGTACTATTGAGTCATTCGATTCCTCCGCAACCTAAGGAGTGCCAGTGGCCTTCTACCGCCAAGTTGGTTCCGTTCCACGAACCCGACACACGGTGTTTCGCTCCGCGTCCGGTGACCTGCTCTATGAGGAGCTCATGGGAGAGGAAGGGTTCTCCTCGGATTCCTCATTGCTCTACCACCGCCACATTCCATCCGCTCTGGTTGGCGCACGCATATGGGACCTGCCGGATCAGTCGTTGGTTCCCAACGCCCCGCTCATCCCGCGACACTTGAAGCTGCACGACTTGTTCACAAGTTCCGAGGCCCAGAACTCCGACGCAGTCACGAGCCGCCGGCTTCTGCTCGGCAACAGTGACGTTCGAATCAGCTATGCCTGGATAGCAAAGACCTCGCCGTTGTATCGCAACGCGGTCGGGGACGAATGCGTCTATGTCGAATCCGGCTCGGCAACACTCGAGACGGTTTTTGGATCTCTTCCCGTGTCGGAAGGCGACTACGCGATCATTCCCCGCGCCACAACGCACCGCTGGGTCATCCCCGAGGGCTCGGATGCGCGCCTGTACTTCATCGAAGCCAGCAGCCACATCGGACCCGCCCGCCAGTACCTTTCGAAGCATGGCCAGCTTCTGGAACATGCTCCGTACTGTGAGCGCGACCTCCGGGGTCCGGACAAGCCCCTATTCGTTCAGGAACAGGACGTGGATATCTACATCAAACACCGCGGCAACGGTCCGAACGGGCTCTCCGGGACGATCCACACGGTACCGGAGCACCCCTTTGACGTTGTGGGATGGGACGGGTGCCTCTACCCCTACATCTTCAACATCAATGACTACATGCCCATCACCGGCAAGGTGCACCAGCCGCCACCGGTTCACCAGGTCTTTGAGGGAAACAACTTCGTGGTGTGCAACTTCGTCCCACGCAAGGTCGATTATCACCCTGAGTCGATCCCCGTCCCCTACTACCACTCCAACGTGGACTCCGATGAAATCATGTTCTACGTCGGCGGCGACTACGAGGCCCGCAAGGGGTCGGGCATCGGAGTGGGCTCGGTGTCGGTGCACCCGGGCGGGCACGCCCACGGACCACAGCCCGGCGCCATTGAAGGGAGCCTCGGCAAGGACTACTTCGACGAGCTAGGTGTCATGGTGGACACCTTCCGCCCCCTTGATTTGGGAGAAGCCGCATTGGCCTCGGACGACGGGATCTACGCGTCGTCCTGGACCGGAGGGCGCTGGCTCAATGGGAAGTGATGTGAAGCGCGGCCTGCTGGGTTTCTTCGACGACGCGGCGGTCTTTCCACCTGGGCTCGCTCCCCTGAGGCGGGCCGTACAAGACCACCTGTCGAGGCGTGCGCAACAAGATCACCCCATGGTCGGCCCACTTCTGCTGCGCCTGGACCAGGTTGCGGAGGCTCACACCCATGCGCTGCATTCAGCCATTGATCTTGGACTTGACCTCCGGCAGCACCCCTTGGAAATCGGGCTGATCATCCCGGATGGACAGCTCGGTGAGGCACTGGAAACCTGCCGCCAAACACTTCCGGGGATCAGCATCGTCAGCCTGGAGTTGAAGACAAGTCGTTCCGGGTGGCGTAAGGAAGCAGCGGAACTTCTTGGAGCCGAACTAGAAGTCCATCGCTACATCGAACTGGACATCGACCAGATCAAGGAAGGTGCCCTCGAATTGCTCGAAGGCAGCGCAGTCAAACTGAAATACCGTACGGGGGGACTTGAAGCTCAGCTGTTCCCCACCCCCCAAGATTTGGCGTACGTCATTTCACGTGCGGTGCAGCTCCGAGTACCTTTCAAGCTCACCGCAGGTCTCCACCAGGCATCCCGCCATACAAATCCGGCAACGGGCTTCACCCACCATGGATTTCTCAATATTGCGCTCGCCAGCGAGGCGGCACGCCAACAAGCATCGGTGCATGAGCTAGCGGAGATTCTTGAAATCGAAGACCCTAGCGAAATTGCACAACGCATCCCCGCGATCCCGTCGGGAGCGTGGCGCACCCACTTCGAATCATTTGGAACATGCAGCATCGCGGAACCAATCGAGTCACTAATCGATCTGGGACTGACACGAGCCTGGATGCTCGACGACAACAGAAACAACTCGAAACTAGCGTCAAGAGGAGCAAGCCAATGATGCCAACACTGAACCAAAATTCCCCCCGAACCGAATCCGACGGCTTCGGACTGGACCACCTCCCCTATGCTTCATTTTCGGCATCTGGCTCCGCACCGGCACAGCTGGGAATCCGCTTCGGAGACAATGTCTATGCCGTGGCCGCCATCCTTGAACGTGCCGGGACAGTCTCACCGGAAGCCACCGCGGCTTCAGCAGCCGGCAACCTCAATGCGCTGCTGGCAGCCGGACACGAAGTCTGGTCCGAGCTAAGGCAAAGCCTGCAGGATGTCCTCGGAGACCCCGAGCATGCAAAGGAACTGTTAATGAACGCTTACGCGGTCAGCGACGTCCAGCTGCACATGCCTTTTACTGTTGGTGACTACGTCGATTTCTACGGAAACGAACACCACGCAACGAACGTCGGACGCATCTTCCGTCCGACCCAGCCACCACTGACTCCGAACTGGAAGCACTTGCCCATCGGCTACCACGGCCGTTCGGGTTCCATATACCCCTCCAACACACCGATCCCGCGTCCCAAGGGCATACGGCCGGAGACCGACGCCGCTCCATCATTCGGTGGTTCACGTCGACTGGACATCGAAGCCGAGATTGGTTTCGTCCTCGGCGGAAGCGCACCGTCCGGAGAGGTCAAGCTGGAGCAGGCAGACAATCACATCTTCGGCTTGACCCTGACCAACGACTGGTCGGCAAGAGACATCCAGGCCTTCGAATACGTTCCGCTGGGTCCCAACCTCGGAAAATCCTTCGCAACGTCGATCTCACCATGGGTGACACCCCTTGCAGCCCTGGAGTTCGCGCGAACGGCTCCCCCCGCCCGTGACACGACTCTGGCCGATTACCTCGACGATGCAGACCTGAAGCCCTGGGGCTTCGAGATTCAGATCGAAGTCATCCTCAACGGGGAAACGGTGGCCCGGCCTCCGTTTGCGAGCACCTACTGGACTGCCGCACAGATGCTCGCCCACATGACGGTCAACGGGGCGACCCTGCGTCCCGGCGATTTCTTTGCCGGGGGAACAATTTCCGGCCCCGAAAAGAACGAGCGCGGCTCGTTCCTGGAACTGTCATGGGGCGGAGAAGAGCCCCTGGCCTTGGCAGACGGAAGCGCGTTCACGTTCCTCAGGGACGGGGATACGGTGACCCTTCGGGCTACGGCTGGCACCAAGGACGGCACCTTCATTAGGCTCGGCGATTGCACCGGCACAATACACCCGGCTAGCTAGGACCGGCGAGTATCCCACCTTCCTAAAACCGCAGTATCGGAATCGTCCATGGAAGTTGAACCGCCTTCTCCTTCAGCGGACTTTCACCTCCAGGCAAATGCAAACGCTGGGCGTACACGCGAAGCTGCCAGCGCCCGGGTCCGGGCGCTGGCAGCTTCGTCGATTTCGGCGCCCTCAGGTTACTCCTCGCCGACCACGCGGCCCTGGGCGATGATGGTGCTCACGCGCTCCAGTGCCGCCGCGGATTCAAGTGGATTGGCCTCCAGCAGCACAACGTCGGGCAGGGCTCCCCGGACCAGGCGGCCGACCTCGCCTTCCATACCCAATAGGCTGGCGGCGTTGGTGGTCACCGATTGCAAGGCCTGCAGGGCCGTGAGCCCGGCCTCCTGCAAGATCCAGGCCTCCGTGCCAATGGGAATGACATCGGTTCCGAACGCGTCCGTCCCGGCTACCACCCGCACGCCGGCTTCAGCCGCCGCCCGGATTGCTGCCTGCAGCACCGGCGTGTATTCGCGGCCGCGTTCGGCCAGCACGGGATTGGACGATCCGCTCATGTCGGCGACTCCCGTCAAGGTCGACGTGAAGTAGGTTCCGCGTCGGGCCATCTGCGCCAGGGTCCGCTCCGAAACGAAGACTCCGTGTTCGATGCTGCGGACTCCGGCGGCCACCGCCCCGGCAATTCCCTCTGCACTGTATGCGTGGCAGAGCACCCCGGCGCCGCGCGCGGCAGCGACGATTGACGCAAGCTGTTCGCGATCGTAAACAAGCTCGAGTGGATCCTGTTCGGCCATTCCAGCCCGGGGATTCGCACGGGTCTTGATGACGTTCGCGCCGCGCTCGATGTTTACGCGCGTGAGATAGGCCAGGTCGCGCGGATCATGCAGGCCTTGCTTCAACCCGGCCAGCGGAACGAGTGCGGGATCCGCGAGAACCGAATCACCAAGCTGCGGGGAGACGAACAGCCCGGCCGCATGCATGCGCGGCGCCAGCCCCGGCGCCCATTCTGGGAGCGCCGCCAATGCGATGTCCTGGTAGAAGCTCGACGATCCGCTGCGTACCGTCGTTGCCCCATGGCTGAGGACCAGCCGGGCGTCCTCCAGCGTGTTGTTGTGCACGTGGGCATCGACCAGGCCGGGGAGGATGAAACGCCCGCCGGCGTCGATGCGCCGGGCCGTCGCGGCCACGCTGCGCACCGCCCGGGAAGTCGCATCGCGACTACCGGCAGCGAGAACCCTCCCCCGGTCCAGGACAACGACGGCGTCCTGGATGGCGTCGCCCGTCGCCGGATCGATGAGCGTGCCGCCCTCGATAATCATGGGCTCGAATGCGGAAGGGGAACCGTGGTAGTTCGATGCCGCGTTACGCCGCTGCTCCGCCGCCGCGGCCGCCGGGGCAGCGGCGAGGGATGAGACGGCTCCCAGCCCGACCAGACCGGCGAGCGCCGCCGCAGAGGCCAGGACTCCCCGACGACCGACGGAAGAATCGGGCATTGGAGTTGATTCATGATCGTGCAAGCACATAGGCATTTTCCTCACTCGGTACCGGTGGCCTCGCCGCCACCGCATGTCACGGGAATGAAGCCGAGAGCTCACTGGGCCCTAACCGTAACTCGCATCACTCCAGACCACCTTTAGGTCATTGCGTTTGATTCCCAGCTGCCCCGCACGCGTCACATTGGCCATCGCGCAGCTAAACAATTGATGACAAGGGGCGATTCGCCGGGGAAGACGGCACGGAGCAAGTGATTCCGCCCAACGTCTTAGCGAGCTGCGCGTTTGGAGATATAAGTGCGCGCGAAAAGCGACACCCGTGCCGCAGCTTTCCGTGGCGCTGGTCGGGGTAGGGGGAAACAGTGGTTTCGCGCTTCGTCCTGGTTTCCCAACTCGCACGGCAGAAGCCCGACGGACACGGACACGGACAGTCACAAATGTCGTGTCTGCACGCCGTACCAACACTCGCGATTCCCGTACGTCAGAATGAGTCATGGAAGACTTCGAATTCACGGCCGAAGAGGCTGCCACAATTCTGCAGATCAGTGCCAAGACTCTCAGGCAGAGCCTGCGCACCAGACGGCCGTTGGGAGCTCGACAAGTACCACCGAAGCCGGGCGGAAACTGGTACCTCAAGGCTCACTACGTTGAGCAACTTGCGACAGCGCGGGGAATAACCATGCCTCCAAGAACAACCACACCGAACCGCAACCAGCCCATTGAACTTGACCAAAAGGAATCGATGATCCGAATTCCTCGAGATGCTCCGGTCGGCTTGATCGAGCATCGTATTTGGTCAGCCTGGACATCATTTCATCAAGCCCTGCAGGCTGCACCACGTTTTCCTGGGGTGTACATGTTTCGATCCGCCAACCATCCCCAAAATGGTCCGATCTATATTGGTGCGGCAGGCGAACGAAGCGGCAACGGGTTGCGGGGTCGCCTCGCAATCTATGCTTCCGGAAAGGGCGCAATGTCCGGTCTCGGTGAACACGCGTTCGACAGAGCTTTTGCAGATGCTGACTGGATGAGGGCACGTCTTGAGGAAACGTTGGCGGGACGATCAAGACGCACCAAGGAACTGGCGCGACTAGCCATTGACCATGCGGAGCTCGAAATCCGGTGGCAAACAGTACCCACGAAATCAGAAGCAGTGGAGCTGGAAAAGACTCTCATTCAGCAACATCGAGGCAACCTTTGGAACCGCTGACTCAGCGTTGGTCTCAATCGAAAATGGATCGCCCAATTATGGAGGCTAAAAACCGACTGCGCTTTTCGTGACAAGGGATCTTCTTCTGCCGCAGTCTGATTACACGAGCCAGTTCGCCAGCAAAATCGCTATTCGTCACGCCTCAGAGTAGCTATTGGCCGGCTGTGGACCGAATTAGGTAAGCACAAACCCCAGCAAAAAGTGAGGGCCACGGGTCCCTCAAAAGGTATGGATAGGAAGTTCATGAAGCGCGTTCCACCTACAACTGGACCGGATATGTCCAAGACCTCACCACCCACCCACCGGAAGAGCCTCCTGTCCTGCATGTGAGTACTTGTTCAAATCCAAGATTATGAGAAAAATATCCGACAATTCGATATTATCTAAATCCAGCAATATTGGCTCGACTGACTGGCATAGAGGAGAAAATTGTGGCCCTTGGATATCGATCGATAATACGGCTGGGCTCTAGCGAGAACGCGGTCGAGATCGCGGAAGCGCAGATGCGTGAATGGCTGAAAAGTAAGCAAACGACCGCACGTGGCGAACTGACTTCCTATGACTGGTCGGGACCAGGCGTACATTCACTGGGACTTCAGGCTACGCTCACCGTGGTCACCCACTCGGGTGAGGATGGCACGAATCGTCAGCTGCTCCGCTTCATTGAAAAAAATACGGCTGGGATTTGGCGAGTAGCAGTAACGGCACATTCGTCCCCACATTCGAAGAACGCGCAGCAAGTCATTGTCGTCGAGGTCGATAATGATTCCGTCAACGATAAACGGCCAGCGAGCGAACGAACCGATCCACCCCGAATAATCAAGCAAATCATTGATTCTGTGGACGCCATGGATTATCACTCGGATCTTCATCTTCGATCTCGCCCACAGGTCGTCCATGACGACGAGGTGGAAAGTCTCATGCATGCTCTCGAAGACGCACAGCGGAATACTTCCATAGTCGTCGCAGGAGCTCTACCAGGGGCTCCAATGGACGCTTGGGCTGCCCTAATCGAAAAGCTCTTGAGCAAGAGCGCTGGGACAGCTTCAGCATTTGTTTTGACGGCCCCGGCGAATGAAGCCCTCAACAAGCTGCTCGGACCTGCACACGCGGTCGCGTCAGGTTCCGTCCGGACTTTTCTGCCCGGCGCCGTTCCTAACGACCTTGAAGACTCTCAACGGCACAGAATATTAACCGCTCGATCATTTGCTTCTTCCATTGACAAGGGCCAACGCGTCAGGCGTTCATTGCTGACAGCTCACGCGACTTCCTCACGCCGGAGGCTTCTAGATCAGCCCCTGCCCTCTGAAGTCTTGCGGACTATGCGAGTACTAGAACGCACCGAAATTGAAACAGCTTTTCCAAATCAGAACGAGGCGTCGCTATCAGAGAGCGCTCCGATATCCGAGAATATCGGCGAATCACGTTCCGACCAACGTCCTGTCGCTTCCGATGTTTTGGTACCGCATCTGCCAAACGCAGCGCCTCGAGAGAGCGCGCCAGCACCAAATACGTGGGTTAAAAAACTTGCTGAGCTATTCAAAACGACACTTGGAACTGAAGTGGTCTCCGAAGGAACTGTGGGGCAGTTCACGAAATATTTCCATCTCCTTCGACAAAGATTTGACTCAAGCAATCGAGGCCTCTCTGACCTCTTAGAAAAGCTTCATCGAGAGCAAGACACAGTCAGCACTTTACAAAAGCAGCTAGACGTTCTCGAACTTGACCTAGCAATTGCCGAAGGTCAACGCCGCAAAGCAAGTCGCCTCTCGGAGTATCGAGGCGAGCAGCTCAAAGAGCTAAAAGAGTTCGGTCGGCTCGTCGATCCAGAAGGAAGCGGCCTCGACGAACCGCCTTCCTCGATCTCTGATCTACTTGATCGGCTGGAAAGCGAAATCACACTCTCGAAATACATCGTGTTTACTGGTGATCTTGAGAAAGCCCTGACGCTGGAAGCATATGACGTTGTCGGCCGCTATGCTGAAGCATTTTGGGAGTACCTTTTGGTACTGCGTGATTACTGCATCGCACGAGAATCCGGTTCATTCTCGGGTGGGATCTACATGTACCTTACCGACGACTCTGCGGCCGGCCGCAAATGTGATCCGAAAAGATTCGCCTCCACAGAAAGCACCAGCGTCCAGCAAAACTCGGCATGGAGCGCCGAAAGAGCTTTTCCCGTTCCAGCAACTGCGGATCCTAGTCGAAAGAGATTGATGTATGCGCATTTTAAACCTACTCATTCAGATACGTTTGCCCCTCGAATGCATATCTATGACGATTTTCACAAAAACGGCAAAATTTACATCGGCTATCTGGGTCGTCATTTAACTAATACAAAGACAAATTGATCAAATTTGTGAATATTTCTCACATGACGGATTAGGTTCACCGGGAAGTCGGACCGGGCAACAGGAGCGTTCCGATGCCCACAGGCGTTACCGCTTCAGCACACACTCGCACACTAGCACTGCTGAGATCGTGTGTCCACGAAGCCATGAGATTCAGTGTCCACGATGTAGCGAGATTACTCACCAACAAGCCGGAACAGAAGTACCCACTGGCGCTATTTGGCAGTCAGACAGCTATTTGGCATCCGGGGTGCGGCAATCGATTGGCAGGCAAGACCGGGGTGTACGATAATGCCGCTGCGGAGACTGTGATGGGCTTGTTCAAGAACGAGGCCGTGGCCAAGCATTCGCCCTTCCGCAGCGGTGCGTTGAAGACCGAATCCGACGTTGTTGAGGTCGTCTTCGACTCGGTCCATTGGTACAACAACGCCCGCTTGCATTCGTCTTTGGGTCACCAGACTCCGGAGGAATTTGAGCGGATCTACTATGATGAAAATTCCGGCTCGTTACTCCACGCTGCCGCCCACAAAACGGCGGCATGATTTCCGGGACGGTTCATACTTCTTGGCGCCGCACTGCATATGTTGAAGAAATCGTCGAATACTTCGATAAGTCACGCGTCAGCGTTCCAATATCCTCCCGCGATTCTTTGTTGTTCCGGTGTCAAAGTTCTAAATAGTTCGCTGTAGATAGCGGAACAATAATCCTTCAACGATCTACATCTTCTTGGAGCGCCGCCCGAATATTTTCACAACGCTGGTCCCCATTGGCGCATCCTACTGCGAGGTCCACCCAGATGTTCATGTCGAGGTCGAGCATCATTGGCTGTGTAGGGGTGTCTATCAACATCAGCGCATGATTCCTAAGTTTCAGTCCAAAACGATCTTATCGGGTGTCGGCACGTTGCGGGGTTAACCAAGTCATTTTCGACCCGAATCACCGCATCTCCGGCGATGGTGGAGGGGTCGGAGACTCCCGATCAGGCGATCATTAGACCACATCAGCACCGTCGAGCCGGCGCCAAAGGTGAGATACGAGACTCAACATGTCTAGGCAGTCGCTGTCAGTAAGTAGCTGAGTGTCCTGCAAGATCGAACGTTGGTTGTGTGCTGCGGGGTTTCTGAAAGCTGCCACGGAACCTTTGGAAAGGAAATGCTGCCCTTCTCGCACACTGGTGAGCGTTTCCTCAGTAAGCACACCATGACCAGCGGACCGACTGAAGACAGCAGCAACGTCTAAAGCTGCATTATTTCCCGCAAACGCCGCGCTCATGATCGCCGAGTCCTGGCTGGCATTTACCATTGATTTCAAGCGCACT
This sequence comes from Paeniglutamicibacter sp. ZC-3, assembly GCF_025847175.2. Lineage (NCBI taxonomy): Bacteria > Bacillati > Actinomycetota > Actinomycetes > Micrococcales > Micrococcaceae > Paeniglutamicibacter > Paeniglutamicibacter sp. ZC-3. The sequence continues at coordinate 158,038 of NZ_JAOYTG010000002.1, read as the reverse complement.
GCTGCCGAGTAGCTCTTCATGGCCTCGTCAAGAGCTCTAAGATAGTCACCGCGCTGGTAGTCACTCTCAGCTGCGTCCCGTACTTTTTCATGAAGGTGGCGCCAGTGTAGCCTGGCATACTCTGGGATGAGTGCTTCCACACTGTTGAGAATACTATCGAGGACTGACTCAGGCATTTCGACCTCCGAGGACACGATTTTACCCAACAGTTCGTGCAAACGCCCGCCGTCGCCATCGCGCTGTTTTGAGGTCCACTGTGAAAAATCGCGTCCCGTTCGACGCTGCACCCGACTTGCTTTTGCCTCGTCGCGTTGGCGGCGCCAGTCGCGTGAGATCCATGTAAGTGTCTGAACTAAGTGTCGTTTTAGTTCAAGTGTTGCTGGCACATCCCAGTTGATGGAAGCCCGGTCACTGGAAATAACGTCCGTAGCTAGGTCGTCGAGATAATCAGCTTCTAAGGTTCCTGACAAATACGAAAAAGCATAGCTTGACTCGGAGGCCCCATAAAATCCTGCAGCATTGGCTCTGCGGCCGCTCACAAAGACAATCACACCACGGTTGTCATCCTTTTGCGTGGCCTTTGTCCCGTAGACGACGCCCCTGATCCCCTTGCTTTGGAAGAACCGACGGGCTTCGTCATCTATAGGCAAGTTATCTGGGATTCGCCAAGTAAACTGGATGTCGTCGTCGTCGAACCGAAGGTCACGCGTAACATTCTTCCGACTCTTTCCCTTCTCGATGAATAAATCAAAGTTGCCTGTGTAGTTGAAGAGCCGGGAAAGACTCTTTGCCAAATTATCGAGTGACACAGGGCTTGTTCGCGTCAAGTCGCGAATTTCAATCCGGGTCCCGTGATCATCGTCTTCGGCCTTCCGTTCTGTTGCCATCGGATGGTAGTCACCACCACCCAATGACATCATGTCGTTCCAGTCGAGCACGACATCAATACGTGAAGCGACACCACGACGAGTAGTCGAAACAAATATCAGTCGACCAATACCGAAGAGCGCCAACTTTCCGATGCCCTTTTTGCCTGAGACCTTACGAAACCCACTTTCGCTCAACAAACCAGCTTCTTCGGGTGCCCTTCGATTTCGACCTATTCTCAGGTATTTGTCGTTGAGGTCATCCCGCGACATGCCATGACCATCGTCGGTGACAGCAATATATTCATCTCCTGTCTCTCCATCCTTCTCGATGGAGACTACGACTTCCCCGGCATCAGCGTCATAGGCATTGGCGATCAACTCAGCCAGAGCCGCCGGGAGTTGTGAATACATCTGCAACCCGAGGTGTTCGATCGTTCGCGCTTCAAAGGAGAGCGTCAATTCGGCAGACATAAATTTTCCTCATTATTCGCGACAACAACTACAAGACTATATTCACGCAGCATCCTTGCCAGGATAAATGCGGTCATTCCATTGGAGAAAACGTGTCTCTTACAGGGCGTCAATGATTGCTGAATCCTGTTTAGAAGCGTCCAGTACCCGGAACCCAATCCGTCCACGTGGTGCTGAGAGATACGGTACCGCCAAAGAGAAAAGTGTTGCCACGTCCCCGGTCGAAATCGGATCTTGTAGTAGCTTCGGCTCTCTTTCCGCTTTGACGAGCGAGATGGGATCCGCTGAGAAAGTCAGGAGCATCGCACCACGCGTTGGTGTATTTAGCTTTATAGCTTCTGGCCCGCCAGCCGCAGAAACGTTACCAGCGATCCGTTCAATGGCATCACGCTGCCGGAACGAGCTACCGGAGAATCCTCCACGTGTACCGTCTCGCCGCGTTCGACTCAGGATCTGAACCTCATGTCCAGAAACTTCGCGTGTGGCGATTCCCTTCAACTGCGGAACCAACACCGCCCAATCCACCAGTTCCCCTTTGTTCATCGCCTGCTTCATGAACCGGAGAGTGGGAGCAAAAGAGTATCCGTCTGTCCAACTAAATTTCTCTAACGCCATGTAGACATCGGCTGCAGAGACGATTGCTACACGCGCGTCAAAAGGTTTGATCTTTGGATTCCCACCGATGCTGCCATCCATGTATTCAAACTCTGTAGATTCCCCCAGCTGACCTAGCCAGTCGCTGACCGCCTCAAAGTGAACAGAATTTGCAGAGCCGTCTCCACGAGCACACTGACGTGGGAAGTCACGGAGCTCGCCGCCGTCGCCTTCGAAATCGAGCACAGCGTTGTACATCTTGTTGGCCCCCGTTGGCTTGAGCCAGGGAAGTTGCTGAAATACCAGTGGCGGTACGTCTCTCGGTCGGACTTCGGGCCGGCCATTTTCGTCTACTTTGGAGAATTTCCGCAGCTGCGTTCTGAAGGCCTCCTCATCCTGAATAATGGCCGTGAACGCGTCATACAAGTCATAGGTCTTGCCTCGTGCGTCGACAACATCTCTGGCAATGTAGAGACGCACGAGGTCGCGGTAGCCTGGACGATATCCAAACCAGCGGCCCATCTGCATCAGTGTGTCGGCAGCGTTAGCTCGTCTGCGGTAGTAGGTAACGGTGAGTCCTTCGACGGTGAATCCGCGACTAAGTTTCGCGCCGCCGACCATCACTCTCCAGTACCGACCCGTCGCAAAGTCCATTGCTTTGTAGTCGCTTTCCCGCGATCCGTTAACGATTACCACGGGATCACCTGCGGCAGTGATCAGGTTGATCGCTTCGCCAATGTATTTCTTGAGCTCGTCGAAAGCCGGTGGCATGTCGGCTCCCCAGTCGTCGCGGGCCCCATGGACTTTCACGAAGTCCTCGTTGAATAGGGCTCTCAAGCGTGAAAGACCTGACGGGGAGTTGTACGCCGCTGTCTTCCACACATCGCGAATAAGTTCAGCCAGATCCTTGTGCTCCGCTTGCTTAACCGACTGATGTGCGAGCATTGTATGATGCCTGAATCTTAGTTCAGCATCCTTGGTTGCACGCCACAGCTTGATGGCGCCAGACAGGACAAAGGAATCCAAGGCCTCAAGGATTTCGCCCCGCTCGTCGTCATCATTGGCCGCAAAGAGATTCCGTACGTGCGCCTTCTCATTTGAATTCGTCGCTGTGATCGGTTCGTCGTCAGGCAACCGTTCAAGATCATGGATCTGCTTTCCTCCCATGTATGCGGGTGCAGGTTCAAGGGCAACAATGAAGTCACTCGGAAAAATATCTACGGAGTCATCCGGTGACACGAAGACGTTGGCGAACGGCGTAGCCGTGTATCCGATGTACTGCGCACGCGGCATCTCGCGAAGAATCTGCGAGATTAGCCCGTTGATAGCAGTACGTTGCTTTTCCTCCGTTGTCTTCGACTTGTTCGGGTTTGTCGTGTTGACTGAGGCTTGATCAGCTTCATCATCGATGATCAGGACCGGAATCTCTTTCAAGGATGCGTGGACGTCGTGGAGGTCCCTTAGCAGCTTTTCGAGAACTGATTTGTTTTTCTTGACCACGGCCAGGCGCACGTCGGCACCAAAAAGATTAATGGGGTCATAGAGCGGCTTGTGAGGGTCTTTGAGTTCCCCAGCACGGCGAAAATCAAGTGTATCGAGGCCGGCTTTCAATGCCCGGTAATCGCCTGAAGCCGTGGTGAGCCGTTTGATCGCGGGAATGTCATGTTGCGAATTGATGTCGATTCCATGCTTAAGGAATTTCCCGTCGACCCAATCCGAGTCCCCGTCACCAATGTAGTCAACGCCTCGCACGGCATCGGCGTTATTGCGATCCCGACCTCCAAGAATGTTCTCTTCGCCAACTAACTCCATATCGAGGCGCCGCTGAGTCTGGCCCCGAAGTAATTCAATAGTGCCGGTTAGGACGATTACCAGCCTGTAACCCGCATCAATTGCCTTGGCCACGATCCCGGTGAAGTTAGCCGTTTTTCCGCTTTGCACATATCCGACAACGAGGCCCCGTGACTGGTAAGACGTTTCTCCGGTCGGGTCAGCAAGGCGCCCTATGATTTCGGATGTCGATACGTCCAGGTTTGCAATGGCGTCTGGTTTCCATGAGCTCCGTTCAAGAACGCCACGGTACGCATGCCAGTAAAAATCGTGTGCATTCTTGCGCTCGTTCGTATACCAGGGATCCCACGGGCCGGGATCAGCGATGACTATGTCGCGCTGTGCCACACTCGGAAACGCTTCGTCAAGGAGTTCACGGCTTTCAATTCCCAGCCCAAGCTTGTCGAAGACCAGCACCCTTCGCTCTGCGGTCTGCGGCTCGGTGTCGCCCGCCCAGGATGCGTCGACCTGCGAATCCCATTTTGCGAGGCACATGTGCGCCGCTTTTCTGGCCATCGAGTTGCCGTCACCATCCAAGATCGACGTAACCACATCGTCTTCCCCCGCTTCCAAGCCGAAATCGTCAAGTACCACATTCACGCGGGACAGGAGCTTTGCGGGCCCGAGTTCGCGCATACCGTCGAATGCAGATTTGATGGCGATTTCGATTTCAGAAACTGGATGGTTCATGAAGGGTCCTCACAAAAGTCGGCAAATGGCGCGGGGAGCATCTCGAAATGTAAATGGCTTACATCAATACGATATGAGACTGCACTGATAAATCCACGTTGAGGGACAACCTGATCAAGTCGTGCCCCGGTGATCGCAGGAAACTCAGGGTTTACGAGAAAGGCCCTGGGCTTCGACCGCAATTGGAATTTGGTCCTGTACATGTCTGCATCACCGTCAGCCCAACCAATTCTCTGCAACGCTGCGTCAAAGGTGCGACGAGAGTTCTCCAGCATGCCTCGAGTCGTCTCGATAAGGTCCGAGAGGGTAAAACCGCCGGCAGCCGCGCCTGCAAGGGTGATCTGGATTGATACAAGGTACAGGGGACGCCCTGGTGCCGGTTGTAGTTGGGACTCACTACCGATAATGTGATTGCGTCCCTCGGACCTGGTTGTTTTTATTTCCGCATCAAAGCCATCAAGGCCGAAGTCATGTTCCTCGGATAGCGGTCCGAGCCACGCGTCAAGCGCCGATTCCTCCCCGCTGTGCTCGATGGCGTGACCGAGAACCAGGAGCTCACCGATGAGACCGGCTTCCTTCTCGTCCGAAAGACGCCGCCGACCAGCAAGTAGGCCTCTAAGCCCGGAAAGTGACTCGGAGACCGCATGCCTGAACGAAGCCCCACTCTCCAACTGGTCAACGATCGACTCGATGAGGATATACGCTTCGTAATACATCCTTGTTGCGTCAACGACTAAGCGGAACCAATCACCGTGTTTACCGACTATTCCTATGCGTTCAACGGCGATGCGCTCATACGCTGTCACGTCGGGATCAGCGCCGGCTGCGGGACTCACTAATCGAATTTCCTGATGGGATGGATCTATTTCAAGTACTGCGTCAACTTTGTCGCTGATTGAAAAAGCCGCAGCGACGCCCGCGGTGAAATAGTCCTCTACTGTCTCAGGAGTCAGATGGTTTCTGCCAGTACCCGGATCACTCATTCGCTTCATCCCCCATGTTCAAGGCTTCCCGGGCAATCTGGTCCCGCAACGCCGCTGTCAACAACTCTTCCCAGGCACCCAGTTCAGCTTTCTCCCGGGCACCGAGATGAGCGCCTTCGAAATACTTGGAAAAAACGAGCACCAAAAGTGTCTTGACGAACGGCGCGTCCGCCGCATCCATGGAGCCTGGACCTGCAATCAGCCCCCTGTACTGTTCGTTGAGCCAGATAGTACGATTTTCCAGGTCTACGTGCAGGGGTGTTTCCAGGAATTCGACCCTCCATCTGATGTCAATGGGTTTCGAACTATGGAATTCAACCGTTGACTCGAAAGCCTCGAGTAGGTCGGAACCAAATCCTCGTGAGGGCTCAACCAAAGTGACTGGTCGCTTGGTATATTTCCGCGATTCTCGCCTATCGCCGATGGCTTTCTCAAGGTAATCGCCGAATGAGATCCGGGAATGACCGATTGTTGCCTCGAGTAACGCTTGCTTTAAATCCGAATCGAGTTCGAGCCCTGCTTTCTCTGGATTTATGGTTACATGCTTTTCCAACTTTTCCGTGACATCGATGGCAATCCGCGCGTACTCGAGTTCGAGCTTGCTCACGGTGAGCGTGTTCCATCCACCAATCTGCAACAACCGATCGAAGCGGTAAAAATAGAATCCTTGTGCGAGAGAGCCGGGTTTGCCTCCCAACCGGTACTCCGCACGACCAGACTGTGCTGCTGGCCAGATATGGGCCCTGCCGCTGTGTTCTGAATCGTCCACGGAGAATTTCAAGTCGGTTGGATACTCATCATTCGGCAGTGACTCGTAACCGAACGGGTCGATGGCAGTAACGGCGCGCGGCGGTCCTGATTCGTTATAGTCCAAGTCGAAGACGTCGACAGTCACCTCGATCGCGCCAGCAGAAATCATGCGGTGGAACACGGTCCCCAAGTGCGAAATAACTGATGTAATGCGTTCGTCAAGCCATCTCGATCTGTCCCCTGTATCCAGGCTTCTGAGGAAGGTCCGGGGCTCTGCCCATTCAATCACCGTCCCACTTTCAATCAAGAAATCTGCGGCGAGGCTGTTGAGAACTGACTCGACGTGGTCGTCGTTCAGGTCTGCCACTGAGGTCGGCGATTTGGATGTAATGCTCCGTCCGGCTGGCATACTTCCCAGCTGCCGTGAGTAGACGCGCAAGACATCTGCTTGGCTGAGGGATGCAGCTTTGAGGCCAAGCCCGAAGTGTCCCAAGGCGCCGGGTCCGTACTTCCGCTTGCGCCCAAAGGTCATGGCATCGTCAAGCCGTTCTGCGTCCATTCCAGAACCGTTGTCCATGACACGAAGCCCTACAACTGCTCCGTCCTTTTCGAGGAATCGCAGCAGAACTCTGGTTGCCTTTGCATCGATGCTGTTGTCCACCAAGTCTGCGATTGCTGTTTCGAACGTATGATGGCGACCCACAGCTGCCGCGATGGACGCATCCGGAGTAAACTCGCGGACTCGTGTGACTAGAACTTCATCCGGATTCATCAGATTGATCCGAATCTGTTGGTGCTCAGCCCCAAACTGGATCCGTTTTCCCGGACAGTTCGAACCACGCCGTCGGTGAAGCCCGTTCGCTTATCGGCATCAATGACTACCCTGATCTCGAACGTTTCAGGTTCGGCATTCTGAAGATGAACTAGCAATTCCTCGGCCAAGACTTTGAGCTGCGCTGAGATGTCACCTGTCGGATTGATATCAACTGCGCCGGAATACCGTGCGTTCTGAATGCTTGGCGGACCAGGAACCCGATTTCCTCCGCCTCCAGTTGGCGGTGCTGGCGTTCTCGCTCGCGACTCCTCCCGACCACCTTCGTCACCACTTCCCGTGCCGTCTTCTGCTGCCTCGGTATTGGTCTTAACTTCGCGCTCTCGTTGTGCGAGCGCCAACGCAGGGCTAACCAACAGCATGGAGTCCGCGATACCGGGCGGTGCCTGATCAGAGAGAGGCACTCGTAGGCCCGAAAAGTCGCCCGTGGCAGCCTCGTAGCCATCGGCCAGCGCAAACCCAACGCTCTGCCAGGCAGGATCGTCGAACACGGCTTGAATAGCATCAAGCAGCACCTTTTTGTCGCGGAATCGCGCCAGGTAGGGATAACGGGCGTGGTACTCCCACAAGTCACTTACAGGGACACGTCCATCGTTCCACCGACTGCGTAGATGGTTGCTGAGTTCCAGCGCGATCGACTGCGGTGACGACTGAATAATCACGACGTCCGTTTTGCGCAGTCTCTCGCCGACGTGACGAGCTACGGAGTCCGTTGCGCCATCCGCCTTCGAAGAGGCGATACGGAAGGGCTGACTACCATCATTTTGTTCCGGGTAAAGCGCCCAGATCCAGGTTTCACGGATTCGTTGCCCAACTGTCCCGTTGTACGCATCGATCTTACGTCGAACTTCGGCGACCTGGCCCTGGGTCAGGTCGAGGACGTCTTTGTCCCGCATGATGTCGCTCCATGCAAGGTGATGCCGCACGGCAGTCTCTAGCTCCGGCCATCGAGAGCTGTCAGCGGCAAGTACGACCAAGGTGTTTGCGTTGACACGCGGTGCGGTCCCACGTCGGGTCACGAGCGTTTCGGCATACCCTTGGGCGGCTGATCCTTTGCCCTTAGCATCATGGGTGTATCGAGGATGGGCGATCACCAGTCGGACGTCGTCCGACTCGGATATGTCCACACTGTCCGTCGGGGCAATTACGATTTCAGGAAATTCCGGAGTGTTCCGCGGTTCAACCGACCGGATACGCGCAATGACTCCTGCCCAAACATCTGCATCCGCGAATGATTCGGCGCGTTCAACCACCTTGCGGTTGAGTGATGGCTGCCGATCAAACCAGTACCTGTCCTTGTCCCCATAAAGGTACGTTGATCGGTCTCCAAGCAGGGATATTGCAGAGCCGAAGTTTCCGATGGTGTCCCCGGGCATGGCAACGCCAAGGAAAACACGCTTACGTTCGATTCCTTTATGCTGCGTCTGCAGCGTTGCAGCAGAACCCATAAACGTCGCGCGCGCAATGCGCCGTGTCAACGCCCGTCCCCCAAACAGGGGCTTTTCCTTGTCGATCTGTACAGACGTGGCTTGCCCGCCATCGACGTCCTTGTCGATGATTGCCTTCCATGCATCGTCCAAATAGCTGGTAATTTCGTCACGCACCGCTGCCGAATCGAGCGGCATGGAACCCGGCATAATGAGTGGTGAATCGTCTCCCGCCGAGTACAGCCCATGCACCACGGCACTCATCAGCCGAAGCACGCCGCGCGTGCGTTGGAACTTTTCCAACGTGGACCAGTCCCCATATAACCTGTCAAAAAGCTCCGGGTGAATTGGGAATGCGGCCCTCATTCGAGACTTGTATTCCAGTTCCTTCGTTTCACCGGGGAGTTCGCCGATGTTCTTGACATAGTAGTCAAAGAACTTCTCGACTGTTACATCGATCTTCCGTTGGGCTTCGGCGTCTGCTTCCTGAAACAGACGTCGTTTTACAATTTCGAATGATTCAGTGCTCGAGGCGGGCGTCCAGTTCTGCGCCACGCGCGAGACCACGTTCTGAAGCCGTTCAAGTGCGGCGCGTCCGTTGGCTCCACCCACTTCGAGATCGGAAGCCACAGGACCATCGTCGTCACGGCGTATATCGGATGCGGGAATCGACACCAACAGCAGCACACCGGGCACGGCTTTTACAGCTTCTGTCAGCAGCTGGGCAAACGTGAACTGCGTTTCGAATGTCCCACCGATTAGCGAATCGTCGCCGTAAAGACCTCGGGCATATGCCACCCACTCATCTATGAGAATCAACGCCGGAGAGTACTTCGCTAGAAGGACGCGTAAGGCGCTACCCGGGTTGGTGCCGGTACGATCCGATTCCGCAATCATGGCGTACCCTTCAGCACCCCCGAGTTGCCACGCTAGCTCTCCCCAAAGCGTTCGTATGACGGTGCCATCGGGCTTTTGCCAACTCTGGCCTGGGGAAAGCTCGTTGCCAACAATTGCGACGCGTCTGACGGTGCTCTCGATAACACCGGTATCAAGCTCTGACAGCAGACTTTGAAGCCCCTGTGTATGGGCCGTAAGTGGCTTGCCCCCAAACAAGTGCCAGACAGCAAGCATTGAGTGAGTCTTGCCACCGCCGAAGGTGGTTTGAAGGTTGACGACGGGTGCTGCGTTTGGGTCACCGCCGATACGCTTCACGGCTAGCGTGAGCAAGCCTTTGAGCCCATCAGTAAGATACGTGCGAGAGAAAAACTCGACAGGGTCGTTGTAGTCTGCCGCAACTTCGGCGCCTGTCGACACCTGATATAGGTCGGCCGCGAACTCAGCTCTAGCAAAATCGTTCGAGGCAATGTCAGCGTGCGGCTTCAGCACATCACGCCAAGGTAGAAGGTCAGATGACCTGAGTTCAGGCATCTTTGATGCGGCCCGGGTATCCCGGCGGGTTTCTTCCGCATAAGTGGCTCGCTGCACATCAAGCCGAGACTTACGAACGTCGTCGGCCGGCGCCGCTGCGCTAATCGCGCGCAACAGCCGTTCGATGGTATCCAAAGCCCTGTATGCGTCATCGGCGCTGAATGGCTTTCGGTGGGCCCAGTTGTCGCGCACGCCACGAAGCTCGCTGGCTAAGTTCTGTTCTCCTCGCGACAAGACACCGTTAAACACATACCCTAGATTCCCCATAGGCTCTGTGATGACCCTCAATTGCACTTGTGGGTCGCTCGGGGAGTACTGTTTGCCCGCAATGCCGTCTTTTGCGGCCAGGATGACGGTCCAATCGTCGATGCCTTCGGGAAGCTGCTGGGAGAAAACACGAACTATGAATGGCTCGAGTGCAGCCGCCAGTATGTCAAGGCTCGCGCCAACTCGGTCAATATTGGAGAGTGCCATCATCTACCTTTCAGGCAAGACTTTCGAAGTCGAATTGTTCGGAGATCGGCTGTGAAACTAAATTGGTGTTTGCTGCTGCACGAACTTCGGGCCAAGAGGACCCAAGAGCATTGAACAATATGCCCGGTTTGGTTAGTCCGCTCTTTTCACATATCGAATATAGACGGTAGGCAAGTTCATGGGCAGCGGACATGTCCAGGCCTCGTTCCTCGGCAGCGGCCAAAATGCGGCCAGCCGTATCTAGCCCTTTTTCGTCGAGACCTTTAGCCATATGGAATACGATTTCCCAAAGTGAGATGCGATCGTCGGTGCGCGGATCGTAATTTTCGGGAAGCTCCGCTGGCGCGAAGAGTCTGACTTTGCCGCCACCGCTCGAGATTATGCCTGCTCTAGCGAGGCCCGTGACCGAAGCATTTTTCGCGTTTGCAAGCGTTTCTGCTTCCCCGTAGGCAGAGACGTCGAAGGCGTGCGTCTCAAACCAAGCTAGACACCAACGGGTATTACCGTCAAAGTCACCTTCCTGCTCAGCAAGAACCTCGTCCAGAATCGCGTTGATCTGGCGGAGAGCGTCACGCACGCGCATCTCTTGGCCATTAGGTTCAAGGACACGAGAATACTTCGAAAATACTGCCATACCGGGGCCAATGGCTGCCTGTGCCAAGTCAACCGGAGCGATACTGCCTTGCTGTAGGACTCGCAATGATTCTGGAAGCGTTGAACGAAGTTCAGCGAGAAAACCACGCCGGTCAATCATTGGCGCCTCTTCGGGCCGAGGTCGAAGTGCTAGCACGATCGACGATGCAAGAGCATTGGTTCCCGAGGCAATCATCCGGTTTCCGAGTTCTGAGCGCACCGGCCATGTCGCTGTGATTGTCCAACCGGCACGGATCATACTTCCAACTATGGTTTCCCAGCCAGTCGATGCGGTGCCCGCCGCATCTGATTCGGATTGCTTGAACGCATAATATACAGTCATCGGATAGTCTTCAGAAGCTGATTTTCGGGCATGTTCAAACACATGCTCAAATCCATCCTCGAAAAAATCTCGAGCTCCATCTTTTCCACCGTGACGATACGGATTCGCAACAAGTTCTTCAGTCTTTGGTACGAGCATAGTACTCAACAGAGAAGGCAAGACCGTCTTCAGAGTTCGCCTAAGCCAAACATAAAAGAAATCAGATAGATCTGAATACCCAATATTGTCATAATATGGCGGGTCGGTAGAGATCACCACATTGTCGTAGGCTCGGGATGCCGCATCGGATTGAGCCGCTTTCCCCTCGCGTGATGCTGGCAAGCGCTCGACTGCTCGCGCAAGCTGCACAACGCTTTCACCAAACGCTCCGCTAGATTTCGCAAACGGATTTGCTTCACTGAAGTCCCACGTCATAGGGATAGCTTGACGAGCAAAGACTCCCCGGACCTGTTCTTTTGAAGGGCTGGCGTCCCACGTCGTGATAGACGAATGCCTATCAACAACACGATCGACTGCCAGCCCCAGGTAAATGCAGACTGCATCGGCATACGCGGTTGCCCCGCCGCCGCCTTGTTCTAAGCTTTTGCCTTCCGGCATACCGGATGACACTGCATCCTTGAACACATGGTCTCGCACCTCGACGACGAGATCACTGAACGTCGTTAGGGCAACCAACTGCCGGTTAGTAAACAACGAGGCAAAGGTTCTCATGCCGTAGTTTGGTGTCTTAAAATCACGTGGATTCGCAGCAAGATCACCACGAGGCACGTCGTCAGGGGCATCAATTTGAGCAGCTGCACACGCAATTTCATCGGGTGCAAGGTAGATTCGTTTCCGGTTTCCCTCAGCAACGGTCGCCATAAGTGCATGACCCAAGCCATGGTCACGTCCTCTTTGGCGAATATAGTCTAGTGGCACCGCAGTTTTGCATGAAATACAAGTTGCGCCAGTTCGACCTACAGTTCCGTCATTCGCCATCGATGGCGCAAGTTCTGCGTCATGTCCGATTGTAAAATCGACCTTTCCACCGACTACCGAGGGGATGACGTATGCTTCCTTCCCCTTCTTCTTGCCGAGCCACCACGAACGCACTAACGGCATTTCGATGCCGCAAGCCGGATTTGGGCAGGTTACGGTGCGTGCCCAAATCCAAGCGATCACTGTGGCCTTGGAGCCGTTGCCAACAGTCACTTGCGGATAGAGGTGTCCGATTCTAGCGTTGGCCTCATCGAGGATCCATTCGCCGTAGCGGCGAACGTCTTCGGCAATCCCCGTAGCTTTCGGCCACGCAAGCAATTGGCGCTCTGCTGCATTGGGAAACACCGGTGATTGGTCTGCAAATTTGGGTGGAATCTCAATCAGTGCCTTATTGATGAGCACAGCGACGGGATTCAGATCGCTTGCCTGCGCTTCTAAGCCAAGCCGTTGTGCTTCGAGCGGGATTGTTCCACCGCCCGCAAAAGGGTCGAGAATGGAAGGCGGTTCTCCGTCGGTTGACCGCATGATCTCGGCGCGGATTTGATCAAAGAGAGCCTCATCTCTTAGATTGTCCCAGTCAACCATTCTCTCAATGAGGTCAAAAAGCCGCTCGCGGTCCGCGGTCACTCGTCGCTCAATATATGCATCCACATCCGGCTCTTCTTGCCGCAGCCCGTCCGCGCGATACTCTTCGGCATTCTCACTAGGATCATCAACCAACTGCGCAAACAATACAGCTCGAGCCGTCGCGAGTGGTCGCCGCGCCCACCATAAGTGCATCGTCGACGGATGCCCATGCCGGATGGACTTCTCGCGAGCCGACTGTTTATTGATCGCATCTAGAGGCAGAGCCACCTCTATGAGCTTCTTCTTTGCCATTACATCCCAAAATCGTTGCGCCTCTGGAGCCCGCTTGCAGCAGAATTCACAAGTTCGGCCACCATTCATCATCTGCTTAGAATCCTACGGCAGCCCCGCATTTTCCCGGCCATGGCGCGGCTGGACGTACCTGTAGGATCCTTCTCGTATGATTGTTAAACATGAAACAAACGCCTATCCGAGTCCTTGACCTCTTTGCAGGTGCCGGCGGTTTGACGGCTGGGTTCCACGAAGCTTCCACCCGATTTAAAAGTGTGGCGGCCGTAGAAATGGATTTAGCCGCAGCGGCTTCCTACGAAGCCACATTTGGACCGGGAATCGTTTACGCAGGTGCCATTCAGGATTGGCTGAAGTCTGGCGCGTTGCCGAGTGACATCGATATCATCGTCGGCGGGCCGCCCTGCCAGGGCTTTTCGACCTTAGGGAAGCAAGACGCCGAGGACGAGCGGAACTCGCTCTGGAAGCATTACGCAGAGACTATCCGGCACCTGACTCCAAAGTATTTTGTAGTCGAGAATGTTGCAGCCTTCGCTAATTCGCCACAATTCGAAGAGTTTGTCTCGCTCACTGAGGATGGCGCCCTAAAGGATTATGCCTTCAAGCACCAGATTCTCAATTCGGCGGACTTCGGTGCGCCTCAGGCCCGACGTAGAGCCGTCCTCATCGGATATAGGCGAGATCTACAATTTCCAGGTTTTCCAACGGCAACACACAAAGTGCATCTAACAGTTGGTGAGGCCTTTGCCGGTGTACCCACCGATGTGGAGGGGATCGACCTTCCAACCGACCGTTCTGTCGAATTCCAGGGGAAAACCTATGCCGGACCCTTCACATCTCGGGAGCTCCATCTTGGACGTCGCTATACGCAGCTGTCGCTAGATAGATTTGAAACGATTCCGAAGGATGGGAATCGTTTCAACATACCCGACAAGTTGCTTCCCCGGTGCTGGCGAGAGCATACAACTGGTTCTGCGGACGTTATGGGGAGGCTCCACGTAGACAAACCGTCTGTGACCATACGCACCGAGTTCTTCAAGCCGGAAAAGGGGCGTTATTTACACCCGGACCCTAAGGTAATGCGGGCGATAACTCACTACGAAGCTGCTCTATTGCAAGGATTTCCCTTGACGCATAAGTTCGTTGGTTCCAAGACAGCAATCGCTAAACAGATCGGCAATGCAGTACCTATACCTCTCGGTAAAGCTATCGGTGCTCAACTTGCACAACAATTCTGACGCACACTTTGATTGCAATGGGACGTAGAAAATCGCAACGCCAGGATGAAATTCAATAAATGTGATTTCTTAAAATTGGTCCAGACCGGGACTATAATTTGTCAATCCAGGTGTCTTCTTCTCTGTTGTCCCAGGCAGAACCTGTTGTAGCCACATCCGCAGAGCTGACGCTTGCGATTCGACGCAGAACGGCACCAACTTCACGGGCATAGAGTTGCCGGATATTGGCAATCGGGCGGGTGGTGCAACTCTGGATGATTGTTTGACGTTCAGCCATGTCGTCGATCTTCGCTTGAGCGAACGCTTGGCGAAGCAACTCGACCTGCTGCTCACTGATGACCATCTCTTCAATTCGTTGCGGCGCTGAGGTCGGGGTATCCGGTGCGTCAAAAAGACCCGGCTGATTAGAAATCATCTAATTCCATCATTTGGTATCGGTCAGAATTCAACAAGTTTAGTCTCAAGATGGCATTCAGTGGCAACTTGACTGGCGCTCAAACGCAGGTGCAATTGCGGATGGATTACCATACTGTCCGGGGCTTGCGGGTGGCAAAGTTGACGCGTGTCCGGTGAACGTCCAAGGCTACGGATAATTCCTAGTATATGGCGATGAGGAACTTCGTGAATTCCAGGATACTTCTGGCAAACTTCCACTAGCGAATGACCACTTCCTTGTAAGATGGTCTGGCTTCCAAGGATTGTGCAGCCGTCTTATAATCCTTAATCGACCCTGGTGAGTACGCATATGACCACCTCATTCCCTCCTTCTGGCGGACGGTTAACTCACAAAGGCGGTCAAAGCCGGCATTGATATCGATCACCGCCAAATCGCCGAACCGTATATGTCGATCGTGAGGTCGTTCGCCCCTTGGTTCCGCTAAGACGATCTCAACCTGTTCAATACTTCCCCGCTCAACCCTTTGCCATTTGTCCGATACTATGCGAGCAGTTTCCGGGGCCCCCCACTTTGGCTTACCTCGCTGGCCTGACCGTCGACTCTGCGCAATAATCTTGACGGATGCGTGCGGTAGAAGCGTTGCGTCGAGACGCGCAAGTAGCCAGCTAATATGTTCCGGGGACTCGCGAGAAGTATCGCAATCGACTTCGTCCCACATTCGCTCGAAGATGTACCTGTCCGTGATGACAATGTTGCGAGTACATTTGGCCAGGGGCTCTAGAACCGTCTGCCAGAAAGCCTCCCTACTCTGACCATATTTGAGCTTTCCTTCTCGCGCCAGGACGTCGAGAGAGCGAATGATATGGCCTTCAGAAACGGTGATGGACGTGGCAATCTCCAAAGCTGCCCCTTCAAGCACCCCTGATTCCTGCTCATCCAGTTTCATGGCTTGTGCTAATTCTTCGCCGACGACAGCAATGTTCGTCTTATACTTCCACGCATCGTAAAGATCGCTGAGCGAAGTCAAGCTCGCAAACTGTGAAACTCCTGGCGGGCAGATCACCGTCAAGCGCTTTTTGACCTCGAACTCCGCAACGATCGCTTGCCATACCTGACGGCTAGCTATCGGAATCCCATCTCCATCCTGAATTGACCTCCTAAACGCCGTCTTGTCCTCTTCGCTCCCGAAAACGAGAACACCATGCCTCAGCAGCAACTCCGTAAACTCACGATGGTACTTTTTCTGATGCGCGAGAGGACCCTTCGATAGATCTTTGATGGCAGACGACGATAAGGCAATTTTGGCAAGCATCAGATGTCCTCGCCGAAAATCTCGCTCAACCGCTCCTCGAAGAAACCGTCCGGCCATTCATCGAGGAACTCACCTTCTTCGCTCAGCCGGATTCGTACAACTTCGCCTTGTCCAGATCCATCTTGATTGACATAGAGAATTGCCACGTCTTCAGGCGACAATGCACCTTCCCGGATGCGTCTCTGGACTCGGAGCATGAGGTGCTCACTGTGAGTTTCAACGACGAGTTGATTCGATTGCCCTTCGTCGGACGACGACGAGATAAACAAGTCCGCCAGTCTCGCTTGAAGCCGCGGATGGAGATGCGTCTCCGGCTGCTCGACGCACACAACAGAGTCGGTTTCGGCCAAGAGCGTCACGACAATCGGGAGCATCTGGCTGACACCGTAGCCAACGTCGGCAGGAGTCACCTGTACGCCCGAACGTGTATCAGTCAGCGCCATGACTACCAGATCACCGACGATCGACGAAAGACCTCCCTGCGGCTCGACAGGAATCATTTTGAGTTCATAAGGCACGTCCAAATTTCTTAGCCATTTATTCACCTCGTCGACAATAACGCCGTTGTTGAAGAGGAGCATTGCTGTTTCATAACCGTCTCCCGGTCGATCGCCCGTGGATGCCCGGTCATAAAATCGTTTGGGTGCCGAACGAAGCGGGCCAAGGTAGCTTATCCCCGCCAAGAGAGCGCGTACTTCCGAACTAATACCATCCATGAGCCGCGCAAGACGGTTCGTGTATGTCGTCGCTGTCGAAAATTCTCGTTCAGAATAGGAACCCCGGAAGATTCTGCTATATTCGACTTCTGCCGAAGGCAGCAATCCGTTGGCGGCAATCGTGAGCTCTCGTTCACCGATCTTCTCGAATTGTCGGGCGGCCGCTGCTGCACGATTCTGCCGATACTTAAGGTTACGCGCCGACTTAACCGGGTCGTCCCCCTCGCCAGCCCATGCGTCGAAAGGGAACAACACTTTTCCGGACGCTATCCCCGTCATAACTTGCTGCGCTGCATTCAATGGTAGATGCAAGCGCCCGTCGGAGGTACTCCTTAGTGCGATTCTGTGATCTCCCCATGACATGGATACTTGACGAAGGGCGCCGGTTGGAGACGTCTCAGTGGGGTGTGAGGAAAAGGTAAATCCTATCTCCCGAAGGGATGCAGGATCCGCAGTACCAGCGTCCGCAATCCATGAGGGCAACGCTCCGTATTGGAATCCAAACTCCATGTCCTCGTTCCGATGCCCGCTAGATACTCCCTCAAAGTTTCCTACGTCGGCCAAGATTCCTTGTGTAATCAGGTGGTCATATTCCACAGACTGTTTCAACAGTAGAAGCGATTGAATGACAGATGACTTGCCAGCCGAGTTTGCGCCGTAGACAAGTGTCAACGGTGCCAAAGGAATGTTTACTGGCTCAGAAAATGCCTTATAACCTTTTATGTCAAGCCTAGTGATAAGCCGCTCGGGCGGCTCGGGAAGGCTAATTTCATCTTGCGGCGCTTCATCTAGATATAGACCAGGGACCATCCCTTTGCGTTGCAGGTCGAACTCGGCTATAGATAACGCCCTAGCTATGTACCCCGGCGAATCCACGTTGCGCTTTGTCCGCCATAGCTCCACAATTTCAGCTAATTGGTCGACGTCATTGTCGCTCAACGTAGTAGAGAACCGATCACGGTGGACAATTGTTGATGCGTCGACCAGCAGCACGTCGGAGCGCCTGGCATCTTCGTCAGGTTTACGAAGAATCCAAAGTGTTGTCGGAACGGATGTACTTGCGGCCATGCCGCCTTGCGGAAAATCAATGATCGCCTCAATGGCGCCAAGTTCGAGGAGGCGTTTGTGGCTCTTGTGTTGCCACTTCACCGGGCGTGCCGAACTTTGCGTTAGGAAGACCGCGGCGCGTCCTCCTGGAGCCAATAGATAAAGTGCCAATTCAACCCATGCGAAATCTGTTCGTAAAGAAGGTGCAGGAAGATCGGCGCCTAACAGCTCTGCACGTCCAGCCATCGACTCGGAATCGACCATGGCATGCCAAGGAGGTTGGACAATGACCCCGCCAAATCGACTCTCAAGTCCGTTAGCCAAGTCGAATGCGTCGCCAGCGGAAAGGTTAGGCGTCTTTCCAACCATGCGCAGTCGCATTTCTGCGATAGTCAGGGAGTGCGTGCTTACGTCGAATCCAGTGATTTCCGCATGCGGGTTCACCAGATGTGCAGTGCGAAGAGTTGTTCCGTAGCCACTGGCCGGATCAATATAGGCAGATTGTCGCCCGACGATCGCTACGCTCAGCCGAACGATCGAGTCTGGTCCCATGTACTCACCGAGCGCACGTGATTCCTTTTTTCGATAAAGTCCCAAGACGGCCTCAAACGATTGTCTAAGTAGATCGAGGCATCGTTCCGTAGAGCCAGTCAGTGAATCCGTAATTGCAGCGCACATCGACGACACAGCTTTAGGGGCAACGCCGTTTCCTGCAACATTCCAGGGAGGATGGTGAAGAGTCCTCGTCAGAACCCTTTCGATAGATTCCTTCGCACGCCCGGGCTGAACAACGATCTCACTCCAAATTTCGCTCCCACCCTCAATCTTCAAGAGATGCCAGCGAAGAAAGATCAAATGAATAGCAAGGCTGATTCCTTGGTCGACGGGCATTCCGCCTCTTGTAATATCTAAGAGCTTTGTGGCCAATCCGTCGGAAGCGGAAGCGATTTCTTCATCTGGACGGTCGTCGATCATGGGAACCCTCTCCTAGTACGAGCTTGCACAATGAAGCTTACGTTGGGTACGCGCCCATGGCCTGGACCACCTTCGGCCCAGGCCTTCCCGTCTCGCCCTGCCTCAGCTTCAACGGGCTAACTTCCAGCCGCGGTACATTTGACCCGACTTGACCAAATAAATGCCAGTTCTGGCGGTTGTTGGAACGTTTGGCAGTTTCATCAGCGATCGTTCCCGAGCTCATGCCGTTCTTCGCCTTCGGCAGGAGCGCCACGTGGCGAGCACCAATGAATGCCTTTTGTCAGTTCAGACCTCGGCACTGAGCCTACGACCAGGTCTGCGCTTCAGGCTGCGTTGCAAACTCGACAGGCCGGTGTCCGCCAAATTTTGCCCGAACGGGTAGTCACTGTTGCAAGCCGTGCCATCGGTGCAGAATGCGGAGGCAGCGGGTTCCTTCTGCAGCAAGTCCTTGCACCAAAGCCGCACGACTGCAGAATTGGCAATAGCCGGGCGGGCACTCACGGCTGCTCCGCAGTGAGATGCCGCTACCTTTGCGTCCCCATAGTTCGTCACGCTCTGGATACCGGTGTACAGCCACTCGGGTCCGCTAAAACCGAGAATGAACGCCGTAGAACAGGTCAAGTGCGGGATTGGTGTGTCGACTGCTCGTGTCGGGCAATGCCAATCGCGCAACACCCGTCGACCGTTTCGTTGCGGGCGATGGTGTCGGTCAGGTCGAACACGCGGCCTGGACCGAGATCTTGGCCTCATGCAGCCGCCGGACAGGTCCTCGGCAGTGTCGCGAGCGGTGTCCGTATGACCACGTTTGCACCCCTCGTCCATTAACCAGTCCGTAATGTTTGCACCGCTGCCGCCGATCACTAACACTTCGTTCCCGCTTACAACACCACCTAGGCAACCCAAAAACGCAAGTTTCCAACAGACGGGAGTCGATCCGGCTGCCCGCGCAGGCGCAGCTCCTCCGATGATTAGGCTTCGAGCGTGCCGACGTTGATCAAGACCTTCGAGGACGCGGCCGAGTCCAGCGCCATGGCGAAAGCCGTATCAGCCTCATCGAGCGGGAAGGCGTGGCTGATGACCTGAGCCAGGAACGGGTGCTGCGCCAGAAGTTCAACGGCTTCATCCAGCTCGGTCTCGAAACGCTGCGAACCAAACACTGTCAGCTCGCGCAGACCGAGTTCCGAAAGCGAGATCGAAACCTTGTCCTTGGGCAAGATCCCCAGCTGAACCACCGTTCCACCACGACGGGTCGCATCCAACACCGTCTGCAGACTCGCAGCGGCGCCGGCCGCCTCCACGCTCACGTCATAGCCGAGCGATTTCGGACCTTGTCCCTGGGCGATGTTGAAAGTCTCTTCGACGCCCATGGAACGGGCCACTTCCAGAGCGCGAGGCTGCAGGTCGGCAATCGCTACCGATAGCGCACCTCGCAGTTTCAGTAATGCCGCGGCCAGCAGGCCGATCGGCCCGGCGCCGCTGACGAAGCAACGAGCACCCTCAATGCGGCCCGCTGCCCTGTCGATCCCGTGCAGGGCGATTGCCAGCGGTTCGGCCAACGCGGCAGTGCGCAGGTCCAGGCCTGAGGGCAAACGGCGCAACTGTTGCGCCCGGACGTGCAGCACCTCGACCAATCCTCCCTGGGTGTGCGGAGTGGTGCTGGCGCTGCCCAGGTAGGTGCCACCTTGGGTCAGATGCATGCCCGTTGGTTTTGCCCCCGGTTCGGGGCACGGCGTTGCCGGGTGGATCGCCACCGCAGCCCCGACGCTCCATCCGGTGACGCCTTCTCCGAGCTCACGCACGCGCCCGACCACCTCGTGGCCCAGGACCAGCGGCTCCTTTACCTCGAAGGAGCCATTGCGGCCATGTTGCCAATAGTGCAGGTCGGACCCGCAGATCCCGCCATAGGCGATATCCACCGCCACCTCCCCGGGACCAACCAGGGATTCCTGCACTTCTTCCACGCGCAGGTCCTTGGGCCCGTGCACCACTACTGCCTTCACTACAACTCCTTGGATTCTTTGCTCTCTGGTCTTGCAAGCCCTCCGGTGCGGGCCACTCCTAGCGGGCCACTGGCTCGCTTTGCTCGAGCATCCCGAGCTCGCCGCGGCGCGGCATGCCCTCCCAATCGCCGGGGACCATGCAGGCAAAGGCCCCGGTGCGCACCGCCGTTTCCAGCCGCTCCTGTGGCTCCAGGCCATTCAGCAGCTCGGCGATGTAGCCGGCGACGAACGCATCACCGGCACCGACCGTGTCAACCACCGGCACCTTGATCGCCTCGCGACGGTATTCATTGCCGTCAATCAGCGCCACGGCACCCGCATCCCCCAGCTTGATGATGACCTGGCGCGGACCCAGCTCGGCGATCCGGCGGGCAAGCTCCATGGGGTCCTCGCTCGGCCCCACGGCGATGGCGGCTTCCTCGTCCCCGGCAAAGACCACGTCGATCTTGGGCAGGATGGCCCGGTAGGCCTCCCCCGCCTCTTCCTCGCTCCACAGCGCCGCCCGGTAGTTCAGGTCGAAGGACACCAGCACCCCGGCTTCGTGCGCCACCTGGATGGCAGCGTCCACCGCACCGGCCGCCTCGGCCGAAAGCGCCGGGGTGATCCCGGTCAGGTGCAGCAGCTTGGCGTTGGCAATCAGCGATTCCGGAAGGTCGGCGGCACACAGCCTGGAGCCGGCGGAATCGGCACGGTAGTACCAGACCTTCTGGTGGGTTTCGGTGCGGCGTTCCTTGATCATCAGGCCCGTGGGGGCCGACTCGTCGCGGACCACCACGGTGTTCACGTCCTCGGCGCGGATCTCGCGTTGCACGAGGTCACCCAGGCTATCGGCACCCAGACGCCCGATCCAAGACACGGAGGTGCCCAGTCGGCGCAGCGCGATGGCGAAGTTCGACTCTGAACCGCCCACGCCCAGTCCCAGGGTGGAGGCGTGGGCCAACGGGCCGGCACTGGTGCCGCGCATCAACGCCATGGTCTCCCCCAGGGTCACCACGTCGGTGTGCTTGTCCTGGCTCATGCCTTTTCCCCGTTCCGCGCAGCCGCAACGGCGGCCACCAGGGCCTTGGCCCGGGCCGTGAGCTCGTCCAGGTTCCCGCCCTTGAAGGCGTCTCCGAGCAGCGGGCCGCCCACGCTGACAGCGAGCGCGCCGGCACGAATCCACTCAACGGCCTCGGCAACGCCGACGCCTCCCGAGGGGACTGCCTGGATGTCCGGGAAGGGACCGCGCAGGTCTCTGAGGAACCCGGGGCCCACCTGGGATGCGGGAAAGATCTTCACCGCGGTGGCCCCGGCCTTCCAGCCGACGAACAGCTCGGTGGGCGTCATGCCACCCGGGTAGACCGGGATGCCCGCCGCCACGGCGGCGGCAACGATCTTGGTGTCGGTGATCGGAGTGACAATGAATCCGGCGCCGCCGGCAATGGCGGCCTCTGCCTCCTCTACGGTGGTGATCGTGCCGACTCCGACATCGGCTGCGATTCCGTAGCGGGCGCGCAGCGCGGGCAGCTCCTCGAAGACGCCGGCGGTGCTCAGCGTCAGCTCAATGCTGGTAATCCCCCCGGCAACCAGCGCGTCGATGACCGGGGCGTATTCGCTTGCGTGCTTGGCACGCAGCACTGCGACGATCGGGGTTTCGCGCAGCAGGGCACCGGGGGCCGGGCGATTGATTTCGGTGCTCATCGCGACAGCCACCCGCCATCCACCGGAAGAACCGTGCCGTGGATGTAGTCGGCGGCGCCGCTGGCTAGGAAGAGTACGGCTCCGGCCAGGTCATCCGGGTTGCCCCAGCGCCCTGCCGGGATGCGCACCAGGATCTGTTCGTTGCGTGCCTCATCAGCCAGCAGCGCCTCGTTCATGTCGGTGGCGATGTAGCCCGGGGCCACCGCGTTCACGTTCACTCCGCGTCCCGCCCATTCGTTGCACAGGGCCTTGGTCAACTGCGACACCGCACCCTTGGAGGCCGCGTAAGCCGGAACCCGGAAGCCACCCTGGAAGGTGAGCATCGAGGCCAGGTTGATGATCTTGCCGTTCCCGCGTTCCAGCATCGGGGCGCCGAAGAGCTGGCAGAGCTGGAACACCGCACGGGTGTTCACGTTCATCACGGTGTCGAAGTCCGCCAACGGGAACTCGACCGCGTCATGGCGGATCTGGGTTCCTGCGTTGTTCACCAGGATGTCCACCGGCCCGAGGGCCAACGCCTGCGCGGCTGCATTGGCGACCGAAGCTTCATCGCTCAAATCCACCACGATGGCGTGCGCGGTGCGCCCGGTTTCCTTCGCCAGTTGCTCGAGCTCGGGTGCGAGCTCGCCGCGCTGCAGGGTGATCACGTTGGCGCCCTGGCGCATAAGGCCCAAGGCAATGTGCAGTCCGATGCCGCGGGAGGCTCCCGTGATCACTGCGGTGCGACCGGAGATGTCGAAGACTCCCCCGGTCTGGGTCGTGTGGGTGGACACGGTAGAGCTCCTAGCGGGCAACAGCGAGTGCTGCCGGGTTGTAGATGTTGCGTGGTTCCTTGCCCTGGCACACGTCGATGACGTTGCCCAGGGCGCGTGACTTCAGTTCCGTGTAGGACTCCTCGGAGTACCAGGCCGCGTGCGGGGTCAATACCGCGTTGGGCTCGGAGAGCAGGTCCGAATCCTCGGCAAGCGGTTCTTCCTCGAAGACGTCCAGGCCGGCACCGTAGAGCTTGCCGCTGCGCAGGGCGCGGACCACGGCGGCGGATTCGACAACACCGCCGCGGCAGGTGTTGATGAGCACCGCTCCGTCCTTGGCCTTGGCCAGGAACTCGTCGTTGACCAGGTGGTGGGTGTGCGGATTCAGCGGCACGTGCAGGGAGATGACATCCGCCTGCTCGAGGACCTGCTCCATGGTGAGCACCTCGATGCCCTCTTCTGTGGTGGTGCCGACCTCGCGGGCCGGGTCCGAGCCGATGACCTGGTAGCCCAGGCCCTTGGCCTTGCGCCCGGTAGCCGCGCCGATCAGGCCCAGCCCGATCACGCCGAAGACGCGGCCGCGGATGCGGCGCAGCGGCTTGACCGACTCGAGCGAGAAGGACCCTTCGCGCAGCTCGCGGTCCAGGCGGGTCACGCCGCGGGCCAGGGTGGCGGCCAGGCAGGTCGCGTGGTCCGAGACGTCCTCGGTGCCGTAGTCCGGGACGTTGGAGACCACGATCCCGCGTGCGGTGGCAGCCTCCACGTCGAGGGTGTCGACTCCCACGCCGTAGCGGCCAATGGCCTTGAGCTTGGGCAGGGCGTCCATGACGCGCGCAGTGATCGGGGCGTACTGCACCACGAGCCCATCGAAGTCGGCGGCCGCGGCGATGACCTCGTCCTCGGTGTGGCACTGGGCCAGGACCAGTTCGATCCCTGCCGCGGCGGCGACTTCCTGCTCGACGGCGATCGAGTCGTGGTCGCAGTCGGTGATCAAGATGCGGATGCTCATTTGTGGGCGTCTTCTTCCGTGAGTAGGTCGCGGTCCCGGGTTTCGGGGGCCTTGAGTGCGGCGATGAAGGTGATGGCCATCATCAACATCATGTAGATGGCCACGGGGATCCAGGAACCGGATGCCCAGGTGACAAGCGCCGAGCAGATCAGCGGGGCGATGCCGCCGCCGAAGACCGAGGAGAACTCGCGTCCCAGGGCCACGCCGGCGTAGCGGTAGCGGGAGCCGAAGAGCTCCGGGAAGTAGGCTGCCTGCACGCCCACGGTGCCCTGCGCGGCGAAGATGAAGCCGAGCACGATGACCACGCCGATCCAGAAGAGGTTGCCGGTGTTCAGCAGCATGAAGGCGGGGAATGGGAAGAGCAGCAGGAAGCCGGTGATGCCCAGGTAGAGCGGGCGGCGGCCGAACTTGTCGGAGAGGTTGCCGGCGATCCAGGCCGAGACGCAGGCGAACATGGCGCCAATGAACAGCACCTTCGGAATGAAGGTGGAGTCCACGGCCAGGTAGGTGATCAGGTAGGAGCCCATGAAGGTCTGGAAGATGTATGAGTGGGCGTTGGCGCCCACGTTCATGAAGAAGACGCTGAACAGGCCGCGGCGGCCGTTCTTGAACACGTCGGCCGCGGGGGTCTTCTGGCGTTCGGCCATGCCGACCTCGGCCTTGAGCTCAGCCATGACCGGGGATTCCTTGAGATTGCGGCGGATCAACCAGGCCGCGATGGTGACGAAGATCGAGGAGAAGAAGACCAGGCGCCAGCCGTAGGACAGCAGCGCTTCCCTTGGCATGAGCTGCACCAGCATCCAAACGACTGCACCCATGGCGGTGCCGGCGGCTGCGCCGACGAAGACCAGCGAGGCGAAGCGTCCGCGCTTGCCCTTGGCGGCGAGCTCGGTCAGCAGCACCACGCCGCCGGCCTGTTCGGCACCTGCGCCGAAGCCCTGCAGGAAGCGGCAGGCCACCAGCAGGATCGGCGCCCAGACGCCTGCCTGGGCGTAGGTCGGCAGCAGGCCGATCGCGAAGGTGGCGACGCCCATGAGCATCAAGGTACAGACCAGCACCCATTTGCGTCCCAGACGGTCTCCGTAGCGGGAGAAGAACAGCCCACCGAGCGGGCGTGCGCCGAAGCCGACGGCGTAGGCGCCGAAGGAGGCGATGATGCCCACGGCCGGGCTGACGTTGGGGAAGAAGATCGTGTTGAAGATGATCGCCGACGCGGTTCCGTAGATCACGAAGTCGTACTGTTCAAGTGCCGTGCCGACCAGGCCCGCCCATGCGGCGCGTCGGACGTTCTTCTGGTCATGCCGCAGCATCGTGGCGGCGGGCTGTGCGCCGGCCGTCACTGTTCCGCCGGCGGGAACACCGTTGTTCTCGTTCATAGTCACCAATCCAAAGATTCTTGCCATACCTATTATAGGGATGGCGTCCCACTTTCAATAATCCAACTATAAGCGACATCACGCCCCAAAATGCAACCCCGGTCACACTCACAAAAGCCCCGGCAGGGAAAGGCCCAAGTCATGTAAGACTGAGGGCATGGAAAAACCGACCGGAGCCAAGACTCTCGAGCGCGGCCTCGAGCTGCTGGACCACGTTGCCTCCGGCGTCGATCGCCTCGATGACATTGCCGCGGCGGCCGGCCTGAGCCGTTCCTCGACGCACCGGATGCTGACCTCCCTGGTTGCCGGGCGGTACCTCTCCCTGGGTGCCGACAACCGCTACCGGCTCGGTCTCAAGCTCATGGAACTCGGCGCCCAGACCCAGCGAAGCCTGAACCTGCCCGAAGAAATCCAGTCCCGGCTGGCGGAGATCGCCGAGGCCACCCGCGACACCACGCACCTGGGCATCCTGGAGGCCGACGACGTCCTCTACCTCGCCAAGGCGCGCGGTGGCCGCGGCATCGAAATGGCCTCGCGGCCCGGAGGTCGGCTGCGTGCCCAGAACACGGCCATGGGCAAGATGCTGCTCGCGCTGCAGCCGCGCGAGGCGGCGCTGGCCCGCTTCGATCCCTCCGCCACGATCACCGAGCACTCCCTGAAGACCGTGGAAGACTTCGACAGGGAATTGACGCTGATCCGCGAGCGCGGCTACTCCCTGGACAACCAGGAGAACGAACTCGGCATCATCTGCGTGGCCATCCCGATCCCCGACCTGAGCGGGGAGCCGATCGCGTCGATTTCCGTCTCGGCCCCGAGTGTCTACATGACCGAGGAGCGGATCTCCGACCTGGTGGCGCTGCTGAACTCGCACGGCCCGGAAATCACCAGCTGCCTGCCTCCGGGGTTCAAGGACTCCTGGGACTGACGTCTGCCCGGTTGCGGGCAAGCATGCCGGTAAAGAGGCGAAAAGTAGGGCCCCAGGATCTTGTCGCGCCGTAGACGACCGATAGAGGTTTGTCCGCTGACGGTTGATTCTGGTTATTTTCAGCTATCTTCAGGGTGACCCCAGTAGACTGAAACTTGTCCCGGAGCCTTCCAAGGAGAACATGATGTTGAACCCGCTCGACCTCGGCTCGACCTCGTCCCCGCAGGTAGAAAACCCACTGGAGTTGGAGCCGCCGAAGCCCATCGTGGAGGTAGCGATCCATGTTCCGGAGAAGGTCGGCGGCATGATCCTGGTGGATGCCGAGGCGCAGCAGAAGCACGCTGAGAACGCCAAAAGCTTTCTCGATGACCTGCTGGCCACACCTCTCCAGAGTCCAGAGTTTCAGACCAAGTTAGCGCAGTTGACCCGGCTGGGCGAGGGGATGATGCAGCAGGCGAGCTCCGCGTCCAACCGCATGCTGAAGAGGCCCGCAGCCGCTCTCGCAGCGACCGGCGCGGACCCTGCATCGCGTACTGGCAACTCCTTGGTGGAACTGCGACAGATCGTCACCGAGCTGGATCCCAAGCGCCACGATTTGACCGGCACCAAGCGCATCCTGAAGTTCCTGCCCGGAGGCAGGGGTATCCAGCGATACTTCATGAAGTACGAGTCAGCACAAGAGCAACTTGACGCCATCACCAAGGCACTCAAGGGTGGGCAGGACGACCTTCGGCACGACAACGCTGCCATCCAGACCGAACGCGACGCCCTCTGGGCGGCGATGGGGCAGCTGGCGAACTATGCCGTGCTCGCGAGCCACCTTGGCGATGGTCTGGAGCGGCGGATTGAAGAGCTGCGCAACACGGGCAAAGCGGACGACGCCACAACGCTGGAAGCAGATGCCCTCTTCTACGTCCGCCAACGCCACCAAGACCTCATGACCCAGATGGCGGTGTCCATCCAAGGGTATTTGGCTCTTGATGTGGTCAAGAAGAACAATTCAGAGCTGATCAAGGGCGTGGATCGGGCGCTTGACACCACTCTCGCGGCGCTGCGAGTCGCGGTGATAGTTGCGCAGGCCTTGGCCCAGCAAAAGATCGTTCTGGCGCAAATTGATGCCCTCAACTCGACTACCTCGGACTTGATTGTCTCGACTTCCGAACTCCTCCGCTCCCAAGGCGCAGCGATTCACCAGAATGCTGCCCAAGCCACGGTCGACTCCGCGAAGTTGCAACAGGCATTCGACAATGTATTCCAGGCCATGGACGAGATCGACAGGTTCAAGACGGAAGCGGCACATTCGATGAAGCAGACGGTGCAGGTCCTTGAGGGCCAAGTAAGCCGCGCGCGTCATCAGCTAGAGCGCAGTCATGCCTCTGAGGAGGCCACCACGCACCCACGAAGGACGCAGTAATGTCACGCCTCACTCCAGGGAACATCCTCAGGGTAGTGCTCGCATTCGTTTTTTGGATTTTCGTCGCTTTTTATGTGCTCGTCATCGGGATGGGTGCCAAGAACAAGAAGGTGATGCTTGAAGGTGGGCTCTACGCCGCCCTCTTCATTGCTGCCGTTTCCATTTCCGGAGCCAGTGGTGCTTTTGCCGCTTTCGCCGTGATGGGCCTGTCAGCCGTGCGTTCATACATGCTTCGCGATCTCTGGCTCCCCAGAAGGGTGCGAAAATCTCAGCGTGGCAGCATGGTCCAGGAGCACGCACCTACGCCCCCTCCCGTCCAGGCGTACCCGGCCGCAACGTCGCTCCCCGGGTCGTCGGACGACCTATCGACCGCTCTGACTTGGGTGAGTTCCCAGGCCAAGCAGAACAAGCACCGCCTTCCAGCTGATACGTACGTAACCATCCTGGAAACCTGCCAGATGCTGGACTCGGTCATCGACGCGGAAAGACGGCATCCGTCCGCCGATGCGCGGTTTGAGTATGAACTGGATGCCGTGGTGAGGGAATACTTGCCAGCGGTTCTTCAGGGATTCCTGGCCATACCGCCGAGCATGGTGGAAAACCGCCAACCAAACGGAAGAACCCCCAACGAGGAATTGGTTGAACAAACTCGGCTTCTCCTCGGACAGGCCGAGACGCTGCACTCCACGCGTCACAGCCAAACTTCTGCGGATTTGACCACTACCGGCAACTTCCTGAGAGAGCGCTTCGGGCATCACCAACCAGGTGGATTCGACTTCGGGATCAAGTAGGAGGTCACGTCCGAAGGTGCTCGTACCGTGGCCGGCAATGGGAAGCACAGAGACGGGCATTCAGAACGGTCGACACTCTAGGTCTCGCAGTGCCTGCCCTTTTCCGAGGGGTCCCGGCAGCAGGCGCTAGCTAATGAGGTTCTACCCAACGCAACTTCCGACTAACGGTGCTCTGGGCATCCGCGGTTGCCGCGGCAATCGCGTCTCGTGGAATGCCGGGCTAAGGCCTCAGCGACCAGTCCGCGACCTATCCGGTGCTGCCTTCCGCGTTCAGACGGTGATTTTCGATCCGGGATTGTGGAAGCGAATCGCCTCGGCAATCTCGTTTGCCTCGTCCTCGTCGTCCTCGAATTCTTCCTGGTCCTCCGCTACAACGATGGGGTTGAGCGCGGTGGGGGTAAACCCTAGCCGGATGACATAGCCGCGCCGCGCCTTCACCTTGGTCATGGCCTCGAGGTCGCCGAGGCTTTCGTTCCATGCAGCGACGGCACGCTGCGCGTACTCCCGTTTTTGCTCCGGCGGAACGGCGACCGCGTCCAGTTCGCCATCGCTGCCTTCGATGTCGATGGCGTAGCTGATCTCGGGTTCATCGGCTTTTTCGCCGATCTCCACCATGATCTCGGATGACGACCACAGTGCCAGTTCGGTTTCCAGCATGTTTTCCCACCAGCGGCCCAGGAGCCGGGCAACGTTAACGGCTTCCTCGGACTTAACGGCACTGACGGCGTAGCCCGCGTGGGAGCCTTCGACCATCAGCGTTTGGTCGGGCAGGATCTCGACCAATGAGTCGTGGCCGCGCACCAGGGAATCGATGTGTGGCCGATCGGTGGTTCGACCGGAGATTCTTAGCGAGGAGAAGACGGCACCGGATTCCATGGATTCGGAAATGCGCAGGTCCAGCTCCTCGTACCTGCCCAGTGATTCGATCACCTCGGCGGTGCGGTTGACCAGCGCCGGTAATTCACGGCGGGTGCCCAGCACCATGACGGTGTAGACGGTGGGCATCGGCACCTTGTCGGTCGCCACGGAGATCTGTGCGTCAAACGGAAGGGCAGCAGCCAGTTCGGCGACCCGCGCCTCCACTGTCGCTGTGGCCGCCGCCGCGGCGGCTCGCTTGGTTCCGGAGAAAACATCGAAGATTCCCATCAGAGCATCCCCTCCAGTGGTCCGGTGAACAGCAATCGGGCCAGCACCAGCATGGCTGCGGCTCCCACCGTCCAGAGCAAGGCTGGGGTGATGCGGCGCTTGCGCAGGGTGCGTCCGGCGGGCGTCACCTCTCTGGAGGCATTCATTCCGAAGCGGTCTACCGGTTGGCTGTCGGCCAGTCCGACCATGGTGGCTCCCACACCGAAGACCAGATCCGAGAGTTGCTCCCAGGTCTGCGCCCGACCGAGGTCAAGTTCCTTACGGGCGAAGAAGATGATCTGGTCGTCCACGGTTTCCACGTCGAATTCCGGGGCGTCCCGCTTCAACCTTTCCAAGACCTCGGGAGCGAAGATCCGGTGGGCCTCCTGCTCATATCCCTCTGGCGCATACACGTTAAAGTCGCTTCCGTGCTCCCCTCCAGGGAAAGCAATTGCGATTTCGCCAGGCTCGCCGGGACGCTGGAGGCAAACCAGTTGTCGTTTGCCTTGGCGTCAAGGAGGATGCGTGGCAGCGTCCGGTCGGCCGTCAGTGCGATATAGGTCCAGGAGATGATCGACGGACGTTCGTCATGGTCCCGGACCTGCGAACCGGTTTGGTAGGAGTAGTGGGCGATCTCGAACGGGAACGGGTGGGCCGGGGAGTTCCTGAACCGCCTCCACGACCGCGGATGGTGACCCTGTTCGAAGATCGTTCCCTGCAGCTTCGGTAGTTTGGGTTCCTCGTTGTGGGACAGCCCGTTGCGCTGGACGAATCGGGCGAGCTTCGCCTTGATGACCTGCGGGTCTTCCCCCCTGGCCTGGAGCAGGAAGCCGATGGCCGCAGCCAGCACGCCGCCCAGGAAGATGCCCGAGCCGATATTGAGGTAGGAGGCATCCAGGTTAAACGAATCCACCATGGCCTCGGCCATGCCCATGGAACACACCAACCACACCACGAGGCAGGCAGTGGCCAGTCCGATCACGATTGACTTGGGGGCTGTGCGCAGCCATGCCCGTCCGGACTGCGCTTGGGCTGATATCTCCTCCGGGGTTGGCTGTTCCCGGAAGGCGGAGGTATCAAAGCCAGTTGTCATTTTCCCAGCCTACGTCCATTCGATGGAAAATAATGCACGTTGCTTTCCATCGCGAAGCCCGAAGTTGGGAACGAGTCACCGCGCAACGCGATCCGGACGGGATACGCTTTTGCTGAAGTAGGTGCCCATGCGCGTTACGTCGACCTGGAAGAATTTGATATCGGTCGGTATGTCGGATAAGAAATAATGATAGATATTATGGCTTGCTTCCGACTCATTGAGAGTGCAGAGCACCGGAAGCTGCATAGACCTTGGTAACGCCCCCATAAAAAACGAGGACAAACGTAGATGAGCAAGAGCATTTGGCGAACCCCCGGCATGATCCTGACCGGCGCATTGGCCACGGCCGTGGCTCTGGCGGGTTGCTCCGCGGCAGACGGGGCTGCACCGGAAGAGCCCTCCCAAGCGTCGACCAGTCTCTCGGCGAACGCATCGACTACAGCCGCATCCGTCGCGCCTGAAGAAGCCGCAACTGTCGATGACCTGGGCCGCCTCGGTACACGAGAGGGTGGCAAGGAAGGCGTGACCGTCACCTTGAACAGTGTCGTCGCCAACGAAGGGACCATGACGGTGAACTTCAGCATGCAGAACGACCAGGAGTCCGGAAACATCCAGGTCAAGGACCGCTTCAACAACGGCATCCGGGACGCAGATTCCTCGCAAAGCACGGTGGATACCTTCAGTGCCGACGGCGTCTATGTTGTCACGCCCGAGAAGAAGCGCTACCTGGTAGGCCGGGACGCCGATGGCATTTGCGCGTGCTCCGGCAACCTGGCCAACGCCTTCGTCAACGCGGGAAGCAGCATGACGTTCTCGGCCGTGTTTGCAGCTCCGCCGGCGGACGTCACCACTGTCGACGTGCACATCCCCACTGTGGGTGCTTTCACCAGCGTCGAACTTACGCGCCCATGAGGCGTGCCATCGCCGCTTCGGCAATCGCATTGCTGCTGGGCGGCACCGCGGTAGCCACCCCCTCCGCGGCAGCAACCACCGAGCCGGGATCCATCGGAGCCTCTGGAACCATCACCTACCCGGTCGAAAACACCTCATTCCCCGTCACCGACCTCGTCTTCGGAACTGCAAGCGAAAGCGGTGATTTCAAGGAAGAAGGGCCAAAGATCACCTTGGCCGGCGAAGTGCTCTTCAATCCGAACAAAGACACCCTCTCCACGACGGCCGACACGGAGCTCAAGCGTCTGGTCCAGGAAATCCAGGCCCGGAACGCACGCGAAATCACTGTTATCGGCCATACCGACAATGTGCAGGGCAGCGCTCATAACCAGAAACTCTCCGAACGGCGTGCGACGGCGATCGGAAAAACCTTGCGCAAGGCCCTCGGTGAAGACGTAAAAGTCACCACCTCCGGCAAGGGGCAGGACCAGCCCATCGCCGACAACGAGAGCGATGAAGGCCGCAAACTGAATCGCAGGGTCGAAATCACAGTCGTGAAATAGCCCGCCACTTCCACCGATCCACCCCGCGGAACCACGGAAGAATTTCCCAATGCGTGGCAGTTCGACCGGGTGCTTTCCTCCTGCGGCTTCACCGCGCTGGTCGTCTACGTGATCCTGGCCCGGGTCCTGGATGCCTAGCTGCTGAAGGAATACGACGTCGCGACACTCATCCGCCGTGCTCCCGCGCCGGGCACACGGGCGAGGGCGATCATTCCCCCGTGTGCCCGGCGGCGCGGGACCGTGGTTCGTGCGTGGCTGCGGCCCTACGGCTTGAGCACGACCTTGATGCAGCCGTCGCCCTTCTTCTGGAAGGTCTCGTAGAGCTCGGGCCCTTTATCCAGCGGGACGGTGTGGGTCACCAGGTCATCCAGCCCCAGCGGGTCGGTGGGGTCCTCGGCCAGCGGCACCAGGGTCTCGGTCCACTTGCGCACATTGCACTGCCCCTGCCGGATTTGGATTTGCTTGTCGAACATCTCCAGCAGCGGCATGGGAGTAGCGGCGCCGGAGTACACCCCGCTGAGGGACAACGTGCCGCCGCGGCGGACCGAGGACACTGCGGCGTGCAGGACGGCGGTGCGGTCCACGGAAAAGTTCTCCATGGCCTTCTGGGCGAGGGCATCGGGCAGCAACCCGGTGGCATTTTGCATCAATGTCGCTCCGGGTGATCCGTGAGCCTCCATCCCGACGGCATCAAGAACCGCGTCGGGACCGCGCACCGTCTTCTCCTGGAGCCGTGCGGCAATGTGCTTGTCGAAATCCATGGTCTCGATCCCGTGGCGTGCAGCCATCTCGCGGCGTTCGGGCACCGGGTCCACTCCGATCACTTGGTACCCGCGGTGCACGCCGATGCGTGCGGCCAACTGTCCCACGGGCCCGAGGCCGAAGACGGCCAGGGTCCCGCCCTGCGGGACGTCCGCGTATTCGACGCCTTGCCAGGCCGTCGGAAGGATGTCCGAGAGGAAAAGATACCGGTGATCGGGCAGGTCCCTGCCGACCACCACCGCTCCGTAATCGGCATGCGGAACCCGCAGGTATTCAGCCTGCCCGCCGGGAACGCTGCCGTAGAGTTCCGAGAACCCGAAGAGGGCTGCACCCTTGGCTTGGTCGCGCACCTGGGTGGTTTCACATTGGGATTGCAGGCCGCGTTCGCACATCCAGCAATGCCCGCAGGAGATATTGAATGGGATGACCACGCGGTCCCCCACCTTGACCCTGGTGACAGCCGGCCCGGTTTCTTCCACGATGCCCATGGGCTCATGCCCCATGATGTCTCCCGCATGCATGTAGGGACCCATGAGTTCATAGAGGTGGA
Organism: Paeniglutamicibacter sp. ZC-3; assembly: GCF_025847175.2. Lineage (NCBI taxonomy): Bacteria > Bacillati > Actinomycetota > Actinomycetes > Micrococcales > Micrococcaceae > Paeniglutamicibacter > Paeniglutamicibacter sp. ZC-3. The sequence continues at coordinate 124,244 of NZ_JAOYTG010000002.1, read as the reverse complement.
GATCGGAGCCGCAGATGGCGCTGGAGGTGACCTTGATGATGATGTCGCCGGGTTCTTCGATGCGCGGATCGGGAACCTCGGAGACCTCGATCTTTCGTTTTCCCTGCCAAGTCAATGCCTTCATGATTCCTCCTGTGCAGAATTACTCGGTGGTCTGGCGCGTCCCGCCGCAGGCGGGACGCGGGTCGAAATGGACGTCGCCGACGACCTTGCTTGCCCCTGCGGGGTCGCAGGTGTTCCGGCGGTACTGTGCGCTAGTCGTCGCCGTCAGTGGATGTGGCGGGCCCGCTGGGGGTGGCTCCGCCTTCGTCGGTCCAGTCATGCCCGGGGTCGGTGGCAAGGGCCGGATCCGAGACGTGGTCCTTGTCGTGCTCGGGTAGGTCGGTGGCGTCGTTAGTGCGACCGGCGGCTGGGTTCTGGTTGTCCTTCATGGCATTCTCCTTCGGATGGTGGCTTGGGGTATGGGAGGAGTTCGTCCCTGCCTTGCAAAGCGAGGGTGGAAGGTGGGCAGATTGTCTGCGATGGCGTCCTCGTGGCTAACGTTGCCTGCCCGTCGGCGACCTCGCTCCTTTTGCACCGCCAGACGGCGGCGGATGCGGTCTGGGGCTCCACCAGCACGGCAGCGGAGATGGCATCAAAGGCGCGCAGCGTGGGGAGGAGTTTGACTGTGTCTTGCTGCAACGGCCTAACTGGACGGCTTGACCGCCACCGCCCGGGCGGTTGACGTGAACCTGTAGTCAGCGGACGCCTGGGCCGAGCGGCACACAGATTGACCGGCGAGTCAGGGACTGCGGGGAACTTTCCGTGCGGGAGCCTCGGAACCGGCTCCCGCACGGAAAGTATGGAACGCCCGCCATGGGGAGGGTCTAGTGACCCTTCACGTCTTTCGCGGCGTCCTTGAGGTGTTCACCGGCCTGCTTGACCTTGGCAGAGGCCTGGTCACCGGCCCCCTCGGCTTGCAGCTTTTCGTTGTCGGTCGCCTCCCCGACTTTTTCTTTCGCCTTGCCGGAGGCTTCCTGCGCTTTGTTACCAATTTTGTCGTCGAGACCCATGAGGTCCTCCTTCGTTGGATGAAAACGGGAACATTTCCCAACGTAGGTCCTGTTTCTGGATAGTCGCTGGGAATCCCTACGCTATGGGATGCAATCCCCGGTGACAACGATTTTGCACCCGTCCGTACCGAGGCCAACTCAGTTCAGCTGCTTGCAACTTCGGGCACCCTCACCGGTAGGTATCGATCCGCTTCACCGTTCCCAGTCGCGGCCCGCCACGGGCATCCGTTCCTCGGACGCGCAGTCGCACTTCGCTGCACGCCCACGGATTACATTTTCTGTGCCGTCGTGAAGAAGTTATTGCCGGACCACCGACGGCGGGTCGCTTCCCCGATCCAGAGCTTGGACGCCGCATTTTCCGGGAACGAGAAGGAGATGCGTACCTGAGACGTGCGGGAACTGGTCGCAGGCAACTGTGCACCCAATTGCATATGGAATTGAACTACTCATTCATTTTGTGAAAGGCTGGTCGCGCTAACTTTTAAGATACGAACGTTGAATCCGATGAAAGGGAAAGTCCGTGCATGAACTGGATCTGATCCGGGCAGCAACCGAAGATGTGGCCTCCGCCAAGGTGCTCCTCCAGGAGCGTACCGATGCCCTGGACGCCATTATCCAGACGGCCTTGGACCATGGCGTCTCCATGGATGCGATCGCTGAAGCAAGCGAACCAGCGCTACCCGGAATCGACAACACCGCGGGAGCGCGGCAGCACCTGCTCGTTGCCTGACGGCGGCCCATGGGGCAGACGGCGTTGACGCATCCGCCCCATGAATGGAACGTTCTGGCGAGGGCAAATATCCCATCGCATACCCCGGGCGACGGCTTTCGGCGCAAGATGTGCGGCGAAGGGCCCTGTTCCATTCGTCCAGATTCATCCCACGGTCGCCCTTGAAGCCATACGACGACCCGCCATACGAGAAACCGGCATCAGCTCCGTTGGCGGCTCCACGATAAAGGTGATCAAGTGCTTCCTCCGTGGTGGCAAGAGGGTGCGCGCATGAAGGAGGCCCCAACCTGAAAAGGTTGGGGCCTCCTGTTCGTGCACATACTAGGCGCGCTTGCGCGTCAACAATCCCCAAATAACCAGGACAATCAACGACCCGCCAATAGCCAGCAACCACGTCGAAAGTGACCAGAATTCGCTGATATCCACGCTAAACAGCGCGGAACCAATCCAGCCACCAACAACGGCACCAACTACGCCGAGCAGCAACGTGGCGAGCCAGCCGCCACCTTGCTCACCTGGCTTGATTGCCTTAGCAATCGCACCGGCAATAAGGCCTAGAACTATCCAACCAATGAATCCCATGACTTTTCTCCGTTCGGATGAAGTTACGTCGTTCAGCATCAGGATCGCGATGCACTCAGAAAACCTTACAGCTAACACACAGAAGGTCACGTCACGGAGGGGATCTTGGGACCAGTATCACAGAAAACTGGAGATCCTATGGGCAGCGCGCATAACCAAAGCAAGGAACCGACGCGCGGCCAGTCGAACCTTTAGAACATCGTGGCTCGTTCGAAAGTTGCAACGACTCCCCATGCGGGACCGTTCCCCGTGGATCGCAGCAGAGCCGCTGCCCACGGGGAACCATCATCCGGCCGACCGCCGCGTTAGTTCTGCCAGAACGGGTAGTCGGTGTACCCGGCTGCACCCTCGGTGTAGAACGTGGAGGAGTCGGGTTCGTTCAACGGCAAGCCTTCCTGCCAGCGGCGCACCAAATCCGGGTTGGCGATCGCCGGGCGGCCGACCACCACTGCGTCTCCCCAGCCGTTGGCAGCAACCGCAGCTGCGTCGTCGTACGTGGTGACGGTCTGGAACCCGGTGTTCAGCAGGACAGGTCCGTTGAACCGCGAGCGCAGGTCCTGGACGAGTGTCCCGGCGGGATCCGCGTGCAGGATGCTCAGCGCGGCCAGGCCAAGGGGTGCGATCCCGTCGATGAGCGCGGCATAGGTGGCCGCGACATCTGCCGGATCGCTCTCCACTGCACCCTGGACGTTGTGCTCGGGGGAAATGCGCAGGCCGGTCCGCTCCGCCCCGATGGCGTTGGCCACGGCGGTGACCACCTCGATGACGAGGCGCGCCCGGTTTTCCGGGGATCCACCGTAGGCGTCGGTCCGGGTATTGGAGCTCGGGGCCAGGAACTCGTGCAGCAGGTAGCCGTTGGCGCCGTGCAGTTCCACTCCGTCGAAGCCCGCGGCGATCGCATTGCGGGATCCGGTCACGAATTCCTCGATGATTCCGGGCAGCTCGCCGGTCTCCAGGGCGTGCGGGACGGGGTAGGCATGCTTGCCGGTGTAGGTCCGGGTCAGCCCCTCCACGGCAATGGCGCTGGGGGCGACGACATGGTCCTGCCCGGTGGTCTCGGTGTGCGTGACCCGGCCGGCGTGCATCACCTGGGCGACAATGAGGCCGCCCTCGGCATGCACCGCGTCGGTGACGCGCTTCCATCCGGCAATCTGTTCCTCGGTGGCCAGGCCCGGCTGGCGGACGAACCCCTGGCCGGTGGCGCTGGGGTACACGCCCTCGGACACGATCAGCCCCATCGAGGCGCGCTGGCGGTAGTACTCGACGACGTCGTCGTTCGGCACGCCGTCCACGCGGGAACGGGAGCGGGTCAGCGGCGCCATGACGAGTCGGTTGGGAAGTTCGAGGTCACCTAGGGTCAGCGGGGAAAACAGGTCCATGGGGCAGTACTCCAAACGTTGGGGTGGGTTGCCTGGTGCAACCGGCCACGCTGCGGCGATATTCCTTCTGGGCCCACCAGGTGAGGTGGAACACAGTTCCTGAGCCGTCGGTACTTCCGTGGAGAAGATGTTCAACGACGACCTGATCGGCAAGTTCAACGACTTCGACGCAAAGGCAGTCATCAAGCAGGTCCGCGACTGGCAGGCCAAGTGAGTCCCGAGACCCCGAACCCGCCCAGGTTCCTGGCCGACCCCCCGCTGCCGCCGCGAACGTCCGTGGAAGTGACCCGCTGAAGGGATGCGTCGATGCTCGAAATCAGGTCGTCGCCAGAAACGACGGCCGTTGACCTCGGCACCGGGGATGATCCGGCACCCCCATCCGTTGGATAGACATGCGATCATTAATTTCGACCGCATGATTCCGATGATAGAAGGTGGGAAACGCCGTGGCAGGTTTCAGTAAATTCAGCAAGATCCTTAGGGAAGCAGCGAAAAACCCCAAGGTCAGGCAGGCCGGTGGCCAGGTGGTCGACAAGGCAGCGGTCTTGGCTGGAAAAGCCACCAAGGGCAAGCACCTTGACAAGATCGAACGCGCGCGGGAAGAAGCGCGCAAGCGCTTGGACAAGCGCCCCTAACCCTCCGCGCGGGCCGGGGTCATCGACAGGCAGCGTGGATTCCAAGTTCGCACTTGCCTCTGTCCGCGGGGAGCGGATGATGCCTGAATCAATCGCGAAGGAGTGAGAGCACGGAGTCTCGTGCTCTCACTCCTTCGCGCTTCTAGTTATGCGCTTCGCGGAACATGGCCATGGGCGCGACCAGCATCTCTGGGAGGCGTTGGTAGCCGGCGATCGGCCGCCGAGTTGTTCACCGTTCCTGTGTGCCTTGAACCAATCCAGCCCACTCAGGCCGCATGCTCTCCGGCGGTGTCCGCCTCGTCGCAGAACACATGTGCCTGCTCGATCACCGGGCGGACCAACTCGCCCTCCTGCGGAACCCATCCGTGGACCAGCGCGCGCAGCCGTGTACCTGCCCAATCCAGGCTCGTTTCATATCCATGCCGCCCGTACAGCGCGGAAGTGACTCGGGCCAGCGGTGCTCCGGTCCGGGCTTCGGCCCTGGTTTGCTTGTCCTCGGGGTCCAGCCGAATGGCAGTCGGCGCCACCGCGGCCACGGCTCGCCTCGAGCGCGTCCCGGCCACTGGCCGAACACCGATCATTTGGGTCTTCCCATCCCGGGATAAACCGTGCTGGACCGGCAGCCGGAACCCGGGATGGTCGGCATGAAATTGACCGTTGACCACGGTGCCGGGGAACAGCGTTGCATCCGAGACGAACGATGCGACAAAGGCGTTTGCCGGTGTTTCCAGCAATTCCCTGGGGGTCCCGATCTGTTGGATTCTTCCGTGGTTCAACACGGCCACCCGGTCGGCAAGACCAAGCGCCTCGGCGCGGTCGTGCGTCACGTGCACCGCGGTCAGCCCTTCCTCACGGGTCAGCCCACGAAGTTCCAGCCGGAGCCTGGCTCGCAGGGGCTCATCGAGTGCGGAAAGTGCTTCGTCCAGCAGCAGCGCCTGTGGCTTGGCCACGATCGCCCGGGCCAGGGCCACGCGCTGGCGTTGGCCACCGGAGAGCGCCGCGGGTTTCCGGTTGGCATATTCGGCAAGACCTACCTGCTCCAGCACGGCGGCAACCCTCTTGGCCAATTGCGGCCGTGGAACGCCTTCCAGTTTCAGCGGATAGCCGACGTTGCCCGCAACGCTCAGGTGCGGCCAAATGGCGTGGTCCTGAAAGACCATGCCCAGCGCACGCTTTTCGGGAGGCACCCACACTCGGTCCCCGGCCATGGTGCGTCCGCCGATCGCAAGATTTCCGGCGGTCGGGCGGATGAAACCGGCAAGGGTCCGAAGGAGTGTCGTCTTGCCCGAGCCGGAGGGGCCGAGCAAGGCCAGGAACTCGCCGTCCTTAACGTTCAGGTCGATCCCTTCCAAGCCCACATGCCCGTCGCCGTAGACATGGCCCAGATTGGTCATTTCAATGGTTGCCACGCGAAGTTCCTTTCAGGAGATTCTTATTTGTCCGCACGGCGGTTGGCCAGCGCGGCGGTGGCCGAGAGTCCGAGGATTCCCACCAGGGCAACCACCAGGGCAAGGGCGGAGGCTCCGCCGTAGTCGCCCGACTGTTGCAGGTTGAAGATGGTCACGCCCAGGGTCTGGCTTCCGGGGGCCACCAACAGAATGGAAATGGTCAGTTCCCGCACAGCTGTCAGCAACACCACGACCCCGCCGGTCACGGCGGCCGGGCCCGCCAGGCGAGCGGTGACATCCAGCAGGGCACGCAACGGAGTTGCCCCGGCGGAGCGGGCGGCATCCTCGAGCGTGGAGGACACGGAGTCCATCGGTGCGCGCACGGCCTGGACCACCAGGGCGGTGAATGCCATGACGTAGGCACCCAGGATCACCCAACCGGTATTGAAGATTCCCAGCATGGGGGCAATCAGCAACCACCCCACGGCAATCACCAGACCCGGCAGGGCCTGGGGCAGGGTCGCCGCCACATCGAGTGGCCCGTTGCTGCGGTGCCTGCCGCGGGTCAGCAGCAGCGCAATGCCCATTCCCAGCAAAGTGCAGCACACCGCCGCTCCCCCGGCCAGCATCACCGAGTTCCCGACCCCGGACACCGCACCGGGTGAGGTGGAAGCCCGAATGATGTTGTCCATGGTCAGGTTTTCCCACGTCAGAGGCACACCGGGGGCCGGTAGCAACGCTTGGGTGGCCAACGCCAGCAACGGCACCAGGCAAATGATCGCCACCCACGACCACAACAGGATGACCAGCGGAAGACGGGCTCGGCCCAACTCCAAATCCATGCCGGTGGCCCCGGAACCCCATTGCGTGCCGGTAGGCAGCCGGCGTTGGACAAGGACTGTGAGCACGGCGAGCGCCAGGAGCACCAAGCCGATTGCCGAGACTGCGGGCAGCGGATTGCTGGTGGTGCTGGAGGCCAGGTAGCGATAGACCAGCGTGGTCAAGGTCGTATAGCGCTCGGGAAGCCCGATCAGTGCCGGGATGCCGAAGTCGGACATGTTTGCCACCAGGGTGAGCACGAATGCAGCAAGCAGCCCGGGGCGCAGCAGCGGCAAGGTCACCGAACGGAGTACCTGGGCGGTTCCCGCCCCTGAGATTCGTGCCGCTTCCTCCAGGTTCCCGGGGATCCGCCGCAGCGCGGCGGCGATGACCAGATAGGCCACGGGGTAGGAATGCACCGCGAGCAGGAACACCACTCCCCAGCCGCCGAAGATGCTCATCTCGGCGTTGATGCCCAGCCACTGCAGGGACTTGTTTACCGGGCCATTGGCACCGAGCAGTGCCATCCATGCCATGGCGCCAATGAACGGCGGGATCAAGAAGGGCAGCAAGACCAGCCAGCGCAGCATGACCCTGGAAGGTACGTTGCTGCGTTCGAGCACCACGGCGAGAAACGCGCCGGCGATGGTGGACAGCAGTGCCGAGCCGGAGGCACTGGCCACCGAGTTCAGCGCGGCAGTAGCCACCGCCGGATCCCCGAAGACTTGCCGTGCTGCTGGCTGGATTCCCTGTACGGCCAATGCCGCAAGTGGCAGCCCCACCAGGAACGCAATGGCGACCCACACCACCGTACGCAGCACCCCGAGGCCGTCCCCGGACCGGCGGAGTCCATGGAACAGCTTCTTGTCCGCCGGCCGCTTCCGAATCGGTGCGGTCGCGCCTTCGGCGTGTCCTTGTTCCAGCTTCGTGGCTGCTTTTTCGATGATGTGGGTCGTCATGGGCGTATTACTTCAGCAGGGAGTTGAAGTACTCGACTGCTTCCGTCTGGCCGGCTGCGATCTTGACCTGGTCCGGGTCCAGCAAGTTGATCTCGTTCAGTGCCGGAGCACCGGCAGGGACACCTGCATCCGAGCGAACCGGCAGGTAGGACTGCGTCACCGCTAGCTCCTGGCCTTCCTTGGAAATCAAGAAATCAACGAAGTCGTTGGCGACTTCCTGGTTCTCGGAATCGGCGAAGACACCGGCGGGCTGTGACACGTAGGGCACGCCATCGCTCGGGTAGCTCACGGCAATGGGTGAGCCCTTGGCGGCCAGTTCGCGCGCCACGTAATCAACCACGATGCCAACCTCGGAGCTTCCCGCGGCCACTGCCTGTCCGACAGGACCGTTGCTTTCAAGGACCGTGGGCTCATTGGCCACCAGCGATTCCATCCACGACTTGCCCAGTGCCGGTTCCTGCAGCCACACCGCGGTGTTGAATGCAGCTGCACCCGAGACGTCCGGGTTAGGCATGGCGATCTTGCCCTTGTAGGTGTCCTCGGTCAGTGCGGACCAGCTGGCAGGCGCCTCGGTAATGGCGCCGGTGTTGTAGGCAATGATGGTGGGGATGATCCGGGTGCCCACCCAGTGGCCTTCGGCGTCGACGAATTTCTTGTCCAGGTCCGCACCGTTTTCGATGTCCAGCTTCGCCAGCGCGCCGTCGGCCGCATACGCCTCGAAGGTGGGGACATCGGCCGCCAGGATGACGTCGGCGCTGATCTTGCCTGCCTGCTTCTCGGTGGCGATGCGGGTCTTCAGCTCGCCGGTGGCAGCGCGGAACACCTCGACGTTGACACCCGCATTGGTCTTTTCAAAGGCCTCGACGACCTGGTCGATCTTGGCCTGCGGCTCGGAGGTGTAAACCGTGAGGGTCTTGGTTGCTGCCTCCCCCGCCGCGTCGGCGGAGGCTCCGCCGGCGCAGGCGGTCAGGCCCAACACGGGGATCAACAGCAAAGGGGCAATCGCGCTCAGACGCTTGTTCATTTCTTCTCCTTGACGTGCCGCATCCCCAGGGGTGCGGCTTGCGAGTGGTTGTTACGGGTATTGCGGGGAACTTCAGAGCAAGGCAGGTTGCCGTGCGGGCATCTCTACCACCGGCGCGGCCACGGCCAGGGGTCGTGGCACCTGTACCGGGGTTGCCGACAGCTGCCCGCTCCCGACCTTGATGATGCCGAACCAACTGGTGTCCTGGTCATGGGCCGGAGCGTCGGTGGCGAAGAGCTTGTGGTTGTAGGAAACCGACGGTCCAACCCACACCGGAATGGTTCCCAGGCTTCCGGACGTGGGCAGATGGTAGTGCCCGCACAGGATGGCCCTGACATCACTGCCGGCCAGAACGGCGGCCAGTTCCCCCGGGCGGGCCAGGCCGCGGCCTGCCAGGGCTGGCATCAGGCAGTCAATCGGCGGATGGTGCAGCGCGAGGACCGTCCCGCCGGGGGCGGGAGTCTCCAGCACGGCCAACAGCCATCGAAGCTGTGGCTGGCTGAGTCCGCCGGCAGCCTCGCGGAACCCGTGGGTGTCCAGCCCAATGATCCGCAAGCCCCCGATCATGTGCACCGTGTCCGCTGGATTGGGGCCGCTGGCGATGCGCTGTCGATTGAACCTCGCACCCACCGAGCCAGCCGGATCATGGTTGCCCGGCACCACGATGATCGGGCATTGCAGTTCCCTCTCCGCGTGCTCAAACAACCTGGCCGCACGGGCATGGACCTGCGCACCGCGGTCGGCAATGTCGCCTGTCACCAGGATGGCGTCGGGGGCAAACCGGGCGGCGGCTTCCAGTGCCTCGGCGGTGCGCGCCCAGGTGTCGATCCGCCCGTGCAGCAGGGCTCCACCTGTCAATAAGTGGATGTCCGTCAATTGCACCAACGTGGCGCCGGTTGCGCTCATAGGTCCGGGCCGGCTTCCGCCGCGGCACCGGGACCCGCCAACTCCTCGCGCAGAATGGTCAGGTCGGCCGGATCCAGCCCGTGGGCCAGTAGGTAGCAGGCGGCCGAACCGAATCGCGCGTCGACCATGTCCAGTGCAGCGTCGAGGGCCGCCGCCGGACTCTCCAGGTGCAAGTGGAGCGCGGCCTGCAATTCCGAGCTGTCGCCCAGCGCACAGGACAATTCGTGGTTCACGCGTTCGCGGTAGATTGCCGGCAGGTCTCTGGCGCTGCGCGCATAGTCGTCAAGCAGGATCTGCCGCGGGACGCCCGCGACCTCAAGGACCAGGGCCACCACCAGGCCGGTGCGGTCCTTGCCTGCGGCGCAGTGCACCAGCACGCCGGTCGGCAGACCTGCGGCGATGGCGCCCACGGCCTTGGTGATTTCCGTGCCGCGGGTGGTCAGCAGGTGATAGTAGACATCCTCGATGGCAGTGGCCACGGGCAGTGGACCGAGATACAGCGGGACGGAAACATGCACGGCGCCGTGGGGGACGTAGCCCCGGCGTTCGGCAATTTCGAAGGACTCGCGCAGGTCCACGACCATCCTCACCTCGAGGCGATTGAGTTCCCGCATGCCTTCGGGTTCAAGTCCGCTGGGGGCAGCGGACCGAAACAGCCGACCAGCACCGGCGGAGGGGACCCGGCGCAGGTTCGGCACCGAAGTGGTGGCTTCCGTGGGGCGGGACATATCGGGGGCTTTCCTCAATGACTTGTTTCGTTTCCCTCCAGAGGGAAACCTGCTGGACATTGATTCAAGCCCATTGAAGTGGCCGGACGGTTAATTTCTGTTCTCCAGCAGACGACCCCGCGGTCAAGTCTTCGCGCCCGGAGCACGCCCGGTCCCCGTTCACGTCCGGTTCCCAGAGAAGTTGCGTTGAGAGGTGGTCAAGTTCCCTTACTGTCGGGGTTCCTGGCGCTTTCGCTTCCAGTTCTGGTTTCCCTTGATGGCCGCGTGCAGACTTATGGGCGTTCCCGACGGCATGACCCCAATGACGCCGCCCGCGCTTCGAAGGCGAAGTCCGGGCGGCGCGACGTGAAGGCAGCAGCTGTTGGTTAACATGGAGCTCACTGCACCCAATCCCTGGTGCATGGCCTCGAAGACCGCCCCTCACGTGCTTGGAATCCACGGGGCGCGGCGGATCGCCACCGGCATTCCGCCTCCACCTAGTCGGCTGCGGGCGTGGCGTCTCCGGCGGCGCCGGCCCCCTCTTCCACGTCGGCCCAGGGCACCGGCTTGGCCGGGAGTGCGTCGATGGCAGGTCCCTGGATGACGCTCCCGTCGGTGGCGAAACGGGATCCGTGGCAGGGGCAGTCCCAGGTGGTGTCGGCCGAGTTGAATTCAACGGTGCAGCCCAGGTGCGTGCAGATGGCCGAAACGGCATGGAGCTGGCCTTCCGCGTCCTTGTAAACGGCCGTGCTCTCGCCCTTGGCCTCGAACACCTCCCCCTGGCCGGGCGCCAATTCCGCGCGGTCGCGATGGCGGGCCAGTTTGCTGGTCAGGTCGGTCGCGATGACCTTGAGGTTCTCCCCGATGAGCCGCTTCGCGCTGGCCACCGGGGTGACGCGGTTGCTGTTGAAAACCTCCGCCCACGGGTTCTCCCGGCCAGTGATGGTGTCGGCAAGAATCAGGCCCGCGGCCGTTCCGTTGGTCAGGCCCCATTTGCGCAGGCCGGTGATCACGTACACGTGCTTGGCGGTGGGAGACATGAGACCCACGTAGGGCAGGCCGTCCAGCGGAATGCCGTCCTGCGTCGACCACCGGTAGGCTATCTCGCCGGTACCCAGGGCCTCGCGGGCGAAGGCGGCCAGCCTGCGGTAGCGCTCGGCCGTGTCGCCGGATTCGGAGACGCGGTGCCCCTCCCCGCCGGCGAGCACATAATTCCTGCCGTCCACGGCGACGGTCAGGATGGAGCGCATGGGTTCGTCGACGCTGATGAACGTTGCGTCCAGCGGCGCATCCTCCACCTGCGCGGCGACGAGGTAGGAACGGTGCGCGAGGCACCGGGCGTCAAACAGCCCCTGGTCACCGAAGGGCACATTCGTGGCGACGACGACGTCGCGCGCGCGGACGATGCCCGCCTCCAGGCTGACGATGCAGGGCGAGCCCTCCTGGATGTCCTTCGCACGTGTCCCCTCGAAGACGAAGCTGCCATCCCCGTTGACGGCCCGGGCGAGCCCTTGGAGATACTTCACGGCATGCACCTGCGCCTGCCCGTCGAACCTGACCGCACCCTTGACGGGGAAAGGCAACGGCACATCGGTCGTGAACGTGGCGGGAAGACCAAGCTCCGTGGCCAATTCGGCCTCCGCACGCACGCGTGCCAGGGCGTCGTCGGATTCGGCGTAGGTGTAGTTGGCCACCGTGCGGAAGTCGCAGTCGATGCCTTCGGCGGCCACCACGTCGGCGATATGGCGGATGGCTGCCTCGTTGGCCTGGCCATAGACCCGGGCGGTGTCCGCATCGTGGCTGTCGCGCAAGTCGGTGTAGGCGAGCCGATGCAGGGACGTGACCTTGCCGGTGGTGTGGCCGGTGACGCCGGTGCCCACCTTGGAGGTTTCGATGACCGCCACGCTCCGGCCGGCACGCTTGAGCGCCAACGCCGTCGTCAATCCGGCGATGCCGCCGCCGATCACCGCAACGTCCACCTCCACGTCGCCGCGCGGGCCGGGATAGTCGGTGGTTCCGCCGGTGGCAACCCAAAGTGATATTGGTTCGCCTTCGAGCCGTTCACTGTTCGATGCGCTACTCATTGCCTTACCTCCAGATGGCCCAGTATTCGGAATGCCGGCATTGTCCGGCTGGATCAAGTTCCAATGCCCAATGCGGTCAGCAACACCAGGACGACTGTGGCCACCGCAAACAGGCCGTGCCCGTAGATGATCGCGAGCGGGAACCGCGATTCCGGGGTACCTTCGGTCCTGCCGTTCTTCCAGCGCAGGAACATCATCTCCCCCAGGACTGCAACGAGGACCAGCAGGCCGAGCGCGGTCCAGGCCAGGAGGACCTCCTTGTTGACGATGTAGATGATCCACATCACCAAGCCGGCGACCGCGAGGAAGAGGTGGCCGAAGATCAGCGGCGGCACGAGTCGCGTCGGGAAGGAGGCATCTCCCCGGGCAGCACGCAGACCGCCGTTGCGCAGCCATAGGCCGAACATCGTGAGACCCAGGACTGCGGTGACGAGCCAACAGAGCAGTGCGGCGATGGCCATGGAACCAATCCTTCCCTCAGGGGGTGGAGCATCGGTCCGCGTCGGCAAAACTTCGACCGATCGCGACTATGTCTTGATCATCGCTTTTCACCGGGGGTTTATCAATGGTCTGCGCGCGCAGGGAAATACTGTCCCGGTCGAACCGGTGGATTGACCGGATGCTTCCTCGGAAGAAACGGCCACCATCCGATCTGTCTGGAGCTTCGATATGAAGGCTTTTCCCTGTTCGTTGAACCGAACAATGGACATTGAAGACGGCGCACCTGCGCACGCTGTTTGCCCGAGGGCCTAGTCCTGACCGTCGCCGTCCGTCTGCCGGTGGCACGGAGCGGCTGCCGATGGGCGAACAAGGAGGCTCCCCGTGTGGGATCCGATGTTGCTTGGATCTCCGCACGGGGAGCCTGTGTTGCTGGGCGATGTGGCGGGGCTAGTGACCCGTCACGTCCTTTGCAGCATCCTTGAGGTGTTCGCCGGCCTGCTTGGTCTTCGCAGCAGCCTGCTCGCCAGCCCCCTCGGCCTGCAGTTTCTCGTCGTCGGTGGCCTTGCCGGTCTCTTCCTTGATCTTTCCGGCGGCTTCTTCTGCTTTGTTGCCAATCTTGTCATCGAGACCCATGAGGCCCTCCTTCGATATATGAAAACAGGAACATTCCCAACTTAGGATTCTTTTCTTGGTGTTTGCTGGGAATCCATGCCGAGTCCGGCCATGAGGCCCTGCCGTGGACAACGATCCCGCGGTTCACACGGCGGCAGGGTTGGCCGGAGCCCTTGGTTGGAGCATTGCGGATCGTTCCAACAGGTAGGCGTTGAGCGAGGCGCAGCCAGTTTGAGCAGGTACCGGATCGATGGGAATCCTCGATTTAACCCGCCATTCATGGCGTGCAAAGGTGGACAGGCTAGCCTTCAAGATGCGAACTTTGAAGCCAATGAAAGGGAAAAACCGTGCATGAGCTGGATCTGATCCGCGCAGCAACCGAAGACGTCTCCTCCGCCCGGATACTCCTTCAGGAGCGTACCGATGCGCTGGACGCCATCATCCAAACAGCCTTGGACCATGGGATCTCCATGGACCAGGTGACCGAGGCGAGCGCTTCACCGCAACCCGGAAATGCGCCCGCCGTGGATTCGCGGCAGCACCAGCTCGTGGCCTGAGCAAGTTCCTTCAAGTTTCAATTTCCAGCAGCCCGTCGGCGGTGCGACGCTCCACGTCGCTTCCGTTCGACAGCCGATACGTCGCCCGTCCCTATGCGCGTTGCTGGTCCAGTGGCGGGTGCTCGGCCACGCAGAACAGGTTGCCTTCCGGGTCGGCGATGGTGGTCCACCGGACGTGGGGCACCTCGTCGAGAACGTCCCACTGGTGCGTGGCTCCGAGCCCGATCAGGCGCTGGACCTCGGTCGCCCGCGGCGTGGTTCCCGGCTGAAAGAACATCCCGAATCCGCCCGGACCGATGGGCGGCAGGTAGATGCTGTCTCCTCCGGCCGAGGGGTCGGCGCGGGTGACTGCTGCCCATTGCCTGCCCAGATCCGCATATGTCCGGGGTGGCCTCCGGGTTCTAGAATCGGGATTGACGCAACCGCGGCGGGCCGCCCGGGATCTGCCCGCGGAGGCCACCCGTGTTCGAGGTTCCGGAAAGGAAGCGCACCATGGCCAATGCCCTGGGACCCGCAAACCCGCCGCGGCCCGGACGCGGCTCCGGCACCCCAACGACGCGTGAAACCGGGATCGTCCTGGATGTGGCCATCGGCTACCTGGACGACCAAATCAAGGAACTGCTCATCCAAGATCCCGAGGTTCGTTCCGGCAGCCCGGAAGCCGTCCACGACATGAGATCGTCAACCCGGCGGCTGCGCTCCGCCCTGGAAATCTACGGGCATCTTTTCGAGGCAAGCCCACGCCGGAGTCTGGGCCACGAGCTCAAATGGCTGGCCAAGGCCCTGGGCCGTTCCCGGGATGCCGAGGTCGTGCGCGAACGACTCCGTGACCGCATCGAGGAGCTGCCCGCGAAGTGGCGGACCGAGGTTCTCGTGGAGTCCCTCGAACGCGGGCTCGGCGATGCCCTCGACGCCGGACACCGGCGGGTGGGCAAGGCCTTGAAGTCCAGGCGCTATCGTCGGCTGGTGGAGGACCTCGAGCGATTCCGGGACGATCCCCCGGCCAGGGAACCTGCCCGCCGCCCCGCCGGCACCGAGGTCGCGGCATCGGTCAACGACCAGGCCAGGATCGTTGACCGCGCGTACCGGGCCATGGTGCGCACCGAACCCGGGCACGACCGCGATGTGGCGCTGCACCGGCTGCGCAAGGACACCAAGCGGCTGCTGCACGCCGCGGAATCCGCTGCCGGGATTCACCCGAAACGGGCCGCCACCCTGGCCCGCCGGGCACGCCGGCTGCAGAAGATCCTGGGCAACCACCAGGACAGCGTGATGACCCGCGCCTTCCTCGAATCCCTGGCCGCCGACCCTTCCCTACGGGAGGATACCCGGCACGCGTGCGAAAAGATTCTCAAGCGGGAGGAAGGCATCGCCAGATCCGCGGCACGACAGTACGCCCGGGCCCGGCGGACATCGGGCGCGCTGCGGTTGCGCCGCTGAGCGTTCGGGAGGCAGCGGTCCTACTTGCCGTCCGCGCCGAGTTCCTGTTTGCGCGGGAAGTACCAGCGCATCACCTCGCGCAGCTTGTCCGAGTCCTCGCGGGCCCAATTGCGCATGAGCTCCGAGCCGAAGGAAATCGCCGTCACCGGCTGGGCGCCGGCGGCGATCATCCGATCGAAGGCGCGGTCGTGGGCGACCTGGGAGATTCCCCCAACGGCGTCCGCCACCGGATAGACGCCATAGCCCTCGGCGAGCATGTCCAGGGTCGGGAAGGTCAGGCAGACCTCGGTCCACAATCCCGCGATGACCACCTTGCGGCGCCCGGTGCCCTCAATCGCCGCGCGGAAGTCCGCGTCCTCCCAGGCGTTCACCCCGCTGCGGTCAATCTCCCTCACACCGGGCAACTCGTCCTTGATCACCTGACTGGTTCCCTGGTTCACGCCCATGTCCACCCCGACGGTGGACAGCACCACGGGCACCCCGAACTTCGTGGCCAGCCGGCACAGCGCCACCACGTTGAGGTCGATCCGCTCGCGCGTGGTCGAGGTGACGGTCCCGTACTGTTCGGGCTGGAAATCAATCAACGCCAGCACGCAGTTCTGCGGCGTGAGCAGGTGGTCCCGGGCTTGGTCGCGCACCGGTTCCCGGGCGGTCTTCTTCTCCATGTCGTGCTCCTCTCGAGTCCCTCGGCGGCCGGACGCGGCCGACCCGTGGCAATTCGTGCAGATGAAAGACACGGTATACCCGCACGGGTGTGAAAGTATCGGGTTCAGCGATTTCGCGAGGAAATCGGCATGTGGGAAGGGAGGCGGCCGAGCATGCCCACCAGTCGCTTGGAAGCATTCAGCGATGGCGTCTTGGCCATCATCATCACGATCATGGTCCTGGAACTCAAGGTTCCCGAGGGCCACGATCTGGCCTCGCTCATCCCGGTCATCGGTTCCAGCCTGCTGACCTACCTGCTGAGCTTCGTCTACATCGGCATCTACTGGAACAACCACCACCACATGTTCCAGGTCACCGAGAAGATCACCGGCGGGGTCCTCTGGGCCAATCTGCATCTGCTCTTCTGGCTGTCCCTCCTGCCGTTCAGCACCGCCTGGATGGATGAAAGCGCCCTGGCCAAGACACCCGTCGTCACTTATGGCATCAATCTTTTGGCGGCGGCCGCCGCCTACCTCATCCTGCAGCGCGTGATCATCCGCGGGCAGGGGGCCGACTCGGCGCTCAAGCGCGCCATGGGACGGGACCGAAAGGGCAAGGCGTCATTGGTGCTCTACACCGCCGGGATCCTTGCCGCCCTGCTGGGCGGTGAGCACGACAAGGTCTGGGGCTACCTGGGCGTCGCGTTCTTCGTGGCCGTTGCCGTGCTCTGGCTGGTCCCGGATCGCCGGATCGAACGCAACCTCGGTGCGGGGCATCAACCCGCCTGAGCCGGCGTTCAGGACTCCTCGTCGGAAGTGGCTTCCGCGTCCTGTTGGCCCTCCGCGATCGGCGCGCTCTCCGGAGCCGTGGCATAGGCGATCGAGAGCCGCCGGTAGGACCTGGTCGCCAGTGCAGCAAGCCCAAGAATGATCGAGGCGATCCCGGAAACCAGGAACACCATCGCGATCCCGCGGGCGTTCCCCTCCCCTAGCAGCCAACCCCAGCTTTGCTTGCCCGGGTCGGAGGCCATGTAGGGAATGATCCAGAACTCGGCCAGCGGCGCGATCATGAACGCGGTGATCGGAGCGGCGGCCGATTCAAACGTCATGGCGAAGCCGAACACCCTGCCCTGGACCTTGTACGGCACCACCTTCTGGATCACCGTCTGCTCGGCCGCCTCCACCGCGGGAATAATCATCATGAAAATCCAGATCCCCACCGCATAAAGCCACCACCACTCGCGGATCGTGAACGTGGCACCCAGCACGCCGGTGCAGGCCACCAGGATCAGCATGGTCCGGATCGGGTTCTTGCCGAGGCCAAACTTGGCCACCAGTCCGCCGCCGATCAGGAACCCGGTGGCGGTCACCCCGAGCACCACGCCCCAGATTTCCACCGGGAAGATGGTCAGGCCATAGGGGTCCATCAGCGCCATGAACACCCCGCCGGTCAGGTTGTTGAAGGTGGTGAACAGGATCAGGGCAAACAGCCCCTGGGTGGCCCGCACCGCAGCGATGCCGGCACGGAGCTCGGCGAAGTTCTCGCGCCCCTCTGCCCGCACGATCTTGGGCTCCGGAATCCGCAGGACCAGCAGATGCACCAGCACCACACCGCAGGCCACCAGCGCAATGATGATCGTGCCTCCCATCCCCAGGAACCCGATGGCCAGCCCGCTGAAGACCGACGTGATCATGAACGCGAGGCCCTGGACGGTGCCCACCAAGCCGTTGGCGTTGACCCTGCGGTCCGCGGGCACCAGCAGCGTCACGGTGGTGGACAGGGCGATGTTGCGCAGCTGCTCGACCACCGCGCCAATGAGGATCACGAGGGCAAAAAGCCAGAACCAGATCCCGGTCAGGCTCATCAGTTCGGCCTCGGGGACCAGCATGAACATTGCCCCGGCCACCCCAAAGCAGGCCACGGTGAACAGCGTGGAACCCACCATCACCGCATGCTTGCGGTAGCGGTCGACAAGGACGCCGAAGAACAGGCCGAAGAACGCGACCAACAGCATGTAGGTGCCGCCAATAAGCCCGGTGGCCAGCACCGAACGGGTCTCCAGATACACCCAGAAGGTCAGGGCAAACCACAGGAAGCTGGTGATGACATTGGCCAGCGCCGTATTGACCAGCACGTGCATGAACGTGCGGTGCCCCGTCTTGGGTGGCGTCGCATTCGCGGCGGCTTGCCTGTCGGTTGTCCCTATGTCCGCGGAGGACTGATCTTCCTGCGACATGCTCCAAGCCTAAAACCGGGTCGGGCGCTGCGGAAGGTCATCGGGCGGGTAATCGACATCTACCTTGAGTTGGCCCAGCGAGGTCTGGTGTGGCAAAGGGGTAGTGCTTGGGCACGACCCCTTTGCCAATAGACCCCGGCATTAGTACCCCGAGCGTGCCGCCGGAAGCCTTGACGTCCAAGCGCCCGCCCGCGGTCTTGGCCATCAATTCCACGGCGTGGAGCTGGTGCCGCCCGCCGGATGGAAGCCGGTGGAGGTCTTGGCGAAATCGGCCCCGGCGCGTTCGGAGGCCTCACGGCAGCCGACGACCTGGGCATCGCTGAGCACTGCCGATTCGATGATCACCTTAAGTACATGCGGGGCAGGCACTGCGGCCCGGACAACTGCAATTTCCACGTCAACTGAGGCAATGTCGCCGGCCGCGGCCGGGTCCGATACGTTCACGGGCGATTCGAACGCGGCAATTCTCAGGTCTTCACTGCCCGAGCAAGGGCAGCCGCCGACGTCTGCGAGCGCTCGCGGACGTCGGCCCGGCATCACGGTCGCGTGGTGCGCTCCAGCAGTTCCAGAACGTGCTCGTAGGGATGATCCGTCGCCCGGGTCATGCCTAATTCGCAGGTCCGATTGCACGAGGCATGGGTGGTCGCGCCGAAGGCGCGTACCTCGGCGGCCTGTACCTCCGTGGCCGATGCCGTGAGTTCGGGGTGGAGCATCCCTCGGTCCCCGGCAAATCCGCAGCAGCCCCAGTTATCGGGGATCTGTATCGTGTCGGCAACAGCCTCGGCAACGGTCTGCAGCGCCGGGTTCAGGCCCATCCGGGTGGAGGAGCACGTGGGGTGCAGCGCGAGGCTGGCCACCTTCTTTCCCACGGGAAGCAGTGGCAGGATGTGCTCGGCCGTGTATTCGACCACGTCGATGATCCGCAGTGGCAGGCCGCCTGCGGGAGGCACTTCCTCCTCGATGGCGTGGCGCAGTCCTTCCGTGCAGGATGAGGCGTCACAGAGGATCGGCAGTTCGCCGTTGCGGCTGGCCGCGCGCAGGGCGGAGATGGTGAGCTCCCCCATGCTGGCCCTGCCCTTTTCCATGCCCTTGGAGGACCAAGGGGTCCCGCAGCACAGCGAATCAATACCTTCCGGAACCAGCAATTCCACTCCCGTCCGCTGGGCCAGGGCACCGAAGCTTTCCTGGATTCCTTCCTGCTGTGGGTCGGCAGGCCCGAACATGGTGTTGACGCAGGCGGGGAAGTACACGGCCACCGGTTCTTGCGCCGGTGCAGGTCGTGCTCTCTTGCGCCCGCCTGCCGGCAACTCCGGCGAGTACAGCGGCAACGCGTCGGCCCCCAGCACCGCGCGTCCGGCATTGTTGGCGCCCAACACCAATGGAAGCGGAACCTTGTCGGCGAGGCCCAGCAGCTTGCCGGCGCCCCGGGTCACCGCCGACCAGTGCTGCGCGGCGGCGTCCCACACCGAACCTTCCACCTTGTTCACGTTCTTGGCCCGCAGTTTTTTCACCAGGGTCCCGGTGTTGATGTCCACGGGGCAGGCAGTCTGGCACATGCCATCGACAGCGCAGGTGTCCACAGACTCGTAGGAATAGTCTTTCTCGAGTTCTGCCGCAAGCTTGGTGTCGCCGGCCAGTCTGGCTGTCTCGATCGCGCGCAGCGTCACGATGCGCTGGCGCGGGGTCAGGGTCAGGTTCCGCGATGGGCAAACGGGCTCGCAATAACCGCAGGCCACGCAGCGGTCGACTTCCGGGTCCACGGCCGGCGTGACCTTGATGTGGAGTAAATGCGCCTTCGGGTCCTCATCCAGGATGACCCCTGGGTTCAGCAACCCCGCAGGGTCCAACAGCGTCTTGAGTTCGCGCATGACGCTGTACAGTTCGTCGCCGTATTGGCGGCGAACATAGGGTGCCATGACCCTGCCGGTGCCGTGTTCGGCCTTCAGCGATCCGCCTTCACCGAGTACCAGATCAACCATGTCTTCGGTGAAGGCAGAGTAACGCCGCAGCTGGTCTTCGGTGTTGAATCCGTCGGTGAGCATGAAGTGGACGTTGCCGTCCTTGGCGTGGCCGAAGATCACGGAGTTCTCGTATTCGTACCGGTCAAAGAGCACCGAGAGTTCGGCGCAGGTCCGCGCCAGCGCCGGAACCGGAACCACGATGTCTTCGAGCAATGCCGTGGTTCCCTGGGCCCGGGCACCGGCAACGGAGGCGTAGAGGCCCTTGCGCAGCTTCCACAATTGGGTCCGGGTCTTTGTGTCCGGGCTGAATTGCGCCGGGGCGCTGAGTTTGAGCGAGTTGGCCAGGGACATTCCCGTGGCCTGGCGATCGGCCAGCTCTTCGGCGCTCGAAGCCGTGTATTCGACCAAGAATGCCGCATGTGAATGCACGTTGAGGTCTGTGATGATCTGCGGGGTTCCCTGCAGAGTTTGACCCACCTTCAACGACAGTGAATCCATCAGTTCAACGGTTGCCGCTCCGGATCCCACCAGCGCCTCGAGCGACTCGTTGGCTGTGAACAGGTCATCAAAGACCATCAAGGATGTGGTGACGTGCTTGTACGCCGGCACGGTCCTAAACGTTGCCTCGGCCACGAACCCGAGGGTGCCCTCGGAGCCAATGATGAGATGTGCCAGGACCTGCGCGGGATCTTCGTAGTCCAAGAATGAGTTCAGTCCGTAGCCCATGGTGTTCTTCATGGAGAACTGGTGCTTGATGATCACCACCGATTCCGCATTGGAGCGCACCCGCTTGGTCAGGGCCTCGAGACCGGCAAAGACCGCGGGTTCAAGGGCCCGAAGTTTCTCGTTGGCATCCGGGGCACCGGTGTCGATGACGGTGCCGCTTGTCAGAACGATGACCACTGACTCCAGGGTGCGGTACACGTTGTCAACGGTTCC
Source organism: Paeniglutamicibacter sp. ZC-3 (assembly GCF_025847175.2). Taxonomy (NCBI): domain Bacteria; kingdom Bacillati; phylum Actinomycetota; class Actinomycetes; order Micrococcales; family Micrococcaceae; genus Paeniglutamicibacter; species Paeniglutamicibacter sp. ZC-3. The sequence goes on along the minus strand of NZ_JAOYTG010000002.1, from coordinate 103,148 downwards.
GCAATGCATGCCGGAGGAATTATTGGCCACAACGCCGCCAATGGTGCAGGCCGCCTCGGAAGCCGGGTCGGGTCCGAACTTGCGACCGTAGAGTGCCAGCCGTGCGTTCAGCGCTCGCACGGTGACTCCGGGCTGGACCCGCACGCGGGCGCCGTTGTCCAAGACATCGATGTCCTTGAAGTTCTTTCGCACGTCGACCAGCAGCGAGTCGGTGACGCCCTGCCCCGAGAGCGACGTCCCACCGGAGCGGAACGTCAGGGGAAGGTTGACTTCGGCACTGGCTTTCAGCAGGGCGCCGACTTCGGCGGCATTGTTCGGGATCGCCACGGCCTGCGGGGTCAACAGGAAGTGGGAGGCATCGTTGGCGTAGGCGTGCAGGTCGATGGGGCGCTGCGTGAGTTGGTCGTCATTGGCCAGCGCGCGGCGCAGTGTGGGAATCAAGATATGGCTCTTCCGTTCCATGAATCGAAAATTTGCCGTCGGTTGTGCGACGGCCTTGAGACCGGCGCCACACCGACCCTATGATTGTCTAACAAGTACACTTGTGTATCAAGCTGCATTCGAGAAAATCTGTCACGATTGTTGTCTCGGTTGCCCGCCAGTCAAAGGATCCCGTCTTCATGAGTCAACGCGTCACCGCGCTTTCCATCATTGATGCAATCGTCGAGGACCTGCGCCGGCGAATCTATGAGGGCGATCTTGAACAGGGAACCGCGCTGACCGAATCGGACGTTGCGGGAAGCTACGACGTTGCCCGGCCGACGGCCAAGGCCGCCATCGAGAGGCTGGTTGCCGATTCCCTCTTGGAGCGCGGTGCCCACAAAACGGCACGAGTGAAGACATTGGGTGCCGACTCGGTCAGGGACATTTATTTTGCCAGGGCCTACCTCGAATCCGAGGTGGTGCGTCGGCTGGCAACGACCACGACAGTGCCACCGGCGGCAGTGCGGGCGAATGCTGAAATTACCGCCCGCATTTCGCAGCCGGCAACGACAGTCATCGACCCAGACATGGAATTCCACACCGCCTTGGTCGACGCGATGAACAACCAGCGGACCAGCGCGATGTACCGGTCACTGTTGGGTGAAGTCCAACTCTGCATGACACGCGTGCAGTCGCTGGAACTGCTCGACACCGCTCGGATTGCTGCCGAGCACGCGGCTATTCTGGAACGAATCGAGGCCGGCGACCCAGAAGGGGCGGCCACCGCGTTGGATGGGCACCTTTCCCAGGCGAGGGAACTACTGGCGGCGGAGCTCGAAGGGAACTTGCACCACCGTTCCTGACCTGCGCCCGAGTTTCCTCGGGGACTTCACTGGGGCACTGCGGGAATTCCAACTTTCGGCGGTGCCCTGCGACGGCTGATTGGATTCGCAGACCCCTGGGCTGAATTCATCCCAGGTGCCTTGGACGGCTACGGTTCGGACAGATTCATGCTGAACGCAGGGAGCTGGGCTCAGCGCGCGGGCGATACTTGGTCATTACGCAACCTCTTGGACAACTCGTGTGCGTGGTGCATCAGCAGCCGGCCCATCTCGGGACGCCGCTCGGGGGAAAACCGCGATTCGACGCCGGTCAGGCTCAGCGCCCAGGCGGGCTGGCCCGCGGCATCGAAGACCGCGGCGCCCATCCCCCAGCTTCCCTCCACGATCAGTGCGGGATTTTCCGCCCAGCCGCGCGCCCGCGTCTCGGCAATGCGCCTGCGCAACGGGTCGGGGGCGTGGTCGCTTCCATGCTCGGCGGCCAAGTCCCGACCTTCCAAATAGCGCTCGATCGCCTTTTCTGGCAGGAACGACAAGATTGCCAGCCCCGCCGAGGCCACCCCGAGCGGGAAGCGCTTGCCCTCGTAGAGCACGAAGGAGCGGATCGGGAATGCCCCGTCGGCCCGCAGCAGGCAAACGGTCTCATCACCCCGCCGCACCGAGAGAAACGCGCTTTCACCCGTGGCATCGGCCAGGGCGGCAACGTGGTCGCGGGCGATCTCGGTGATGTCGTAACGTTCGGCCGCAACTGTCCCCATCAGGTACATTTCCGGGCCCAGCAGCCACAACCCTTCCCGGTTGTCGTGGTCGCAAAACCCCTCGGCCGTTAGCGCAGCGAGCAGCCGGTGCACGGTCGGGCGGGCCAGCCCGGTTCCCCGGGCCACCTCCGCCGTGGAGATGCCCCTGGGCATCGCGGTGCTGACGGCACGCAGCACCGCCGCCATGCGGCCCACCACCTGGGCGCCGGGGAACGAGGAACTCATGTCCATATTATGGTCTAGATTCACCCAACTAACCACCCATCGAGCAATGCAGGTCACATTGGCCCGATCCATTGACCGGGATATTACCGGATCGGTACGGTCAAAGCAGGACATCGAAGCATTCCACATCGTGGACGACACAAGGAGAACCATGACAACGAAAGTCATCGGCGACGCCGCTGCGGCGTTGGCCGCAACCGTGCGCGATGGAATGACCATTGCGGTTGGCGGCTTCGGCCTCAGCGGAATCCCCAACCGACTCATCACCGCCCTGCGCGACTCGGGCGCCACCGGGCTGACCATCGTCTCCAACAACATGGGCGTGGACGGCAAAGGGCTGGGAATCCTGTTGGAAAACAAGCAGGTCTCCAAGGTCCTGGCCTCGTATGTGGGCGAGAACAAACTCTTCGCCCAGCAGTTCCTCAATAAAGAGCTCGAGGTCGAGTTCGTCCCGCAGGGCACGCTGGCCGAACGCCTGCGGGCAGGAGGGGCGGGCATCCCCGCCTTCTACACCCCCACCGGCGTGGGAACCCCGGTCGCCGAGGGCAAGGAAACCATGGAATTCAACGGCCGGGCCGCGATCCTGGAACGCGGCATCGTCGCCGACATTTCCCTGGTCCGCGCCTTCGAGGCCGACCCGGAAGGCAACCTGCGCTACCGGATGACCGCACGGAACTTCAACCCGCTGGTCGCCGCGGCCGGGCGGGTGACCTTCGCCGAGGCCGAACTCATCCACGAGGACTACCTGAACCCGTCCCTCGTGGACACCCCGGGCATCTTCGTGCAGCACGTCGTCGCGACCGACGGCGTCAAGGACATCGAACAGCGGACCGTGCGCGTCCGCCAGGAGGCATAGCAAGCATGTGGACACGCGATGAAATGGCGGCAATTGCCGCCAGCGAACTGACCGACGGCCAGTACGTGAACCTGGGCATCGGCATCCCGACCCTGGTGGCCAACAACCTGCCCGAGGGCGTGCGCGTCACCCTGCAATCCGAGAACGGACTGTTGGGCATGGGACCCTTCCCCTATGAGGGCGAGGAGGACGCCGATTTGATCAACGCCGGCAAGCAGACCGTCACCCTGCTGCCCGGCGGCAGCTACTTCGACTCGGCCACCTCCTTCGGCATGATCCGCGGCGGGCATGTGGCCACCGCGATCCTCGGCGCCCTGCAGGTCGCCGCCAACGGCGACCTGGCCAACTGGACCATCCCCGGCAAGCTCGTCAAGGGCATGGGCGGGGCCATGGACCTGGTCGCCGGCACCCCGCGCGTCATCGTGATCACCGACCACGTGGCCAAGGACGGCACCCCGAAGATCGTCGAGACCTGCGACCTGCCGCTGACCGGCGTCGGCGTGGTGGACAGGATCATCACCGACCGTGCCGTGTTCGACGTGCTCGATGCCGCTCTGGTGCTGCGCGCCATGGCCCCCGGAATCACCGTCGAGTCCCTCCGCGAGACCACCGGCGCACCATTCACCATTGACCTCGAGGAAGAAGCAGCAGCATGAGCGCATTGATCGCCGGGTACGCCCGCACCCCTTTTGCCCGATTCAACGGGGCCTTCGGCACCGTCTCCGCCACGGCCTTGGGAGCCCACGCCGCCGCTGCGGCGCTCGAACGTGCAGGGATCCCCGCCGACCAGGTCCAGCGGGTCTTCGCCGGCCAGGTGCTGCAGGCAGGTGCCGGGCAGAACCCGGCACGCCAGTCCGCCGTCGGCGCGGGCATCGGTCTCAACATCCCTGCCCTGACGCTGAACGCAGTGTGCCTCTCGGGCACCGAGGCAGTGGTGGCGGGAACCCGCATGATCGACGCCGGGGAGGCGGACGTGGTGGTGGCCATCGGCCAGGAATCCATGTCGCTGGCACCCCACGTCCAGCGGGCCCGTGCGGGCACGAAGTACGGCGCCATCGAAATGATCGACACCCTAGAATTCGACGGACTCACCGACGCGTTTGAAAAGCGTTCCATGGGCTCCTCCACCGAGGACGGCAACACCGCCATGGGCATCAAGCGTGCCGAGCAGGACGAATTCTCCGCCCGCTCACACCAGCTGGCCGCCGCGGCCGCCGAGTTCCACGCCGGGGAGATCGCCCCTTTCACCATTTCCTCCCGGCGTGGGGACACCGTGGTCTCCGCCGATGACGGCATCCGCGCCGACACGACCGTCGATTCCCTGGGCAAGCTGCGCCCCGCCTTCAGCAAGGAGGGAACCATCACCGCGGGCAACGCCTCGCAGATCACCGACGGCGCCGCCGCGGTGGTCTTGGTCAGCCAGGCCGCCGCCGAACGCCTTGGCATCAAGCCAATTGCCGAGATCGTCTCCCACGCCCTGGTGGCAGGGCCCGACGTCACGCTGCACGAGCAGCCCGCCAACGCCATCCTCGCCGCGCTGGAGGGCACCGGCATTGCGCCGGCGGATCTCAAGGCCGTCGAGATCAACGAGGCCTTTGCCGCCGTGGGCGTGCGCTCCACCGCGAAGCTCGGCATCGACCCGGAGATCGTCAACGCCAAGGGCGGGGCCATCGCCCTGGGCCACCCGATTGGTGCCTCGGGCGCCCGGATCGTCGGCACCCTCGCCCGCCAGCTCGCCGAGCTCGGCGCCGGCTCCGTGGGCGCCACCGGCATCTGCGGCGGCGGCGGACAGGGAAGCGCCGTGATTCTGAGGGCGCTGTAGCGCCAACAAGCTCGGGCCTCAAATGCAAGTGCGGAAGGAGACATCGTCGCCTTCCGCACCCGTTTGGTTTCTAGGCCAGGTAGCCCGAGATGGCCGCCACCGCCGCCCGGACCCCGGCCGAAAGGGTCGGCTCCATCTCGGGCAGGAAATACGGCGAGTGGTTCACCGGCGGATGCTCCTGCTCGGCGGGGAATCCCCCGAAGAACCAGTAGACGGTGGGCACGTCGATGGAATCGCCGAGCCACCCCACGTCCTCGCTGCCCATGACCGGCGGGGCCAGGACCACCTGCTCCTGGCCCAGCTCGGCGCGCAACGACGCGATGACCGACTGCGTCTGGTCCGGATCGTTATAGCAGCGCGGGAAATCGTAGACGTGCTCGATGTCGGGCGCGGGCGCATTGGAGGCCTGGGCCTCCGCGTTGACGATCCGGGTGATCGCCTCCAGCACCGTGGCGCGGACCTCGGGAGTCAGCGTCCTGACATTGAGCGTGAACTCCGCCCGGTCGGGAATGATGTTTTCCTTCAGGCCGGCGTGGAACGTCCCCGCCGTCACCACCGCCGGAGTTGTCGGTGCCAGCTCCCGGGAAACGATCCCCTGCAGCCTGGCAATGATGTGGGCGCCGAGCAGGATCGGGTCGATGGAGTCCTGCGGCTGTGAGCCGTGGGACTGCTTCCCGTGCAGGGTCACCTTCAGGGCGTCGGCCAGGGCCATCGCGGTGCCGGAGGAAATGTGCACGGATCCGGCCGCGTAGGGAAAAACATGCTGTCCGAGCACGACGTCGGGCCGCGGAGCCCGCTCCCAGAGTCCGTCCTGGACCATGGCCCGGGCCCCGGCGCCGGTTTCCTCCCCGGGCTGGAACACCAGCACCAGGGTCCCGTGCCACGCCGGCTTGTTTTCCGCGAGGAATCGCGCCGCGGCCAGCAGCACCGCGACATGGGTGTCGTGGCCGCAGCCGTGCATGACCGGGACCTCGGTGCCGTCGGGCAAATGCGAGGTCGCCGTCGAGGCGTAGTCGGCCCCGGTGTCCTCCTTGATCGGCAGCCCGTCGGTGTCGGCGCGGAAGGCCACGGTCTTGCCCGGGCCGTTGCGCAGGATTCCCACCACGCCCGTGCCGCCGCAGCGGAAGTTCTCGATGCCGAGTTCGGCCAGGCGCGCCTGGATGTAGGCGGCGGTTTCGTGCTCCTGCATGGAGAGTTCGGGATGCCGGTGCAGGTGCAGGTACTGCTCGTGCATCCAGTCGGTGGCGATGCCTTCGAGGTCCAGGGTGGGTGCGGTCATGATGTGGGTGCTTCCTTTCGTTCGGTGTCCGGCGCCACGTATCGCGGAGGCCGGCGGAGGGTTGGATCAGTCGACTTCGACGGCGGTGTGGACTTCTTTTCGGTCCCGCAGCACCCAGGAGAGGATGATCGAGCAGACGACCACCAGCGCGGTGGCGAAGAGCGCCATCTTCGGTGCGGCGGGGACGATGACAAATTGGACCAGCAGGGCCAGGGCCACTGCGATCACTGTGGGCCGCAGGCGCTTCATGCTCACGATCGCCTGCACGAGCACGGCCCCCATGAGCGCGGGCAGGATGTAGAGGCGGGCGACCTCGATCATGCTGGCGGGGACCAGCGAGACCAGCCACGTGCCCAGCAGCCCAACGAAGACCAACAGGCTGGTCAGGTGGACGGTGGCCGCCCCGCCGATGGCCATCACGGCCGCCAGGTCGCCGCGCCGGGTTCCGGGTTTGGCGTTGATGCTGGACTGGGCAACGATGGCGGCGGGGAGCAGTTTGTTGGAGATGTTCCCGATCATGAACGCCTGGTACATCGCGGCCGAGCCGAGGATCGGAAAGTAGGTCAGCGGCTCGACAAACCAAAAGACCCCGAAGGTGGCCGCGACCGCGACGAACGCGATCCAGACCATGGGTCCGGTGATCTCCAGACCCGAGAAAAAGACCAGGTAGACGGGTCCGAGCAGCGAGAAGACGAGACCGGCAAGCATGGTCAGGGATCCGTAGCGCGTGGTCTCGGATTCGAAACGGGCCATGGAGGCATCGGCGTGGGTGGCGACGGGGGTGGTCATGGTTTTTCTGCTTTCTTGTTTGCAGGGAACGCGGGGCTAGGCCGTGTGCATCAGGTAGGCGGCGGCAATGGCGACCATGATGGCAAAGCCCAGCGCCCATTCCTTCAGCCACCTCACCTTGAGCAGCCTGGCCAGGAAGAGGCACATGCACATGGTTGCCGCGGAAATCATCAAGGTGACCGCGTGGATGTTGGACTTGGGCAGCTCCGCGATGGCCAGCATCGAAAAGGCGCCGAGCAATGCGGCGGCCGGGATCAGTGCCATGACGGCCGGGTTGGCCTTCGCCAGTTTCTTGCCGCCGCGCTTGAGCACGGGGGTCAGCACCAGGGTGGAGAGCATCCACATGCCGCCCGAGAGGGACATGGCCATGAACGCGACGGCGAAGACCTGCTGCGTGTATTCGGGCCCGCCGAGCACGGTGCCCATGGAAATCGCCGCCAGGGACGCCGAGGCCGTTTCGGTCGAGGCGGAGCCGATCAGCCCGATGCGGACCAGCACCGCCGGGGTCCCGAACAGCGCCAGGAGGGCGATGGCCACCAGCACCACCGCCAGCGAGGGCCCGATGGAGGCCACGGCCCCGGCCCGGAAGGATTCCTTCAGCTCGCGGGTCGGCATGCCGATGTGCGGCGCCGCGCGGCGGGCGGCCTTGATATAGAGATAGGTCTGCACGAAGATCACGGCGAAGACGCCCAGTGCGCAGATCCAGAGGATCGGGGTGTTCGCCACGGCCCAGATATCCGTGGATGTCGGGTTTGCAGCGAGGGGGTGGATTTGCGACACGGCAACTTCTCCTTTGGTCTAATCGACGCCGCCGCCGTCAGCCACATTCCCGGCTAAACTGTGAGCCACGTCTCTTTCGTTCCAGATTGCGCCGCCCCCGGGATTCTGGCAACCAATGAGGGATATCGTCATGGATTTGTCGTTTTCATGCATTCTGGACCAATTTCCCGACCAGACTATTCACACGGTCCGCGGCGCGCACAGACTGTGGACATCAGGAATCTCGGCCCAGCGCCGATCGACCAACAAATCAAGCAAGGACGTGGAAAACGTGAACGCGATTCAAGACATGGGCGCCCGGGAGATGACCGAAGCGATCAAGCGCCGCGAGCTGTCGGCCAGGGAAGCCCTCGAGAGCCACATCGAGCAGATCGAGCGGGTCAATGGCCCGATCAATGCAGTGGTCACCACCGATTTCGACCGCGCCCGCGAACTCGCAGCGAAGGCCGACGAGGCCACTGCGCAGGGCAAGTCCACCGGGCTGCTCCATGGACTGCCGATGACGCACAAGGACACGTTCAACACCGCGGGCCTGCTCACGACCCAAGGCTCGCTCGCCCTGAAGGACAACATTCCCCAGACCGACGACCTGCAGATCGCGCGGCTGGCCGCGGCCGGGGCCATTCGGACGGGCAAGACCAACGTTCCCGAGTTCGGGGCCGGTTCCCACACCTTCAACGAGGTCTTCGGCACCACCACGAACCCCTACGACACCGCACTCAGTGCCGGCGGCTCTTCCGGGGGCGTTGCCGCAGTCATTGCCGCCCGCATCCAGCCCCTGGGCGAGGGCTCGGACATGGGCGGTTCGCTGCGCATCCCCGCATCCTTTTGCAACGTGGTGGGCTTCCGCCCGTCCTACGGCGTGATCCCCATGCCCGCGCCAACGGATGCGTGGTCATGGCTGGCACGCAGCGGACCAATGGCGCGGACCGTGGACGACATCGCCTTGTTCATGGAGGCCACCGCCGGCGACAGCGACCGGGTCCTGACACCCAACACGCTCTCCGGCCGCGACTTCGCGCAGCTGGAGCCAAACGCGCTGCGCGGAATCCGGATCGGCTACAGCAGGGACTTTGGGATGGGCGTCCCGGTCGAGCCGGCGGTCCTGGAAGTGCTGGATGCGCAGATCGCCGTCTTCGAACAGGCCGGAGCCCATGTGGAAGAGGCCTGCATCGACCTGCGCGATGCCGACCTGGTCTTCGGCAACACCCGAGCGTACGATTTCGCCGCCATGTTGGGCGACCTGGTGCGCTCCCGGCGCGAAATCATCAAGCCGGAAGTCATCTGGAATGTCGAGAAGGGCTGGGCGCTGAACGCCGAGGACCTGATCGCCACCACCGCGGCACGAACCCGCCTGGAGATCGCCGTGCAGAAATTCTTCGCCACGTTCGACCTCTTCCTGAGCCCCGCCGCACAGGTCCTGCCCTTCGATGCCAGCTGGCGCTACCCGCAGGGGATCGCCGGGGTCCCGGCCACCACCTACCTCGACTGGATGCGCTCGGCATGCCTGATTTCCGGCACTTCGCTGCCGGCGTTGTCCATACCGGCCGGATTCACCGCCGACGGGTTGCCCGTGGGCCTGCAGATGACGGCCAACCACTACAAGGACGTGGAACTGCTGGGCTACGCCCGAGACTTTGAGCAGCGAACGAGCTTCGCCGAGCGCGCGCCGCAGTGGGTTGCAGCAGGACTGAAGGGACAGGAAATCCAGTAATGGCGCCCCGTGCCGGGCGCTGGTTCCTGCACGGGAGTCCACAGCGGGCCGGGCATTGGATACGCTGTTGCCACGGCCATTGCTTGCCAGTCATTGGCCGACCCGTGGTCGGCGAGCTTCCACTACAAAGGGGACCCCATGGCCCAAGGCGATCTCAGCGCACTGCAACAACGCATCATCGGCGCCCTCCAGGTGGACGGCCGCGCCACCTGGCGCAAGATCGCCCAGGTGCTCGACGAGCACGAGCGCACCGTGGCGAGGCAGGGCTCGGAGCTTCTCGCCTCCAAGGCCATCACCGTCGCTGCCCTGCGCATGCGCGAATCGTCGGTCATCATGCGCCTGGCGTGCACGCCGGGAACGGCCAGGCTTGCCTGCGAATCGCTGGCCCAGCGCGCGGACACCACCTTCAGCTACATGGTGACGGGGGTCGGCGACGTGGTGGCCGAGGTCATCTGCGAGGCGCATGCCTTGAACGAGCTGCTCACCCTACAGGTCCCCTCGACCCCGGGGCTGATCTCCTGCTCGACCTATCCGGTGCTGAAGTACTTCCGCACCATCCGCGGCTGGCGCATCGGGGTGCTGACCGCCGCGGAGGAGCTCGCGCTGCACACCGAGCTGACCCAGGACGACACGCGGCAGCAGGGCGTGCGCGAGGCAGCGGCCCGGCTCACCGAAAACGACGAACTGATCATCCAGGCCCTGCAGCGCGACGGCCGCGCCAGCGTGGAGGCCGTCGCACGCCAGGTCAGGTTGTCGGAGTCCACGGTGTCCCGGCGCATCGACTGGCTGATCCGCAACTCCCACCTGGCGATCCGCACGCTGGTCGAGCCCGAGGCGCTGGGGCTGAACACCGAGGCGCTGCTGTGGATCCACACCGCCCCGCACCAGGTCGAGGCTCTCGGCGCGGCCCTGGCCAGGCGTCCGGAGGTCCGCTACGCGGCCGCGGTGGCCGGGGACTGCCAGCTGGTTGCCGACATCACGGTCGCAAACCCTGCTCAGCTTTACGACTTCCTGTCGGATCCTTCGTGGAGCAAGTCGATGACCCACCTGCAGAGCACCATGGTGCTGCAGGCGCGCAAGCGCGGCGGGCAGTTGCTCTGACGGCCTGCCCCTCGTCACGCAAATAACCGGCACACGACCCCAGGCAGTACCCTTGCAGGCGAGATCATTCCCGCAAGCAGGAGCCAACCCCTTGACCGCCAGCAAAGTTGTTTCCTTCGGCCACTACCAGCCGGGGCGCATCGTGCCGAACGCGGAACTGGAAAAGCTGGTGGACACCAGCGACGAGTGGATCACCCGCCGCACCGGCATCAAGGAACGCCGTTGGGCAGGGGAATCCGACACCGTGGACTCCATGGCCGCCGAGGCAGGGCGCATGGCCCTTGCCAATGCCGGGGACCTCGACGCTACACAAATCGACCTGGTCATCGTGGCCACCTGCACCGAGCGAGACCGCTCCCCGAACATGGCCGCCCGCGTGGCCAACGCGCTGGGCATGGACCAGGGACCTGCAACCATCGACGTGAACACGGTTTGTTCCGGCTTCTGCCACGCCCTCGCACTGGCCCAGCACGCCATCGCCGCCGGCAGCGCCACCAACGCGCTGGTCATCGGCTCGGAGAAGTTCACCGACGCGACCGACTTCACCGACCGCACCACCTGCGTGCTCACCGCCGACGGTGCCGGAGCCATGGTGGTCACGGCCTCCGCGGAATCTGGAATCTCCCCGGTGCTGTGGGGCTCGGTGCCCTCGATGTCCGATGCGATACGCATCGAGGAATCCAACAACGGCAAGTTCGCCCAGAACGGCCAGAGCGTCTACCGATGGGCCGTGACCCAACTGCCGGCGATCGCCGCAAAGGTCATCGAACGCGCCGGGCTGGACCCCGAAGAGATCGGTGCGATCGTGCTGCACCAGGCCAACCTGCGCATCATCGAGCCGCTGGCCGCGCAGATCGGTGCCCCCAACGCAATCGTCGCCACCGACGTGGTGTATTCGGGAAATACCTCGGCTGCCTCGGTGCCTTTGGCACTGTCCAAAATGATGGCGGATCAGCCGTTGCCCTCGGGCACCCCGATCCTGCTCTTCGCCTTCGGTGGCGGGCTGTCCTACGCCGGCCAGGTCATTACCGCGCCGTAGCCGCGGATCTATCGCGGTGGCGGGCGGTTTCGCGTTGTGCGTATCGCCGCCCAGCTCCCGGGTGAGACCATGGTTGCGCACCCGGGTAACCTGCAGCGTCAGCCATGCACGAACCTTTCCCAATCAATTGATTGACAGTGACCCGCGTCACGGTGTTTGCTGGAGTCATGAAGCCAATCGATTGATTGGCTCGAGTTTCATACTCAGCAGCGGGGTCCATGGTGAACATCGGCAAGGTACAGCAGGCTGCCGTACTGCTCTTTGCCCGGCAGGGGTTCGCCGCGACCGGGATCCGAGAGCTGGGCGGGGCCGCTGGCATCAACTCCGCCACGATTTACCACTATGCAGGCAGCAAGGAAGAACTGCTGGTTCAGGTGATGCGCAGCTGCCTTGACGAGATGATCACCTCCGGAGCGGCGGCAATGCGCATCAGCGCCGAGCCGACCATCCAATTGGCGGCCCTGGTTTCGTCTCACGTTGGCTTCACCGCCACCAATCCGCTGACGGCACGGGTGGCCGAATACGAGATGCGCGCGCTCTCACCCGATAACCGCACCGCCATGCAGAAGTTGCGCGATGACTACGAATCGCTCTTTGCGCAGGTCGTCGAGCGAGGGATCCGCGTCGGCGATTTCTCCACCGATGATGCCACCATGGCGCGCCTTGCCCTGATGGAAATGGGAACCGGTGTGGCCCACTGGTACCGGCCCGACGGTCGGCTGACACTCATCGAGGTTCAACACAACTTCGTGGCCATGGCCTGCAAGATCCTCTCGGCAAGCCAAACCATGCTCGACGGTATCGACTACATTCGCCCGCCTGTCGTTGTGGCCAGCGAGCCGACCGGAACTTCGGTCACAATTTCCGGTTAAGGCCATGCGCCGCCAAGACACCACGAGAGGAAAGAGGATTCATGGAAATACTGTCCAGCACCATTGATACGACCGCCCCCGCCTTCCTCAAGAACGCCACCGAACAGGAAGCGCTGGTTTCCGAACTTCACCAACGCCTGGCCACCGCTGCCAAGGGTGGTTCGGAGAAGACCCGGCAACGCCACGTGGACCGCGGCAAGCTGCTGCCCCGCGACCGCGTCCAGGCACTCTTGGATGTCGGTTCGCCCTTCCTGGAAATCGCACCGCTGGCCGCGGAGGACATGTACGAGGGCGGCAGCCCGGGCGCCGGACTGATCACGGGCATCGGCTTGGTCCATGACCGCTACGTGATGATTGTCTGCAACGACGCCACCGTCAAGGGCGGGACATACTTCCCCATCACGGTGAAAAAGCACCTTCGTGCCCAGGAAATCGCCCTGGAAAACGGGCTTCCCTGCGTCTATCTGGTGGACTCCGGCGGCGCCTTCTTGCCCATGCAAGACGAGGTCTTTCCCGACCGCGAACATTTCGGCCGCATCTTCTATAACCAGGCCAACCTCTCGGCACGCAAGATCCCGCAGATCGCCGCGGTGCTCGGATCCTGCACTGCGGGAGGCGCCTACGTCCCGGCCATGAGCGATGAGACAGTCATCGTCCGCAACCAGGGGACCATCTTCCTGGGTGGTCCTCCCTTGGTGAAGGCAGCGATCGGCGAAGTCGTCACGGCCGAGGAGCTCGGCGGCGGGGACCTTCACGCCAGGACCTCGGGCGTGGTCGACCACCTGGCCGAGAACGACGCCCACGCCATCTCCATCGTGCGCGACATCATCGAAACGCTGCCGCGCACCCCCGAGCCGGTATGGGATGTCATCCCCGAGGTCGCTGCTCCGATTGCGGAACCGGCAGAAATCTACGGCGCCGTACCCACCGACGTGAACGCCACCTACGACGTGCGCGAGGTCATTGCCCGGATCGTTGACGGCAGCGCATTCCACGAATTCAAGGCCAACTACGGAACCACGCTTGTCACCGGGTTCGCGCGCATCCACGGCCATCGCGTGGGCGTCGTTGCCAACAACGGTGTGCTCTTCTCCGAGTCCGCACTCAAGGGCGCCCACTTCATCGAGCTCTGCGACCAGCGCGGCATTCCGCTGGTATTCCTGCAGAACCTCTCCGGGTTCATGGTGGGCCGCGACTACGAGGCCGGCGGCATTGCCAAGCACGGCGCCAAGATGGTCACCGCGGTCGCCACCGCGCGGGTCCCCAAGCTCACCGTCATCATCGGAGGGTCCTTCGGTGCCGGCAACTACTCGATGTGCGGACGGGCCTACTCCCCGCGTTTTTTGTGGATGTGGCCGGCCGCGCGCATCTCCGTCATGGGCGGCAACCAGGCGTCCTCGGTGCTTGCGACAGTGAAACGCGATGGGATCGAGGCCGCCGGTTCCACGTGGAGCATCGAGGAAGAGAACGCGTTCAAGGCACCCCTGAAGCAACAGTACGAGGACCAGGGAAACCCCTACTACTCCACCGCCCGGCTCTGGGACGACGGGGTCATCGATCCTGTGGACACCCGGCGCATCCTTGGCATGGCACTGGATGTCTGTGCCACCCAACCCTTGCCCGAAACCTCCTTCGGCCTCTTCAGGATGTGATGCGCACATGACCACGAAACTCTTTGACACGGTATTGGTTGCCAACCGCGGCGAGATCGCCGTCCGGGTGATCCGCACTCTCCGGCGCATGGGCATCAGGTCCGTTGCCGTCTACTCCGATGCGGATGCCCGGTCGCTGCATGTGCGCGAGGCCGACGTTGCCATCCACGTGGGCGGCTCCCCTGCCGCCGAAAGCTACCTGAACATCGGCAACGTCATTGCCGCCTGCCAGGCCTCGGGCGCCCAAGCAGTGCACCCGGGCTACGGGTTCCTCTCGGAAAACGTCGAGTTTGCCCGGGCATGCAAGGATGCCGGCATCACCTTCATCGGACCCGGGGTGGATGCGCTATTGCTCATGGGTGACAAGATCCGCTCCAAGAACCATGTCTCTGCCCACGACGTGCCGGTGACCCCCGGCATTGCCGAGCCCGAGCTCAGCGACGAGGAACTCATCGACGCGGCATCCGAGATTGGCTTCCCGGTGCTGATCAAGCCCTCCGCGGGAGGCGGCGGCAAGGGCATGGTCGCCGTGAATTCCGCGGACAAGCTGCCGGAGGCGCTGTCCAGCGCCCGGCGCACCGCATTGAGCTCCTTCGGCGACGACACGCTTTTCCTTGAACGCCTGGTGCGCAGCCCGCGGCACATCGAGGTCCAGATCCTGGCCGATAGCCGGGGGAACACCGTGCACCTGGGCGAGCGCGAATGTTCCCTGCAACGCCGCCACCAGAAGGTCATCGAAGAGGCACCTTCCCCGCTGCTGGCGAACCACCCGGAGGGGGCGCGCATCCGCGAGGAGATCGGTGCGGCGGCCGTGGCCGCCGCCGCCTCGGTGAACTACGTGGGTGCCGGAACCGTGGAGTTCCTGGTTTCGGACGAGGCACCGGGCGAATTCTTCTTCATGGAAATGAATACCCGCCTTCAGGTCGAGCACCCCGTCACCGAAGAAGTTGCCCGGGTGGACGGCGAGCGCATCGACCTGGTCGAGGCACAGGTGCGCATCGCCGCTGGCCTGCCGCTGGGCTTCACCCAGGAGCAGGTGTCCCTGCACGGGCACGCCATCGAGGCACGCGTCTATGCCGAGGACCCGGCCCACGACTTCATGCCCTCCACCGGACGGTTGCTGGCAGTGCGCGAACCCGCAGGGGAACATGTGCGCGTGGATTCCTCCCTGACCGAGGGCTTGGAAATCTCCCCGCACTACGACCCGATGCTGGCCAAGGTCATTGCGTGGGGCGCCGATCGGGACGCTGCGCTGGGCCGGCTGGATGCCGCCCTCGGGCACACCGAGATCCTGGGGGTGCTGACCAACATCGAATACCTGCGTCTGCTGCTGGAGGACCCCGACGTGCGCGCGGGAAACCTCGACACCACGCTGATCGAACGCAAGATGCCATCCATGGCGTTCCGCGCCGTCACCGACACCGAAATGGTTTTCGCGGCGGCACTGGAGATGACGCGGCACCCGGGCCGAGGCGGCACCTGGCACGCGCGGGACTCCTGGAGGACGGGAACCCCCGCGGCGCTGGCCACCACCCTCGAGGTGAACGACGGGATTCGCACCCTCTCGTCGGTTCCCACCGCAGCCGGACGCACGTTCACCATGGACGGCAGGGACTTCGACGTCGCGTTCCTGCCCCGAGGTTCGGTTGCCGTCGATGGGATTCAACAACATCCTGCAACGGCATTTGGCGACGAATCCACCCTGTGGCTCAGCCACGACGGCTGGGTTGCCTCCGTCAGATTCCCCGACCGGCACGAACTGCTGCGCCGGGAACTGGCCAACCGCGACCACGTTGCCGGCGAGGCCTCACCCGATGTCCGCTCCCCCATGCCCGGCACCGTGATCGCGGTGGGAGTCAGCGACGGGCAATGGGTCGAAGCCGGTGAGATCTTGGTGACAATCGAGGCCATGAAGATGGAACACCCCATGCGGGCCCCCGGGACGGGTACCGTACAGATGGGACGTTTGCGGGTCGGTGACCTGGTCAAGGCCAACCAAATTGTCGCAACACTCACCTACGACACCGAGGACGAAGCACCATGAGCATCTTCACCATGGGACCCGCAATCCTGTTCTGCCCTGCGGACCGCCCCGATCGATATGCCAAGGCGCTCGAACGCGCCGACGCGGTGATCCTCGATCTGGAGGACGCTGTGGCACCGGAGAACAAGTCGGCTGCCCGCCAGGCACTGATGGAGAACCCCTTGGATCCGGAGCGCACCATCGTCCGGGTGAACCCGGTGGGCACCGCTGACTTCAGCGCGGACTTGCGGGCCCTGTCCTCCACCGATTACCGCACCATCATGCTCGCCAAGACCGAGGGACCCGAGGACCTGTCCCGGCTGTCCTCCTACGCGGTCGTGGCCCTGTGCGAGACCGCGCTGGGCATCCTCAACGCCCAGGTCATTGCCGACACTCGCAACGTCGTGGCCATGATGTGGGGTGCCGAGGATCTGGTCGCCTCCTTGGGAGGATCGTCTTCCCGCAGGGAGTCGGGCACGTACCGGGATGTGGTCAGGCATGCCAGGTCCCAGGTCCTGTTGGCAGCCGGAGCCTATGGCAAGGTTGCCATTGATTCGGTCTACATCGACATCGAAGACCACGCGGGTTTGCTGGGCGAGTCCGTTGACGCGGCGGCCTCGGGCTTCGGGGCGAAGGCCTCGATCCATCCCGGGCAGATGCCGTTCATCCGCCAGGCCTTCATTCCCACCACCGAGCAGGTCGACAGGGCCAAAAACGTCCTGGCGGCGGCGGAGAAATCGGCCGGTGTGTTCACCTTCGAGGGGCAGATGGTCGACGAGCCGCTGCTGCGCCATGCCCGAGCCACGTTGGCGCGGCATGCACCAACGACGACGACGACCCCATGACGAATGCCCCGTCGCCGCTTGCGCAAGCGGCGACGGGGCATCGATTCGTTAGTCCTGGTGCGGAACGATGACCGCCCGGGCGTTCAGCTTGCCCGCCACCATTTTCCGGTAGGCCTCCAGTCCGTCTTCCAACGAGTACGTCTCGATTTCCGGAGTGATCTGGCCCGCCCGATACATGTCGACAACCTCGTGGAGCTCCTCAATGGTTCCCCAATAGGTGTTGGTAATGACCGACTCGTACGGAGTGGTGAAAAAGCTCCACTCATGCACGCCACCGGCGATCCCGACGACGACGAGCTTGCCGCCCTGCGCCATTGAAGCCGTGGCGGTCGCCAACGTGGGGGTGACACCCACGAAATCGAATGCCGCATCGACCCCACGTCCGCCCGTAATTTCTCGGATCTTCCGGACTTGGTCGGGTCCGGATGGAACGGTGATGGCCCCGGCCTCTTCGGCCTTGGCCATCGCTTCGGGCTTCATGTCCGTGGCGATGATGGTGGCGCCGGTGAGCGCCTTGAGTATCTGCACCGCGATCTGGCCCAGTCCGCCCAGGCCCACGACCAACGCAAATCGTCCGCCCGCATTCAGGTGCGGCAGCGCACCCTTGATCGCGTGATAGGGGGTAAGGGCCGCGTCCGCGAGCGGTGCAGCGGCAATCGGATCGGCATCGCCCAGCGGGATCAAGTTGCGTGCCGGAACCGCGACATACTCGGCCATGCCGCCATCGCGCCCCAGTCCGATCCCGGCGTACGGATTGGTCGCGGCGTTTTCACAGTACGTGTCTTGTCCACGTGAGCAGGCCTTGCACCGGCCACAGCCAACGGGACCATAGACCAAATAGGCTTCTCCGATGTTGACACCGCTGACACCCTCGCCGACTGAATCCACCCATCCGGAGTTTTCATGCCCGAGCGTAAATCCCGCTTTCATGTTGCCCGGCATCTCTGCCGTGAAATCCTGGAAGATGCTCACGTCTGAATGGCATGCCCCGGCGCCTGCAACCTTGAGCAAGACCTCACCCGGGCCAGGTTCCGGCTTTAGGACTTCCTTGAGCGTCGGAAACTGCTTCCATTCCTCGAAAACTAACGCGCGCATGTGGTGCCTTCTTCCTGCTGGATGGGCAAACTCTTCACGGGACTCACGCTAACGGTTGTCACTCGTCAATTCCACGGTCGTTCCCAACGGTGCGTCCCTCTGCCGCTGAGGTGCCTTACGAGCATCCTTCCTGCCGGGTCTGACCGCCGCCGATTCGCCGCCGACAATCCGGTGTCCTACATTGGGAAGCAGAATGCCCGCAAACATGGAGATTCCCACGACAATGAACCAAGCCTTCGACCTCGAGCAACTCCTTACCGATCCCGTCGTCGCGGCCCTGGCCCGGGCCGAGGAGACCGCCTGGTTCGCCGCCAAGCCGACCGATACCCAGGCGGGAATCGACGCCTCGGGCATCGACCCGGCCATCGTGGACGACGCCCGGGTCCGGTTCGGCCGCTTCGCCCCTTGGTTCGCCGAGCATTTCCCTGACACCCGCGTTACGCACGGCATCCTCGAATCCCCGCTGGTCGGCGTCCCTGACATGCAGGAGGAACTGGGCAGCCGATTCGGTCGCGTGCTGCCGGGCAAGCTGTGGCTCAAGCGCGATGATTCGTTGCCGGTCAGCGGGTCGATCAAGGCACGCGGCGGCATCCACGAGGTGCTCGAGGTCGCTGAGCGCATCGCCATCGCCGCCGGCCTGATGGCCGGGACGGACGATGCCCGCGTTCTGGAACGGCCCGAGGTGCGCGAGGTGCTCTCGCGCCACGGGATTGCCGTGGGATCCACCGGCAACCTGGGCCTGTCGATCGGCATTGTCGCCTCCGAGCTCGGGTTCAACACCACCGTGCACATGTCGATGGATGCCCGGGCCTGGAAAAAGGAGCTGCTGCGCTCCCGCGGCGTCAACGTCGTGGAGCACGCGGGCAACTTCTCCGATGCCGTGGCCGCCGGACGCCGCACCGCCGAAGCGGATCCCAGCGTCTGGTTCGTCGACGACGAGGCCTCGCTGAGCCTGTTCGCCGGCTACTCGGTCGCCGGGGCCCGCCTGGCCGGGCAGCTGGCGTCCTTGGGCGTCAGGGTCGATGAGCGGCACCCGCTGATCGTTCACCTGCCCTGCGGCGTGGGCGGCGGACCGGGAGGCGTCACCTTCGGCCTCAAGGCTGCCTTCGGGGACGCGGTGCACTGCGTCTTCGCCGAGCCGGTCAACTCCCCCTGCATGTCCTTGGGCGTGCGCACCGGGTTGCACGATTCAATTTCCGTGGCGGACATCGGCCTGGACGGACTCACCGCCGCGGACGGGTTGGCAGTGGGCCGCCCCTCGAGGCTGGTCGGCGAGCACCTGCAGCAGCTGATCGATGGCTACGTGACCGTCACCGACGAGCGTATGAAGGCGTTCGTCGGCCTGTTGCACGACACCGAGGGCATCGACGTGGAGCCTTCCGCAGCGGCCGGGTTCGCCGGGCCGTGGCGCATCCTCGAAGACGAAACATACCGCGCCGCGTTCGGGCTGGATGATGCGGCGTTGGCCAACGCGACCCATGTGGTGTGGTCAACCGGCGGTTCCATGGTCCCGTCTGCGGAGATGGCAGGCTATGTGGCCGAGGGCCAGGGGCTGGCCGACGAGGTTTCCTGGCGCTAGGGACCTCTGCCACCGGTAGATTGGGGTCCATGGAGATCCTCTCAAGCCGGGTGCTGCTGCGGCCCGTGAACCTGACCGAGACCCAAGCGTTCTACCGCGATGTGCTGGGCCTGGCGGTGTCCCGGGAGTTCGGCACGGCCGAGCACGCTGGGCTGGTGTTCTTCCTGGGCAACGGCCTGCTCGAGGTTGCGGGTACCCGAGAGGTCGGCAGCGACTCGTCCCTGGTGCTTTGGCTGCAGGTACGGGACGTCCAGGCGGAACTGGAGCGACTCGCGGGCCTCGGCGTCGGGATCGCTCGGGAGGCGCGGACCGAGCCGTGGGGCCTGATCGAGGGATGGATCCAGGACCCGGACGGCACCCGGATCGTGCTGGTGCAGGTTCCCGAGGACCATCCGATCCGGCGCGATGTGCGCGCATTGTAGGCAGACACAAGAAAGCCGGGCCCACCCCTAGAGCGATTGGGGTGGGCCCGGCCGTCTTGGTGCGGCAGTTGCTGCTGCCGGAGCTAGTTGGCGAAGGTATCGGCCAGCTGGCCCTTGGCGGTCCAGAGGCCGAGTGAGTCGCCGCCGTTGTTCAGGACTGCGGTCTCGCCGCCCAGGTAGAACGCCTCGGCCGTGTTGGTACCGGGCCCGGAGTACACGCGCAGCTCCGCACCCGGCGTCAGCTTGAAGCCCTTGCCGATGCGCAGGATGTTGTTGGCTGCATCGCGCAGCACATAGCCGCCGACGTCGATCGTGCGGTTGCCGTTATTGGTCAGGATGACGTGTTCGCCGGTTTCCGGCTGAAGGTCGTTGCCCGGCACGTCGTTGATCGCGTTTGACATGACAACTCCGTTGTTCGATGGAAAGACCTTCTGGCCATTGAGGTGCCGGTTGACCTGCTGCGGGAAGTCGCCGGTGATGCGCTCGACGCCAAGTTCCAGGGCTGCATCCGCGGCCTCGGTGGAATTCACGGTGTAAACGCCGAGGCCCAGGCCTGCTTCCTTGACCCGAGCTGCGCCTGCTGCGTCGAGGGTGCGGTAGCTGGTGCCGAAGGAATCGGCGTAGGTTGCGTAGTCGGCCAGGACCGCGTCGCCGGGGACGGTGCCGGTCAACTGCTGCAGCGGGACCTCCGGGGCCAGCTCCGCGAAAGCCTTGTTCGAGGCGGCGTCGAAGCCCAGGACCTCGATCTTGCCGGCCTTTTCCAGCTCGCTCCATTCGGCATCGTTGGCCAGGGCTTCGGCAACGACCTGCTCGACGCCCGGGGACTGGGACGGGGACTTGATCTCGATGAACACGCCGGTCTCCCCGGTGAGAACGTCGGCCACGGCATCGAAGTGCGGGATCTTCTCGCCGGCGAAGTCGGCCGAGAAGTAGGATCCGGCATCGAGCTGCTGCAGCTCGTTCCAGCTGAAGGAAGTGATCGGGTCGTTGACCCGGTCCGGGAACACGTCGGCGACGTTGGTGGTGCGTGCGGGGGTGTTGTCGTGGAAGATGAACGGGACGCCGTCGCTGGAGAGCTGAACGTCGATCTCGACGAAGTCGGCACCCGACTGGCTGCCGGCCTTGACGGCGGCCAGGGTGTTCTCCGGTGCGACGCCGGCTGCTCCGCGGTGGCCGATCAGGATCGGCGCCTCGTTCTCCTGCGGTACGACGGGGGCTGCAACGGCCGGGACTGCCAGCCCTGCGGCCAGGCATGCGGTGAGTGTTCCAAGGGTGATGGTGCGAAGCTTCATGATGGGGATCCTTCGATGTCGGGGACGGACACCCACCACGCTGCCCGTCCCGAACAACGCTGCGGCCACGGTGAGGTGAACCGCGCATTAAGATCCCGCGTACGACGCCGCCGGACAGGATTGACTTCCCCGGGAGCCGGCGGGATTCGGACCCATCCGCCCGGCCACGTCGGTTACTCCATGTGGCGGCTGTCCGCCGAGTGCTTCAGGACCACCTTGCCCGTGGTGCCGCGGGATTCCAGCGCCTTGAACGCCTCGACGACATCGGCGATGCCGTACGGCGTCACCTGGGGAACCTTGATGGCCCCCGAAGCGATCCAGTCGAAGATGTCAGCGGCGCGACCGGCAATTTCCTCCGACGTGCGCACATGGTGGACCACGGTCGGCCGCGTGACGTACAGGGACCCAAGCCCGGCCAGCGAGTTCACGTCCAGGGTTGGAATCGGTCCGCTGGCGCCGCCGATCGCGACCAGCACGCCGCGTATCCGCAGGGCCTGCAGGCTTTCGTCGAAGGTCGCCTTCCCAACCCCGTCGTAAACGACCGATGCGCCTTCCCCTCCGGTGAGCTCGCGGACCTTGTCGGCAAACCCTTCGTAGCCGATGGCCTCATTCGCCCCGTTGGCCAGCGCCACGTCCTGCTTGGCCTTGGTGGAAACCGTCCCGATGACCCGTGCACCCTTCAGCTTTGCGATTTGTGTCAGCCATTGGCCCACTCCCCCGGCGGCCGCATGGATGAGCACGGTGTCGCCCGGGCCGACGGCGTAGGTGTCATGCACCAGGTAGTGGGCAGTGATGCCCTGCATCAACGCTGCCACGGCTGTGGCGTCGTCAATGCTGTCGGGGATCGACACCACCTTGGAGGCATCGACCACCGCGAACTCGGAGAAGCTCCCCTGGCCTCCGGCAAGCCACCCCACGCGCTGTCCGGGCGCAAGCCCGGTGACCTCCTCGCCCAGTGCCTTGATGACTCCCACGCCCTCGACCCCTGCAAGGAACGGGGCCCGCAGCGGTGTTGCCCCCTTGCGTTGGGCGACGTCGAGGTAGTTCACCCCGGCGACGGACAACCGCACCAGGACCTGGCCCGCCGCTGGCGACGGCCGCTCGGCTTGCCGAAATTCAAAGGTTTCCGGGCCTCCGTGTTCGGAAACCACCACGGCGTTCATGGACTCGGGCATGTCGCGTTATCCTGTCCTGGGTTAAATCGAAATCTATGGCTGTGTTCGATGGTCCCCACGCCAGGTTGGGTCGAGCGCCCCCGTGGGGGTTCCCGACCCAGCCTGGCGCGGAAACTCGGTCAGTGCGTGGGGAATCCCAATTCGATTTGGGATTCGCTCGGGTCGGGCCAGCGGCTGGTGACGACCTTGCGCCGGGTGTAGAAGTTGAAGGACTCCGGCCCGTACATGTGGGTGTCGCCGAAGAGCGAGTCCTTCCACCCGCCGAAGCTGAAGGCGCCGATGGGCACCGGGATCGGCACGTTGATGCCCACCATCCCGACCTCAATGTCGAACTCATACTCGCGGGCGGTCTTGCCGTCGCGGGTGAAGACCGCCGTGCCGTTGGCGAAGCGGTTCGAGTTGATCAACTCAACGGCCTGCGCGTAATCCTCCACGCGCACCACGGCCAGGACGGGGCCGAAGATCTCCTCGTCATAGACCCGCATCCCGGGCTTCACGTGGTCAACGAGCGAGACCCCGATGAAGTAGCCGTTGGAATCGAAGTGCTGGTTTCGGCCGTCGACCAATACCTCGGCACCTTCTTCCTGGGCCGAGGCGATGAATCCTGCCACCCGGTCCCGTGCGGCGGCGGTGATCAGCGGGCCCATCTCCGAGTCCGGGTGCGTCCCGTCGCCGACCTTGAGCCCGGGGATGCGCTCGGAGATCTTGGCAACGAGTTCATCGGCGATGGAGCCGACGGCCACGACGACCGAGACGGCCATGCAGCGTTCCCCGGCCGAGCCATAGGCGCCGGAGATCGCCGCATCCGCGGCGGCATCCAGGCCCGCATCGGGCATCACGACCATGTGGTTCTTGGCGCCTCCCAGCGCCTGGACCCGCTTGCCGTTTGCCGCCGCGGTGGAATACACGTACTTGGCGATCGGCGTGGATCCGACGAAGGATACTGCGGTGATCCCGGGGTTGGCGAGGATCTCGTCGACGGCTTCCTTGTCACCGTGCACGACGTTCAGGATCCCGGCCGGCAGGCCCGCCTCCTCGAAGATCGAGGCAATCCAGTTGGCTGCCGAGGGGTTGCGTTCGCTGGGCTTGAGGATGACCGCGTTGCCGGCGGCGATGGCGGTGGTAATCATCCATAGCGGAACCATGGCGGGGAAGTTGAAGGGGGTGATGCAGGCGACCACGCCCAGCGGCTGCCGGGTCTGGTGGACGTCGACGCCGGTGGCGACCTGTTCGGCGTATTCGCCCTTGAGGTGGTGCATCAGCCCGGTGCAGAAGTCCACGTTTTCCAGGCCGCGGACGATCTCTCCGTCGGCGTCGGAGAGGACCTTGCCGTGTTCGGCGGTGATGATCGCGCCGACTTCGGCACGGCGTTCGTCGATGAGCTGGCGGACCTTGAAGAGGATCTGGCTGCGCTTGGCCAGTCCCAGGCGGCGCCAACCGCGCTGTGCCGCAGCCGCGGTGGTGGTTGCCTCGCGGACGGTTTGTGCGCTGGCCAGTGCTACCTGGCCGGTTTGTTCCCCGGTGGCGGGGTTGTAGACCGGGCCGAAGCGTTCGGAGTCGGTGATGGACGTGCCGCCGATGCGGTGGCCGATGGTGGACACGGAAAGGTGTTCAAGGGTTTGCGACATGGTCAGTTCTTCTCCTGGGTGTAGCCGGCTACGGTGCCGTCCGGTGTTACGTTTTTGACGATCAGGGAGCAGTCCTTGTCTCCCAGGCCTTCGGCGATCAGTGCGTCGAAGTGCTCGCGTGCCAGGGTCGCCGCGGGGAGCTTGACTCCCGTCATCTCGCCCGCGTCCAGGGCCAACCCGACATCCTTGCGGGCCAGGTCCACCCGGAACGTTGCATCGAAGTTGTTGTTTGCAGCCGAGGTGTCGATGACGCCTGGCACCGGGTACCAAGTCTGTTGCGCCCACGAGCGTCCCGAAGAGACCGAGGCGATCTCCCAGAAGACCTTGGGATCCAGCCCCAGCTTCTCGGCCAGCTGGGAGCCCTCGGCCGAGGCCATCAGGTCGATGAAGAGCATCATGTTGTTGCAGATCTTGGCGGCGATACCGGTCGTGGCCCCGCCTGCCACGATGGTCTTGCCCGCCAGCGGCTTGATGTGCTCCACCGCTTCGGCCGTGTGCTCCGGGATTCCCCCGACCATGAAGGCCAGGGTTGCGGCGGCGGCCCCCGAGATTCCCCCGGAGACCGGTGCGTCGACGAATTTCAGGCCGCGTTGGAGTGAGCCTTCGTGGCAAAAGCGCGAGGTTTCGATGTCTACCGTCGAGCTGTCCAGCAGCAGCGTCTGCGCGGTGGCGTGGGCCCAGATTCCGTCATGGCCCTCGTAGACGCTGCGGACGTGCTCGCCCTTGGGGAGCATGGTGAAGACCGCATCGGATCCCTGGACCGCCTCGGCAATGGAGCCAACGATTTCGACGCCGTGTTCCTTCGCTGCGATGCAGGCCTCCGGGTTGAGGTCGTATCCCTTGACCTGGTGCCCGGCCGCAACGAGATTTGCGGTCATTGGCCCGCCCATGTTTCCTAGTCCGATCCAGCCGTAAACTGCCATGATTCCTCCTGCGCCGTGGTCCGCCCGATCGGGCTGTGATAGCCACCACACTATGTGCCCACTTCTTGACGTTCAACGCACAAGATGGGCCCAGGTTTGCACCACTCATGTGCGTCAACGCACAATGAGTACATGGAACGCACCCTTGACCACCACCACCTGGAATCCTTGATCACCTTTCTCTCGGTGGCCCGACTCGGGCGCTACACCGCGGCGGCCGACGTGCTGGGCGTCAACCATTCGACCGTGTCGCGCCGCATTGCCGCCCTCGAAAAGGCAGTGGGCGGCCGCGTGCTCACGCGCACACCCTCCGGTTGGGAGGTCACAGACCTGGGACGTCGCGCCCTGGGGGTCGCCGAGGACATCGAGCGGGCACTGACGGGACTCACCGAGACCCGTGCCACCGGCGAACTCGCCGGAACGGTTCGCATCGGGGTGCCGGACGCCTTCGCCGCGCATTTTGCGACCCCTGCCATGGCTGCCCTGCAACGCAAGCACCCGCGGCTTGCTGTCGAGCTGATGAGCGCAACCCAGAGGGCCAGGCAAACCCGGTCGGGAGTCGACCTGGAAGTGGTGGTGGGCAAGCCCCACGTGCACAAGGCGGTTGCGACCGAGCTGCTCACCTACCACCTGGGGCTCTATGCCTCCCGTGAGTACCTTGCCGACCACGGGGAACCGCAGGGGCTTGCCGATCTCGTCTCGCACCGCCTGAACTACTACGTGGAATCCGCGCTGACCATTGACGAGCTGGACAGTGCGACCGAAGCGCTGCCGCCGATGCCCCGGGGCATCACCTCCACCAGCGTGTTCTCCCATATTGCGGCGACCAAGGCCTCGGCCGGGATCGGCATCCTGCCGGACTTCCTGGCCGACCTCGAGGCCGATCTGGTGCGTCTGTTGCCGGATGACTATGCACATGCTGCCACTTATTGGGTGGTCGGGCGCGAAGAGGCGCTGCGCAACCCGGCGGTGCTGGCGGCGGTTGCGGCCATGGGAGATGCCACCACGTAGGAACCCGGGCGCGCAAATGCCTGTGGGACGCGACGATTGGCCGCGTCCCACAGGCATTGTTGCCTCATGTCTCGGTACTACTTCACACTGTCGCGCGCCGCGGCCTCCGAAGCCTCCGTGTTGATGACGATCGTCCGGGCCCGGTCGGCCTCGTCGATATCGTGCAGGGAAATACCGTTGGTTTCACGCATGGAGTACACGACGGCCAGGGTGATGATCGCCGCTATGCCGATGTAGATGGCCACCGGCACCCACGACCCGTAGATGCTCAGCAGGAAGGTGGCGATGATCGGGGCCATCGAGCCGGCCACGATCGAGGTGACCTGGTAGCCCAGGGAGACCCCGGAGTAGCGCATGCGGGTCGGGAACATCTCGGCCATGATGGCCGGCTGCCCGGCGTACATCAGGCCGTGGACCAGCAGTCCCGCCACGACCACCAGCAGGATCACGAAGTCGTTCTGCGTGTTGAACAGCGGGAAGGCCACGAATCCCCAGACCAGCATGAGCGCGGCGCCCAGCGCGTACACCGGGCGGCGGCCCAGCTTGTCGGTGTAGCGACCGATCAGCGGAACGACCGCAAAGTGGATCAGGTGTGCCACCAGCATCAGCAGCAGGATCGTGGAGGTGTCCATCTTCAGCTGGGTCTTGAGGTAGGTGATGGAGAACGTCACCACCATGTAGTAGAGGATGTTCTCGCCCAGCCGCAGGCCCATGGCGGTGAACACGCCGCGCGGGTAGCGGCGGAAGACCTCGGCCACGCCGTAGCCGGCCTCGGCGTTCTGCTCCAGCTCGGCCTTGGCCTCCTGGAAGATCGGGGCGTCGGAGATCCGGGTGCGCACGTAGTAGCCCACCGCGACGATGACCACCGAGAGCCAGAAGCCGATCCGCCAGCCCCAGGCCAGGAAGGCCTCCTCGGACAGTGTGGAGGAGAGCACCAGAAGCACGATGGTGGCGAGCAGGTTGCCTGCCGGCACCGCTGCCTGGGGCCAGGAGGCCCAGAACCCGCGTTCCTTGTCCGGTGCGTGCTCGGCGACCAGCAGCACCGCCCCGCCCCATTCTCCGCCGACGGCGAAGCCCTGGAAGAAGCGCAGGACCACCAGCAGGATCGGCGCCGCGTAGCCGATCGCGTCGAAGGTTGGCAGGCAGCCCATCAGGAAGGTGGTGACGCCCACCAGGATGATGGCCACCTGCAGCAGGTGTTTGCGGCCGTACTTGTCACCGAAGTGGCCAAAGACGATGCCGCCGATCGGGCGGGCGATGAAGCCCACGGCGTAGGTCAGGAAAGCCTTGATGATGTTGTCGAGCTCGTTGGCTGCCTCGGGGAAGAAGATCTTGTTGAAGACGAGCGTTGCCGCCGTCGCGTACAGGAAGAACTCGTACCATTCGACGACCGTTCCGGCCATCGAGGCTACGACCACGCGCTTGAGTCCCTTGCGCTCCTGGATACTGGCACTGCTGGGGCGAGATGAAGCCACTTCCAACCTCCGAAGGTTCCACGGACGGCACCTGGGGCAATTGCCGCTTGCCGATCACGACTCCGAGTATGGCCCAGGTCACAATGAAGTTGGAAGCGTTTGCACCCGGGATGACGTGGCCCGTTTGGGCACATGTGCCGTGCGGCAATGCACGGGCATGCGCCTCGGCGGCGGACAGGTGGGCTGATGCATAGACTGGTTGGTGGTTCGACGGAAGGAACACGCGACATGGTTACCCGCTTGGATACCGTAGTGGTTGGCGGCGGGGCCATGGGCTCGGCCACCGCCTGGGCACTGGCCACACGCGGCCGCGAGGTCACGCTGCTGGAGCAGTTCGCCCCCGGGCACACCCTGGGCGCATCCCACGGCAGTACCCGGAATCTCAACCTTGGCTATGCGGATCCGGTCTACGTGTCCATGCTCGCCGAGGCACTCGGACTCTGGGACCTGCTCGGCGAACAAAGCGGCCAGGCCCAGGTGACGCGCACGGGAATCGTCAACCACGGCGCCCCGCGGGAACAGGCACGGGTGCTGGCGTCCCTGACGGCTGCGGGCATCGCGGCGGCGGAACTGTCGGCCGCGGAGGCAGGTGAGCGCTGGAGCGGTCTTCGCTTCGCGGGCCCCGCGCTGCACATGCCCGACGGCGGGCAGCTCAACCCCGATCTGGCCCTGCCGTCCTTCCAGCAGGTGGCGCAGCGGCACGGCGCCCTCATCCGCCACGGGGTGCGGGTCACCGGGATGAAAATCGCCGGGGACAGGGAGGTCCACCTGGCCCTGGAAACCGCGGAAGGCAGTGAAACCGTTGAGGCCCGCAGCGTCGTTGTCACCGCGGGCGCCTGGACCGGCGAGCTGCTCCCCGGATCGGTGCGCCTGCCGGCCCTGCGCATCACGCAGGAACAGCCGGTGCACTTTGCCCGGCGACGGCAGGAGGATGTGTGGCCCGGCTTCAACCACACCTTGGTTCCGGGTTCCCCCGGCTTTGAAAATGCCTACTCCCCGGTTTACGGCATGCTGACACCCGGCGAGGGGATCAAGGCGGGCTGGCACGGAACCGGGGCGTTGACGCATCCCGACCGGCGAAGTTTCGCCGCCGAGCCGCTCCAGCTGCGTGCCTTGCAGGACTATGCCCGGCAGTGGCTCCCGGGCGTAGATGCCGATTCCTTCACGGAGGTCAGCTGTACCTACACCACCACGCCGGACGAGGATTTTGTCCTGGACCGCATCGGGCCACTGGTGATCGGTGCCGGGTTTTCCGGCCACGGATTCAAGTTCACGCCGGTCATCGGGAGGATCCTGGCGGACCTGGCCGGCGGCAGCGGTCCGGCACCGGCGAAGTTTGCCGCGCGTCGCACCCTTGCCGTGCCGGCGCGGGCCACCGGGGTCGCTCGATCCGCCGATTCCGCCTAGCGGCTGGCGGCCAGTGCTTCCTGGACCTGGTGTGCGGCCCGCTGCAACGCGGGCAGCACGCGCGCCGCGGCGTCCTGCGCACTGACCGGCGATTGCGGCCCCACGCCCATGGACACGTTCATCGCGGCGACCACGGCCCCGTCGGCCGCGAACACCGGGACCGCGACCGAACGCAGGCCCACCTCGAGTTCCTGGTCGACGATCGCGTAGCCCTGGGTGCGCACGCGCTCGAGTTCCTCGCGCAGTTCCGCAACGCTGCCGATCCCGTGTCCGGTCGGCGCGCTCACCCCCGCGGCCAGCAGTTGCTCCAGCACCCCGGGCGCTTGGTAGGCCAGCAGCACCCGGCCCATTGAGGTGTTGGCTGCGGGGAAACGCGTCCCGACGCTGATGCCCACGCGCATGATCGAGCGGGTGTGCACCCGGGCGATATAGAGGATCTCGCTGCCCTCGAGCACCGAGGCGGAGGCCGACTCGTGGACCTGCGAGGAGAGTTCCTCGAGCACCGGTTCCATCAGCTGCGGCAGCGTGGCGCTGGAGAGGTAGGAGTATCCCAACTGCAGGACCTTGGAGGTGAGTTCGAAGAACTTCCCGTCCCCGCGCACGTAGCCAAGCTCCTGCAGGGTCAGCAGGAAGCGGCGGGCCGTGGCACGGGAGAGGTTGGTGCGCTTGGCGACCTCGCTCAGGGTCATCGAGGGGTGCTCGGCGTCGAAGGCGCAGATGACATCCAAGCCTCGAGCCAGGGACTGGACCGAGGTGGAGCCGCCAGCTGCGGCGGTTCCTGCATCCTGGCTCATGGCGAATGGCTCCTGTGTATTCATCGGTGGTTGCCGCCCAAAATACATGGACGGGGGAAGGCAAAAAGAATGGGGGCGTTCTTTCGGCGGCCCCCATTCTTTCAGACTTGCAGGGCTATGCCTTGATCAGGTCCACCGGGATCTTGGCGTCGAGTTCCTCGAAGGTGATGCCGTGCGTCGAACGAACGGTGACCCCGGATTCGTCGATGACGAAGATCGCGGACTCGGTGTAGATGCGCGAAACGCAACCCAGCCCGGTGACCGGGTAGGAAAGTGCCTCGACCAGCTTGGACTCGCCGGTCTTGGTGAACAGGCCCATCATGACCCAGGTCTGCTTGGCGCCGATGGCAAGATCCATGGCCCCGCCGACTGCCGGGATCGCGCCCGGGGCGCCGGTGTGCCAGTTGGCCAGGTCGCCCTCGGCCGAGACCTGGAAGGCCCCAAGGACGCAGACGTCCAGGTGGCCGCCGCGCATCATCGCGAAGGAGTCGGCGTGGTGGAAGTAGCTGGCGCCGGGCAGCTCGGTCACCGGGATCTTGCCGGCGTTGATCAGGTCCTCGTCGACGTCCTCGCCGGTGGCGACCGGGCCCATGCCCAGCATGCCGTTCTCGGTGTGCAGGGTGACGCCCTGCTCGGTGGTGAGGAAGTTCGACACGTTGGTCGGTTGGCCGATGCCCAGGTTCACGAACGCGCCGGCCGGGATGTCGGCGGCGACCAACTTGGCCATTTCGTCGCGGGTCAGCGCGGCCTCGGTGGAGTTGTACTGGCTCATTACTTGGTGCCTCCGATGGTGACGAGGGTATCGACGAAGATGCCGGGGGTGATCACGGTTTCCGGGTCGATCTGCCCGGCGGGGACGATCTCGGAAACCTGCACGATGGCCTGCTTCGCGGCGGTGGCCATGATGGGCCCGAAGTTGCGGGCGGTCTTGCGGTAGACCAGGTTGCCCAGCTCATCGGCGCGCAGCGCCTTGATGAGGGCAAAGTCGGCACTGATCGGGGTCTCGAGCACGTAGCCCTTGCCATCGATCATGCGGGTTTCCTTGCCCTCGGCAAGCATGGTGCCGTAGCCGGTGGGCGTGAAAAACCCGCCGATGCCGGCGCCGGCGGCGCGGATGCGTTCGGCCAGGTTGCCCTGCGGGACCAGCTCGAGTTCGAGCTCGCCGGCGCGGTAGGCCTCGTCGAAGTGCCAGGAATCGGACTGGCGCGGGAAGGAGCAGATGACCTTCTTGACCCGGCGTTCCTTGATGAGCAGGGCCAGGCCGGCGTCGGCCTGCCCGGCGTTGTTGTTCACGACGGTCAGTTCCTTGGCGCCGCACTCCATGAGTGCGTCGATCAGTTCCATCGGCTGGCCGGCGTTGCCGAAGCCTCCGATGAGCACTGTGGCTCCGTCCTTGATATCGGCGACGGCTTCGGCCGCCGAAGTGGCAATACGTGGTGCCATAAGTTGTTCTCTCCTAAATCTGTTCGGTCAGGGGATGGGGGGGTTCAACTCCCCCGAGGGTGCCTAGGCGGCGTTCGGGTTTTCCAGCACGACGGCCAGGCCCTGGCCGACGCCGATGCAGATTGCTGCAACGCCCCAGCGCTGGTTGTTCTCCTGCAGGCGGCGTGCAAGGGTGCCCAGGATGCGCAGGCCCGAGGCGCCCAGCGGGTGGCCGATGGACAGCGCGCCGCCCCAGGCGTTCACGATTCCGGCGTCGATGTCCCAGGCGCGGACGCAGGCCAGCGACTGGGCGGCGAAGGCCTCGTTGAGTTCCACTGCTGCGACGTCGGACCAGGAGATCCCGGCCTTGGCCAGCGCCTTGTTGGCGGCCTCCACCGGGGCGAAGCCGAAGTACTGCGGGTCAAGTGCCGAGGACGCGCGGCCGGCAATGCGGGCCAGCGGGGCAGCTCCCAGCAGCTCGCCGCCGCGCTCGGAACCGATGAAGGCTGCGGAGGCGCCATCGGACATCGGCGAGGCGTTGCCGGCGGTGACGGTTCCGGTGGCGGCGTCGCGGAAGACGGGGCGCAGCCCGGCCAGGGTCTCGGCGGTGGAACCGGGGCGGATGGTCTCATCCATCGTCACCTCGGTGCCGCGCTTGTTGGCCGGGGGCACGGAGACCACGAGGTTGTCGTACTTGCCGTTGGCCCAGGCCTCGGCTGCCAGCGTGTGTGAGAGCGCTGCGAACTCGTCCTGGTCCTCGCGGGTGACCTCGTACTTTTCGCGCAGCTGTTCGGTGGCCTCGCCCAGGGACACGGTCCATTGACTGGGCATGGCCGGGTTGACCAGGCGCCAGCCCAGGGTGGTGTTTGCAAGTTCCAGGTTGGCCATCGGGAAGGGACGCTCGGTCTTGGGCAGCACCCACGGGGCGCGGCTCATGGATTCGACGCCGCCGACCAGGACCAGGTCCGCGTCGTCCGTGTTGACCTGGCGGGCGGCGGCGATGGCCGCGTCCAGCGAGGAGCCGCAGAGGCGGTTCATGGTGGTGCCGGGCAGCGAGGTGGGCAGGCCCGCCAGCAGGGTGGCCATGCGGGCCACGTTGCGGTTTTCCTCGCCGGCGCCGTTGGCGTTGCCGAAGATCGATTCGTCAATGGAAGCCGGATCCAGCTGCGGCGCGCGGGCAACGAGCTCGCGGACCACGTGCGCGGCCAGGTCGTCGGGGCGGTGCGAGGAAAGGCTTCCGCCGATCTTGCCGAAGGGGGTGCGGATCGCGTCGTAGAGGTACGCCTGCTTCATGATGTGGGGTCCTGGCTTCCTGGTCGATTTGTTCGCATCGCGAACGCTTGTTCACTAAATGAACTTTATCAGGAGGCCCGGCTCCCATCAAGGGGTTTGGGAAGTATTCCCGTGCGCCGTCGATTCGCGACCTCCCCGGGAGAGGCTCCCGGGGACGCTTTACTCCCTACCCTTGCCGTCCTCATGGTCCGGGTCCCCGTCCACCTGCGGGATCATGCCCGTGGCCGGGCGCGGGGGCGTGAGCATCGAGGCGTAGTCGTGCTCGGAGGAGTATTTCAGGAACGACAGGTGCGCCTCGTAGCGGTCAAGCACGTCGTTGATGACCTGCTGCTTGCTCAGGCCCATCAGGTCGTACCCCTCGGTTCCCGTCTGGGTGAAGACCTCGAGGCGGAAGTACACATCGACCTCGCGGGACACGGTGCGCGCGCCGAACGCGGGCACCGGTGCCTCCACCGCCGCCACCTGATAGTGGAAGTTGCGGTGGTCGTGCATGTGGACCAGCAGCGTGTGCTCGTCGATGTGCGTCTTGGCGTTCGGCGTGGAGGTCAGCTCCGCCTGGTAGCCCAGCTTGTTGAACTCGCCCGCCACCTCTTCCAGGGCCGGGTGGATGGTCCGCTCCACGAATTGCGCGACGGCTTTGTTGGACGGGTAGGCGCGCAGCTGCGCCATCCGCTGGCGCCAGGTCTTCTCCGGGGCGGCCCCGCCGTGCGCGGCGACCGAGCGGCGGCGCATGACGTGGCCCTCGCGCTCGGCGCGTTCCATCCGCAGGACCTTGGAGAAGGAGGCCATGACCAAGTAGGCAATGATCGTCACCGGCAGCGCGAAGATCAGCGTCGCGTGCTCCATGGTCGTCACCCCGCCTGCTATCAGCATCGCCACGGTCAGCACCGCAGTGACCAGCGCCCAGAAGATGCGCAGCCACTTGGCCCCGTCCTGCGAGGGGTCGGGGATGGAGGAGGAGAAGTTGGACATGATCATCGCGCCGGAGTTGGCGCTGGTCAGGTAGAAGAGCAGGCCCGAGAGCGTGGCCAGGCCGATCAGGAACGGGGCGCCGGGGAACATCTCCAGCAACGCGTACCAGCCGTGTTCCGGGCTCTCGATGGCCAGCTTCGCGAACTCCGTGTTGCCGCCGAGCACCTCGCTCATGGCGCTGTTGCCGAAGATCGAGACGATGAAGAAGTCGCAGAGCACCGGGGCGGTGATCGCGGCGATGACAAATTCGCGCAGCGTGCGGCCACGGGAGATGCGGGCCAGGAAGAGGCCGACGAATGGGCCCCAGGCCAGCCAGAACGCCCAGAAGAAGAGGGTCCAGCTGCCCATCCACTCGGCCCCGCCGTCCTCGTAGGCGAAGGTCTGCAGGGTGCGTTCGGGCAGCGTGAAGATGAAGCGCCCGATGTTCTCCACCAAGGCGGTGAGCAGGAAGGAGGTCTTGCCGGTGATCAGGATGTAGAGCATCATGGCCGCAGCCGACCAGAGGTTCAGCTCGGAGACCAGCCGGATGCCCTTGTCGACCCCGGAAGTGCAGGCGGCAATGGTCATGATGACCGCCACCAACACCAGGGCGATCTGCAGGGCCAGGCCCTCGGGCAGGCCAAAGAGCCAGGAGAACCCGACGTTGAGCAGCACCACGCCGATGCCCATCGAGGTTGCCACGCCGAACACGGTGCCGACCAGGGCGAAGATGTCGATGACATCGCCCGTCACCCCCCGCACGCGCTTGCCCAGCAGCGGGTAGAGGGCGGCGCGGATGGACAGCGGCATGCCCCAGCGGTAGGCGAAGTAGCCCATGGCCATGCCCAGCAGCGCATACATGGACCAGCCGGCGATGCCGTAGTGGAACATCGTCCACACGACCGCGTCCTGCGCTGCGGCGGCCGACTCGGCGTCGACGGAGGGCGGGGCGATGAATTGGGTGATGGGTCCGGTCACCGAGTAGAAGAGCATGTCGATGCCCACGCCGGCGGCAAAGAGCATGGCAACCCAGGTGAAGAGGTTGTACTGCGGTCGCGAGTGGTCGGGTCCCAGCCTGACGCTACCCTCCCTGGAGAAGGCAACCCAGAGGACGAAAAGGACGACCAGGGTGACCGTCACGACGTAGAACCAGCCGAGATTGATCGAGATCCAGGAGACAGCCGCCCGCATCGAGGCCGCAGCGTTGTCCGGCACGATGATGGCCCAGATGGAAAAGGCAAGGATGATGGCCGCGGAGATCAGGAAGACGCGCCAGTTGACCGTGGGGCCAGCATGCTCGACGAGTTCGCCGGGCCCCTTGCTCAGTTCGGTGCTGGTGATCGGGGCACGGAATTCCTCGGCGACCGGGTCCTTGCGCCGTTCACTGACGCCGAAGCGGCTGCGCTCGGGCATGGATTCGGGACGTTCGTTCAGCTTCTTCCCGGGGTCTTCTGGCTCGGCCACGTGCTTCTCCTTTGGTCGGTGGACCAGGTGTTGCCACATGTGGGTCCACGGGAGGGGGAACCGCTTGTCAAACAGCAAAAAGCGGGGTCGGATGAACCTATTGCACCTGGTTGCCTGCTGTGCTCATCGTAGGCTTTGTCCGCCGAAATCCGGAAGATTGGCCGCGGTTACTTTAATCTCCACGCGGCGCTGCCGCGGTTCCGCTGTACCCCGCGGCCAATACCGGATTCCAACTGTTCTACAGTGGTTTCATGGCCAATTCGCGCAGCGGCGACTCGATGCTGGACCGCCTCGTGCGGATCCTCGATGCCTTTGACGCGCAAAATCCCACGTTGACGGTCAACGCGCTCGCCCGCCGCGCCGATGTGCCCCGGGCGACCACCTACCGGCTGCTGGAGAACCTGGTTGCCCACGGCCTGTTGGCCCGCGACACCGACGGCCAGGTGCGCCTCGGGCTGCGGCTGTGGGAACTGGCCAACCGCAGCGCCTCGACGCTGAGCCTGCGCCAGGCGGCCCTGCCCTTCATGGAGGACATCAACCAGCTGGTGGGCCAGAACACCCAGCTGGCGGTGCTGCACGAGGACGACGTGCTGGTCATCGAGCGGCTCTCGCGCCCCGGATCGGTGGTCAACCAGGCCAACGTGGCAGGCCGCATGCCGGTCCACCTGACCTCCATGGGCATGGCCCTGCTGGCTTACTCCCCCGCCAGCGTGCTGGAGGGGTACCTCGCACGCCACGGCGAGGCCATGCTGGCCCGCCACCCGAAGCTGCGCCACGAGCTGGCCGAGATCCGGCGCAGCGGGTACGCGACCTTCGACGGGTTCATCGACCCGGAATCCACCGGCGCCGCCGCACCGATCCTCGATGGCCGCGGCCATGCGCTGGCCGTCCTCGCGGTGGTGCTTCCGCGCGGCTCGGATCTTTTGCCCGCTGCGGTGATGGCCCTTCAGACCGCGGTGCGCGGCATCGGACGCGCACTGGTTCCCGCGACCGACACCTGATCCCTGCAGCTGAAGTAGCCATGGCCGCTACAGCGGCATGGTTCAAGGCTCGTGAGAAATTGGGGGTGCCGGGAAAGCGTCCCTGGCCCGGGGAAACAGAGGTGGATCAGCCCGAAACCACCGCGCCAGAGGCAATGCATGGCGCCCTACACTGAATAAATGGGCAACGATTCCGCGGTTGCAAAAGATTTCGGTCCAACAAAACCGCTTCCGATTTTGGACGATTCAGCCATGCAACGCGTGCTATGCGTGGTGGCGCACCCCGACGACATGGAATACGGCGCTTCGGCCGTCGTGGCCGAGTGGACTTCCAAGGGAGTCGAGGTGGGCTATCTCTTGCTGACATCGGGCGAATCAGGCATACGGAACCTGCCACCGGCCGCCGCAGGTCCCCTTCGCGCCGAAGAACAAAGGCGAGCTTGCGAAATCGTTGGGGTTTCCGACTTGGCCATCCTGGATTTTCCCGATGGGCTGCTGGAACCGGGGCTGGCCCTGAGGCAACGAATTGCCATGCACATCCGCCGCTTCAAACCCGATGCGGTCATGACCATGACGTGGGACCTGGAGACCCCATGGGGACTCAACCACGCGGACCACAGGGCTGCAGGGCTTGCGGTCGTTGGCGCAATTCGGGACGCTGACAACCCATGGCTCTTTCGCACCACCGGAGGCGAAGCGGTGGACGAAGCGTGGTCAGTCTCCTGGCTGTTGGTCACCGAGTCCCGAAACACCCACGCCATACCCGTCAGCAAGCACTCGGTGGACCTCGCGGTCGCCTCGCTCGGCGCACATGAAGCCTACCTTGCCGCGCTGCCGGATCACCCGCCACCTCTAGAACTCATCACCTCGATCCTGGACCGGACCGGCAAGGCGGCGGGCAGGAACCATGCGCTGGGTGTTCGGGCCATCAGGATTGGTTGACCTCCAGCGGCGCCGCGGACTCGTTCCCTACATTTTCAGTACTACCGGATGGCCGATGTCCGGCCATGGTCCCAAGCCGTAGACCTTCAGGATCCGCCACCCCAATTTCTTCCACTGGAGAAGCGTGCGGAGCGCCGCCGCTCCGCAAATTCCAATCCACGGCAGGTACCCGGGCAGCATCCGGGCGGATTCCCGTCCGGAAGGCATCCTGCCCGACCGGCCTCATTTCCATTGGGCATGCAGGGCGGCCAGCGCTTCCGCCACCATGGCACTGCGACTGACGCCCGTGGGCACCGCTGCCACCAGCGAGTTGGCCTGGGTTTCATCGGAGAGGGAACGGAAGACCAGCGGGCGATCCTCCATGCTGTTCTCGGTCGGTTGCATCAGCAGCGAGTAGGCCAATCCCCGGCCCACAATCGAATGGATGGAGGGCACGTTGGCCAGAAGCCAGCCGACGTTCGCGGTGACGCCATGACGCTGGAATTCCGCCAGCGTATGCTGCAGTGCCGGTTCCAGGTTCAGGAAGGCCGCAGGGAATTGGGCAAGCTGGGCAAAACCAATTTCCTCGTATTCTGCCAGCGGATGCGAAGGGCTCACAGCGACCTTCCGGTGGAATTCCTGGAGCACTTCCATCGTGCAGTCTTGGCCGAACTGAGTCTCGTAGCCGATTGACAGCTGCGTGCGCCCGGCAAACAATGCCTCCTGGATTTCGGGGCCGCTGCCCTCGACGAACACCAGCTGCACCTCGGGGTGGCGAGCGCAGAACCAATCGATGAGATGCGGGACCACGTGGACCGCCAACGTCGTGAAAACCCCGATGCTCAGCCGCCCCGACAGGCCGGTGTGCGCCTTGGAGACGGCGTCGCGCAGCCGTTCGACCTGGTCGGCAATGAATCGAGCCCGCGTGGCAACCTCCTGCCCCTCTGGCGTCAGCGCAATGCCGCGGCCCCGCTGCCGCATCGCAAGTGTGACTCCCAGGGCATGCTCCAACTGTCCCAGCGCCAGACTCACCGCCCCTTGGCTGACATGGCAATGACGGGCCGCATTGGTGACCGACTGGGTTTCCGCGATCGCCGCGAAGTACTCGAGTTGCCGCAGCGTGATTTCGCTCATTAGCTCTCCTTATGACCGCGTGCAACTATTCTAGCTAGGCAAATGTGATGGACGACACCAAGATGGAGTCAAGCAATAAGTCGGCACGCAAGCCTTTCTGCCAGGAGCCTCGTCTCCGACTTATTCATCCACCCGCCGGAAAGCGAGAAGCTCCACCATGACCGATGCCAGCCCGTCTCCGATGATTCCCTATGTAGTCACCCTCGGCACCGCGGGCGGACCCCGCTGGTGGAAGGACCACGAGGGTACGCCGCGGTTCGGTATTGCCACTGCGGTGGTGGTCGGCGAAACCTGGTACCTGGTCGACTGTGGTCAGGGTGCCGGCCGCCAGGCGAATGCAGCCGGCCTATCGATGTCGAACCTCGGCGGCATCTTCATCACCCACATGCACTCCGACCACACCGTCGATCTGCCCTCCTTGCTCCTCTTCGGGGCGTTCGAACTCAAAAACAGCCCCCGCGGACCGATTCCCATCGTCGGACCGGGCGACCGCGGCAAGCTGCCGCCGCTCTCCCCGCGGGCCACGGCCACCCCAACGCCGATTGCCCCGCATCGCCCAACACCCGGCATCGAGGGTCTGGTGTCAGGCATCCTTTCGGCCTACGCGACCGACTGCAACGACCGGATCTTCGACTCCCTCGCGGTTTCCCCTGCGGCGCAGTTCGATCCGCGAGAGATCCGGTTGCCCGGGGGAATCGGGTTTGACCCCGACACCGACGTCGCACCCGAGATGGAACCCATCGAAGTCTTCCGGGACGAACATGTGACCGTCACGGCCATTCTGGTCTCTCACCATCCCACCGCCCCGGCCTACGCCTTCCGCTTCGAGACCGTTGGCGGATCCGTAACCATATCCGGGGATACCGCACCCTGCAGCAACATGGTTCGCCTTGCCCGGGGCACCGACCTATTGCTGCACGAGGCCATCAATCTGGAAGTCCTTGCCGCACAATACTCCGACGCACAGATGCTGCAGGCAACCATGGACCACCACCGCCGCGCACACACCACGGCGGCGGAAGCCGGCCGAATCGCCAGCGATGCCGATGCCACCCACCTGGCGCTCCATCACCTGGTACCGAGCTATTCTCCGCCCGAAGCCTGGCAAGAGGCCCGCTCGACTTTTGCCGGGACCCTCTCGATCCCAGACGACCTGGAAGTCATTCCATTCGGCCCCGCCGCCCGCGCCGCCGCCCGATTGTCTTCCTCCAGCGCGACCAGTCGCCAATTCCCAATTTCGAGCACTGAAAGGACCACGCCATGAGCCACAGCAGCACTGCCGATCCGGCAAGCCCAGCACCGGAAGGAAAGGTCTATCACGCCAATCCGAAGGAGATGCGCCGGATCCTGTTTTCCAGCTTCCTGGGCACAGCGGTCGAGTACTACGACTTCATCCTCTACGCGACGGCCGCAGGCATCGTATTCAACCAAGTGTTCTTTGCAGACCTGGACCCGAACGTTGCGCTCTTTGTTTCCTTCGGCACCCTGGCGGTCGGCTACATCGCCCGGCCCCTCGGCGCGTTCCTCTTCGGCAACCTGGGAGACAAGATCGGGCGCAAGGCCATCTTGATCACCACCGTATTGGCCATGGGCATCGCGTCCACGCTGATCGGCCTGTTGCCCACCACCGCACAGATCGGGATCTGGGCGCCCATCTTGTTGGTCTCCCTGCGTGTCTTCCAGGGCCTGGCCGTGGGCGGGGAATGGGGCGGGGCCATGCTGCTTGCCTTTGAGAACTCCAAGAAGGGATCACGCGGATTCGCTTCAGCCTTCGCCTACATGGGGGCGCCGGCCGGAACCATCCTGGGCACCCTGATCCTTTCGGCGATGTCGACCCTGCCCAAGGCACAGTTCCTGGCCTGGGGCTGGCGCGTACCGTTCGTGTTCTCCGCCGTGCTCATGATGCTGGCCATCTTCATCCGCATGAAGGTCTCCGAATCCCGCGTCTTTACCGAGGTTTCCAAGTCTTCGCAGGAGGCCAAGAAGCGCATTCCCATCGCCGAGCTTTTCCGCCATCACCGCAAGCCGCTGCTGATTGCCATGGTGTCCGGGCTTTCCGGCCAGATGGCGCAGGGCCTGATGGGTGCCTGGGCGATCTCCTTCGCCGTGCAGCAAGCCATCCTGGCACAGACCGAGGTACTGAACATCAAGGCCTTTGGCGGCCTTTTCACCGTCTTGGCCATCATCGTTGCCTCGAAGCTCAGCGACAAGCTCGGCCGGCGAAAGATCCTCATTTGGGGCAACGCAGGAGCCATTGTCCTGGCCTTTCCGGTCATGGCGCTGCTCGACATGGGCAACACGGTTGCCTTCATGCTGGCCATCGTGCTGGGTCTGAGCCTTGTCCAGGGCTTCACCTCCGGGCCCTACGGCGCCTTCGCCGGCGAGCTCTTCCCGACTGCGGTGCGCTACTCGGGAACCTCCATCGGCTACCAGATGGCCTCCACACTTGGCGCAGGATTCACCCCGATGATCGCCACCGCCCTGGTCATCGCCGGCGGCGGGGACCTTTGGCTGGTAGCCCTGCTCTGGATGTCCTTCTCGACCATGTCGCTGGTCGCCCTGCTGTACGCCAAGGACCGCTCCGGATCCGATATTCAGAACCTGGATGCGGACATGGGTACGAACGCACCGAATGCAGTCACGAGGCATTCCCGCCCAGATGCCGGCGCAAGAGTTCGAAGCTAGAACTCACGCAAACGAAGGGGCGGAAAGCCTCGAACCATAGATCAAGGCAGGGGGCCCGCTGTGCGGGCCCCCTGCCCGGTGTTGAAGTGCAGCCGGAACACCACCGCGGTTCCGTTGGCCTTGCGCTTCCAGTTCGACAACTCGCGAAAGGTTCGCCGACATCCGCCCCCTGCGACGGGCAACCAGCCGGGACAAGCGCGCTGGATGGGTCAAGAGGACTCCCCGATATAGGCGCTTCTCATACCGTCGGCGATCTTCCGGGCCGTCGGCCGCAGGACCCTCAACAATCGATCCAGGTGGAAATCCTTTGATGGCACAACAACGGCAAGGGACGCAGCAGCAGTGTCAAACGGGCCCATGATCGGCACGGCTACCGCCGTGGCATCGGGATGGACGTAGCCGCGAGTCACAGCAAATCCCTCCCTGCGAACATCCCCGAGTATCCGCCGCATTGACTGGGCGTTGGGTCGAGGGGCAGGAAAATGCATGTCAAGTTGGCTTCTTAGTGCATCCTCAACGGTTTCGGGATCGCTGTACGCCAACAAGACCAAACCGCTGGAGGTTGCATGGAACGGCATCGTGCCGCCGACAATGGTCAAGTTGATGACCGATTGGCGGGCAGAGAGCCGCTCCAGGTACAGGACCTCTTTCCCCTTGAGGATGCCGAGCTGGGTGTGCTGACGCACCGTCGCCTGTACGTCCTGCAGGAATGGCATCGCTACTTCGCGCAAGCCCAGTGCGCCCGGGGTCCTGTTGGCCAATTCCCAGAGCCGCAGTCCGATGCGGTAGCGCCGGTTCGGGAGTTTTTCCAGGAGTCCAAGGGCTACCATTTCACCGACGAGCCTGTAGGCGCTGGAGCTTGCCATGCCCGAGCGGTGGGTGATCTGCGTCAGGCTCAGATCCCGTGTCCCTTGATCGAAGGTTTCCAAAACCCTCACGCTTCGGCTCATCGCGGATTCGCCCTTTGATTCCTTGGCCATTCATGCTCCTACGGTGGGTGGTTTCTCGGTCGCCAAACAGGACTTTTGCGCATGATGCGAATACTGCCAATATTCCTTGTAATCCAGATCATAGTTGTTTCCCAAGGAAGCAATCCAAGAGAACGAGGAATGATCAATATGGACGCGAGCGCTGTTACGGAAACAAGGTGCCCCTACACCGGTCCTGCGGCACACGCCGCACCCGAAATGGAAATCGCGCTTGGCTCCACAGATACGTCTGCCCCGACAGCTGGCACGCGCACCTTGCCGGTCGCCGATTGGGTCGATCCCAAACAACTGCGTACAGATCCATACCCCACCTACGCTCGGTTGCGTGAGGAATCCCCCGTGGCCTGGGTCCCCTCTATCAAGAAAGTTCTGGTTGCTTCCTTCTCCGGATGCCTCTTCGGCGAACAGCATCCCGAGGTATTTTCCAACGACGTCTCCGGCGCACACATGACCAGGGCATTCGGCGGGCAACCGATGATCCGCAAGGACGGGGCCGCCCACGCCGCCGAACGCAGCATCATCAATCCGACGTTGCGGCCCAAAATGATCGCCCAGGTCTGGGAACAACGGTTTCGCACCAATGCCAATACGTACCTTGAAGAATTGGAAGCCGCTGGCCCCGGAGCCGACCTCAACGAAGTCTTCGCCGCGCCCTTGGCCGCGAAGAATCTCATTGATCTGCTGGGATTGACAGGTGTCTCCCCCACGGATCTTGCCCGCTGGTCGGCGGATTTCATTGCCGGTGCGGGAAACGTCCTCGACAGCGACGATATCTGGCTTCGCTGCCAACGTTCACGGGCTGAAGTGGATGTTGCCCTGGACGAGGCGTTCAGAAGACTGCGGAATCATGCCGACGACTCCATGACCTCGCTGCTGCTGCACAGCGGCATGTCGCTGGAAAGCGTCCGTGCCAATGTCATCCTCGCCATCTCGGGCGGCGTCAACGAGCCGCAGCACATCACCACTTCGAGCGTCTCATTGCTGACGCAGCACCCGGAACATTTGGCCTGGGCAAGGGAGGATGCGGGGAACTTCGCCAACATATTCCAGGAGACCGTCCGGTTCCAGAGCCCCATTGGCATGGTCACCCGCGAAACCAAGACCAGTACCGAGATCGACGGTTTCGCAATCCCCGCCCAAAGCCAGGTCGGGCTCCTGGTGGCCTCTGCCAACAGGGACGCAACCAAGTTCGAGAACCCCGACCTTTTCGATCCCCGGAGGCCGGAACGCCGCCATCTGGGATTCGGCAGCGGGAACCACATGTGTGCCGGAAAATGGGCCGCCGAGACGGCCATCGGGCGCATCGCGGTTCCGGCCCTCTACGAGCGCTTTCCCGGGTTGAGTACGGATCCTGCGAACCCCGGGACATGGGACGGGTGGGCTTTCCGGGGCTATGCATCCCTTCCCGTCATCTGGTAGACGCCGAAACCGACTCGGCACTGCACCGATGCCACACAACAAAATGAAAGGAATCAGCATGCAAATTGACACTCGCACCTCCTCGCTCAGCGAAGCCGCCCGCAAGCGCGAAGTCCGCAAGGTGGTCTTCTCCAGCTATTTCGGCACAGCCGTTGAGTTCTACGATTTCCTCCTCTACGCAACGGCGTCCGCCGTGGTCTTCGGGCCGGTATTCTTCTCCGGGCTTTCGCCCTGGGCCGGCGTCGTAGCATCGTACGCAACGTTCGCC
Source organism: Paeniglutamicibacter sp. ZC-3 (assembly GCF_025847175.2). Lineage (NCBI taxonomy): Bacteria > Bacillati > Actinomycetota > Actinomycetes > Micrococcales > Micrococcaceae > Paeniglutamicibacter > Paeniglutamicibacter sp. ZC-3. The sequence goes on along the minus strand of NZ_JAOYTG010000002.1, from coordinate 59,804 downwards.
ACCGGATATCTGGCCCGTCCGCTGGGCGGGATCATCTTCGGCCACTTCGGGGACAAGGCTGGCCGCAAGAAGCTGCTGGTCATTTCCATGCTCATGATGGGACTTGCCTCCACTGCCATTGGACTGGTGCCGTCTTCGGCAACGATCGGTTCATGGGCCGCTGTGATCCTCGTGACCCTTCGGGTCATCCAGGGGATCGCCGTGGGCGGCGAATGGGGCGGAGCTGCGTTGATGGCCCTCGAACATGCCGATTCCAAGAAGCGCGGATTTGCTGCCTCATTCGTCAACGCAGGGGCACCCAGTGGCTCGGTCCTGGGACTGATCATCATGGGACTCTTCTCCTCGCTTCCCCAGGACCAATTCCTCAGCTGGGGCTGGCGCGTGCCGTTCCTATTGTCATTCGTGCTGCTGCTCGTCGGGCTGTACATCCGCAAGAACGTGTCCGAAAGCCCCGTCTTCCTCGAAGCGGCCGAACGGGAAACAGCCAAGGGCCTCCAGGAAAACCGTCCGCCGATCATCCAGGTCCTGCGGCGCCCCAAGGGCCTGATCGTGGTGATCTTTGCGGCGATGTCCGCCTTCGCCTTGCAGACGACCTTGTCGACCTTTGCCATCACCTACACGGTCTCCCACGGAGTCGAGCGCCAGGACGTCATGTTCATGTTTGCCATCGCCGGGGTGATCAGCATCTTCACCACCTTGTACTTCGGTCGGCTCTCGGACCGGTGGGGCAGGCGCCCGCTGATGATCGCGGGCAACATCGCCTTCCTGCTCGTCCTGCCGGTTGTCTTCCCGCTCTTGGCGTCGGGCGACTTGTTCCTCATCTTCTTGGGCTTCGCACTGGGAATCGTGACCCAAACAATCATGTACGGTCCCATGGCAGCGTTCATTGCCGAGCGCTTCGGCACCAGGTCCCGCTACACCGGCGCCTCCATGGGATACCAGCTGGCAACGGTCCTGGGTGCCGGGTTCACTCCGACAATCCTGGCTTCGCTCTACGCCCCGGCGAAGGCGACCGTTCCGGTCATGGTGTACCTCGGCACGCTCGCGGCCATCAGCCTGGTCACGGTCATCTTCATGAAGGAATCCAAGGACAACGACCTGGGCGCGGAAAGCCATTAGCTGTCCTTTCGCCACCCCTGGATCAACGACACTCACACGGGAGAAACCCATGATCACTGCAACATTCAACAGCGCCAGCGGCGGCACTGAACTGGTCCAGTTGGAGCCAGGTGTCTCCATCATGAAAGCCGCCATCCTCAACGGCGTCGGCAACATTGTCGGAGAATGCGGTGGCCAGGCCATGTGCGCCACCTGCCACGTGATTGTTCGGCCGGAATATCGCGGACAGCTGCCTCCAATTGGCGAAGACGAGGACGAGATGCTCGACTGTGCAGCCACGGCCAGGACCGAAGGTTCGCGGTTGGGGTGCCAGCTCAAAGCCGGAGAGCACTTTTCTGCCATTGCAGTCGATCTGCCGGAGACCCAGTGATGCCGGCTGTCGAACAACACCCGAGCGCGGTGATCATCGGCGCGGGACACGCGGGGGTCCAGGCGGCCGAGTCTCTGAGGGAGTCGGGCTGGGCAGGGCGCATCGTGCTCATCGGCGAGGAACGGCATGCGCCCTACCAGCGCCCTCCGCTGTCCAAGGACTACTTGGCTCCGGGCCAGGCGGCAGAGCCCCTCCCGCTGCGTGCCGCATCCTTCTTCGAGCAGCACCGGATCGAACTCCGCGTCGACGCTGAAGTTGCATCGATCGACCGCAGGTCTCGTTCGGTGCAGCTTTCCGACGGTGAACAGGTGCCCTTTTCCAAGCTCGTCATCGCCACGGGTGCTTCAAATCGGATGCTGGATGTCCCCGGCTCGACGCTTTCCGGGATCGTCGGTTTGAAAACGCTGGATGACGCCGTGCACCTCCGCGGGATTTTGGAACCGTCCCGGAATATTGTGGTCGTCGGCGCTGGCTTCATTGGACTCGAGTTTGCCTCAGCGGCTCGCGCCATGGGCAAGAACGTCACGGTCCTCGAATTTTCGGCCCGCCCCATGTCCCGTGCTTTGAGTCCCGCCATGGGAGATTTCTTCGCGCGGCAGCACCTGGACAACGGGGTCGGCCTCCGCCTGGGCGAGGGTATCGCGTCATTCTCGGGTGATGAGGATGGAAACGTGGTCACGGCGGTATCGACATCCGGTGCCCGCTATCCCGCCGACCTCGTAGTGGTCGGTGTCGGGGTCGCACCCAATATCTCCTTGGCCCAGGCTGCCGGGCTTGAAGTGGAAAACGGCATCGTCGTGGACCACGCCCTGCGCACCCTGGATCCCGATATCTACGCCGTGGGCGACTGCGCCTCCTTCCCGAACCCGTCGGGCGCCGGCCGCATCAGGCTGGAGTCGGTGCAGAACGCGACCGACCAAGCCAAGCATGCCGCGCACCAAATCGTCGGCGCCACGGAGGCACGGTACGAACCGGTGCCTTGGTTCTGGTCGATCCAAGGCGGCCTTCGGCTGCAAATCGCGGGACTCTCAGCGCCCGGAAACAATTGTGTGTTGCGCGGAGAACCGGGCAGCGGCAGGTTCTCGGTGTTCTGCTTTGACGGAGAAACCTTGGTCGCAGTCGAATCCGTGAACAAGCCGGCAGACCACGTTGCTGCCCGGAAGATCCTCGATCAGGGAACGAACCCGACGCCGGAGCAATGCGGCGACACCGGGTACGACCTCAAGTCCCTGGCGAAGGCACTGGCCTTGGCCGAATAGCGCTGCTACCGGAGCTCCGGTCCCCGAGTGGTCAGGCACCGAGTTCACTCCGGGGACCGGACGTCGTCGCGCAGCACCTCGAGCGCCGCCGAAACCCTGCGCGGCACCGCATGCCCGGTAGGAAGCATCGCCACGATGGAGTTCTGCGGCATCGCATCGGCCACCGGGACGTAGACGACCTCCAGCCCGTCGAACGTGGTCCCCGTGGCCGGCGCGCTGTTGACGAACGAGAACCCCAGTCCGCGTCCCACCAACGAGCGAATGGTTTCCATGTTGGTGCTGGTCAACTTGATGTCCAGCTCGAGCCCAAGCGACTGGACCAGCGCAATGAGCCGCTCGGCGGTGGGCGGCACATTGAGGATCACGGCCGGTTCGTGCACGATCTCGGCCAAGTGCACCGACTTGCGTCCGGCCAGGGGGTGCCCGGCGGCCAACATCACCTGGAGGCGGACGTCTGCGATGTGCTCGCGGCGCAGATCGGTGTCGGCCTGCCACGCATAGCCGAAGGCCAGGTCAAGCCGCCCATGGCGGACATCGTCCTGGGTCTGGACCGGCGCCCCTTCGTTGATGCGCAGGTCAATTTGCGGATGGTGAAGTGTGAAAAACTGCACCAGCGGCGGAATGAGCCGGGGCGAGAGCGTCGGGCTGCAGCCGACGCGCAGCGCGCCGCGCATCTGCCCCACGCTCTCGGACACCACTGCCTCGGCCTCCGCCAGGCGTTCAAGCACTGCACGCGCATGGGCGGCGAACTCGGTTCCGGCCGCGGTGGGCGAGAGCCGGCGCGACTGGCTGCGGATCAGCAGGTCCACCCCCAGTGATTTTTCCAGCTGCGCAATCGCCATGGAGGCCGCCGCCTGGGAAACATGGCAGGCTTCGGCAGCAGCGGTGACCGACCCGTGGTCCACGACCGCCACGAAATACTGCAGCTGGCGCAGCGTTAGCTCGCCCATAAGTTCTCCTGATGAATCTCATTGAATCAATTGATTATCTATATCATGTGGCGTGGAGCACACTGGATGCAAGCCAATCATCATTCGACCTACCGAGGGAACTCCCATGAGCAACAAGACCATCGGGACGGCAAAGACGCCGCCACGCCATGCTCCCCACGATTCGCTGAACACCAAGGACATGCGCCGCATCCTGGCCTCCAGCTTCGTCGGCAGCGCCATCGAGTACTACGACTTCATCCTGTACGCCACGGCCGCCTCGATCGTGTTCGGCAAGGTGTTCTTCTCGGACCTCAGCCCCTCGTTCGGACTGTTCGCCTCCTTCGCCACGCTGGCCGCGGGCTACGTGGCCCGGCCGCTGGGCGGCATCGTCTTCGGCCACTTCGGCGACCGCATCGGCCGCAAGAAGATGCTGGTCCTCTCGATGCTGATGATGGGTGTGGCCACCACGATGATCGGCCTGCTGCCCACCACGGCGCAGATCGGCATCCTCGCCCCGACGGCGCTGGTGCTGCTGCGCGTGGTGCAGGGCATCGCGGTCGGCGGCGAATGGGGAGGGGCCGCGCTCATGGCCCTGGAGCACGCCCCGCAGTCCAAGCGCGGGTTTGCCACGTCCTTCGCCAACGCCGGCGGCCCGGCCGGTGCGATCATGGCGACCCTGGTGGTCTCCGCCGTGTCCGCCGCCACCGGGGACCAGTTCCTGACCTGGGGCTGGCGCATCCCGTTCCTGCTCAGCGCTGCATTGATCGCCGTCGGCATGGTCATCCGGCTCAAGGTCGCCGAAACGCCGATGTTCAACAAGCTCGCCGAGGCCAGCGAAAAGCGCAAGATGCCGCTGCCGGACGTGCTGCGCAACCACCCGCGCGCCGTGGTGCTGGCCCTGCTGGCCACCGTCAGCTTCTACTGCTGCCAGGGCCTGCTGACCGTCTGGGGCGTCTCGATCGCGGTGTCCAACGGAGTTGAGCGCTCCGGCGTGCTGAACTGGAAGGCCGCCGGCGCGGTGCTGACCCTCGTCGTCACCTTCTGGGCGGCCCGGATGAGCGACCGCGTGGGCCGCCGCCGCATGCTGGTCTTCGCCGGCATCATCGGCATCGTGCTGGCCTACCCGCTGATGGCGCTGCTGAACAACGGCACCATGTGGGGCTTCGCTGTCGCGATCGTTGTGGGCAACGGACTGGTCCAGGGCCTGCTCTACGGCCCGATCGGCGCCTTTGTCGCCGAACAGTTCCCCACCCACGTCCGCTACACCGGTGCCTCGCTGGCCTACCAGGGCGCCTCGGTGGTCGGCGCCGGGTTCACCCCGATGATCGCCTCCGGGCTTGTCATCGCCGCCGGCGGAGGATTCGGCCTGGTCGCCGGGTTCTGGATGGTCGTGATGGCCATCGGCCTGGTCGCGGTGCTGCTGACCCGCGAAAGCTCGAAGACCAGCCTCTCCTAACAGCCGACCGGCCACCCCGGCCACCGCAGCACCGCGGTGGCCGGGGTGCCGGCACGTTGTCCCACGAAATCCAGCGAAAGAGAAGTCCCACGATGTCCGCCCAGATAAATTCCGGCCCCTTCCCCGTGCGCGGGTACGGCTCCTTCACCGGGGCGGTCTCCGAAAAGGCCAGGGACTCGGTCCCGGCCTGGAAGCCGCCGGTGCACGCACCGCGGGGGGCGCCGAACGTGATCGTGATGCTCATGGACGACATGGGATACAGCGACATCTCGCCCTTCGGCGGCGAGATCGACACCCCCACGCTGGCCGAGATTGCCGAGGACGGTTACCGGCTGGGCAACTACCAGACCCCGCCGATGTGCGCCCCGGCCCGGGCGGCGCTGCTCACGGGGATGAACCCGCACCGCGCCGGCTTCGCCTACGTCCCGCACATGGATCCCGGGTTCCCCAACACCGCCATGGAACTTCCCGCCGATGCCCCGACGCTGGCGGAGAACTTCCGGGCCGGCGGATACGCGACCTTCATGGTCGGCAAGTGGCACCTGACCGTGGAATCGAAGATGCACGACGGGGCGGCGAAGGACAGCTGGCCACTGGCCCGCGGCTTCGAGCGCTACTACGGCTGCATGGACGGGTTCACCTCGCTCTTCCACCCGCACCGGATCATCTCGGACAACAGCCAGGTGGTCATCGACGAATACCCCGCGGACTACTACCTCACCGACGACCTGACGGACAAGGCGCTGGGCATGATCGGCGAGCTGCGCGCCAACGACCCGGCCAAGCCCTTTTTCCTCTACTTCACCCACCAGGCCGTGCACGGCCCGCTGCAGGCCAAGGCCGCGGACCTGGAAAAATACCGCGGACGCTACGAATCCGGGTGGGACCATATCCGCTCGGCGCGCTTCGCCCGCCAGATCGCCGCCGGGCTCTTCCCCGAGGGCACCGCCTGCGCGCCGCGCAACACCGAGCCGGGCGCCGAGGTGGTGCCCTGGGACGAGCTGGAGGCGGAACAGCGCCAACTCTTCGCCCGCTACATGGAGGCCTACGCGGCGGCCGTGGACAACGTGGACCAGAACCTCAAGCGGATCACCGACCACCTGAAGGCCACCGGCGAATACGAGAACACCATCATCGTGTTCACCTCCGACAACGGGGCCACCGCCGAGGGCGGGGACACCGGCACGCGCAGCTACTTCAGCCGCTTCGGCGCCCCGCGCTTCGGCCTGCCCGAGGACTGGGACGCCGACGTGGCCCGCGACCCGGAACTGATCGGCGGGCCGCGGGCCTACGTGCACTACCCGCGCGGATGGGCCTACGCCTCCAACACCCCGTTTAGGCTCTACAAGATGCACACCTACGGCGGCGGCACGCGCGTGCCGATGCTGCTGTCCTGGCCGGCCGGGTTGCCGAAGGCCGCGGGCGATGACGGGATCCGCCACCAGTACGCCTACGCCACGGACGTCGGCGCGACCCTGCTGAACCTCGCCGGTGTCTCCCCGCTGGAGCAGCGCCACGGGGTCCCTGCCCAGGAAACCGACGGGATCCCCTTCGATAGGTGGCTGCGCGAGCCGACCCTGGACTCGGCACACACCGAGCAGTACACCGAGCTCAACGGCCGGCGCGCCCTCCTGGACGGCAACTGGAAGGCCGTGGCCCCCGAAGCCAACGGTCCCGGCTGGGAGCAGGGCACCTGGGAGCTCTACGACCTGGCAGCCGACCCGACCGAGACCGTCGACGTGGCAGCCGCCCACCCGCAGAAGGTGCGCGAGCTGGCCGAACGCTGGCGGGCCGCCGCCTGGCACAACCAGGTGTTCCCGCTGAACGACGACGGCTCCTTCAACCGGAACCGCCCCGCCACCGAGCTGCTGCTCGAGGCACCGGTGACCCTGTACCCCGGCGCCCCCACGCTGGAGCGCTTCCGCTCCGCCAAGCTGATCCGGCTGCGTTCCTTCACCGTCGACGTGGCCATCGACCACGCCCCGGGAGCCGCCGGCGTGCTCGTCGCCCACGGCGACCAGGGCGGCGGCTACGTGCTGTACACCGAGGACGGGAACCTGACCCTGGCCTACAACCAGTACGGGAAGATGCTTCGCACCGGCGCACCGCTGGAGCCCGGCAGCCACCTGGTCACCCTCGATTTCATCGCGCGGCCCGGGATCAAGTGGGATGTGCGGCTGCTCGTGGACGGGGTGGAAACGGCGCGGCTGGAGAACCTGCTGCAGCTGACCGGGATGGCGCCGTTCGCCGGGATCAGCGTGGGGCTGGATCGCGGGGGCCCCGTGGACTGGGAGCTGTCCCGGCGCCACGGCGCCTTCCGCTACACCGGGACCCTGCACCGGGTGCACTACACCCCGGGCGCCAAGGCCGACTACAACCCCGAGCAGGTGCTGGAACTGGACCGGGAGATGGCCCGGGTCTTCGAATAGCCGGCCGGCTTCCGCCCGTCAGCCCGCGCGGGCGACGGTGCGGAAGCCGGTGTTGCTGCTGGCCGAGTCCGCGCTGTTGGAGGTGCGCGCCGAAAGCCGGTAGCGGTTGCAATAGGAGTCGTGGCAGAGGAAGGACCCGCCGCGCATGACCCGCCCGCGCCCGATGCTGGGCCCGGCCGGGTCGGCGTCGGGCGAATTGCGGTAGTACTTGGGCAGGAACCAGTCGGCGCACCATTCCCACACGTTGCCGCTGACCTCGTGCAGCCCGAAGCCGTTGGGCGGAAAGGACGTGACAGGGGCGGTGCCCAGGAAACCGTCACCGAGCGTGTTGCGCGTGGGGAATTCGCCTTGCCAGATGTTGCACAGGTGTTCCCCGTCCGGACCGTGCAGCTCGTCGCCCCACGGGTAGCGCCGGGATTCGAGACCGCCGCGGGCAGCGTATTCCCATTGGGCCTCGGTGGGCAGGGAACGGCCCGCCCAGGCGCAGTAGGCCTGGGCGTCGTTCCACGAGACCTGGACCACCGGATGGTCGGCGGCGTCCCGCCAGCTGGATTCGGCCCCGTGCGGATGGGCCCAGTCGGCCCCGCGCACCGTGAGCCACCAGCCGGCACCCTCGGCGCTGCCCACGATATCCCGCTTCGGCGCCCTGACCAGCAGGTGGAACACCGCGGAGTACCCGTAAACCTCCGACTCGGTGCGGTACCCGGTGGCCTCCACGAACCGGGCGAACTCGGTGTTGGTCACCGTGGTGGCATCAATCGCGAAGGGGGAAAGCCGAACGGCATGCACCGGGACCTCGCCGTCCTGCGCGTAGCCCTCGTCGAAGGCATCCCCCATGGCAAAGCGCCCGCCGGCCAGCGCCACCTCCTGCACCGTCCGCGGGCCGTCGTCGAGCATGCCGGAGGGCACGGCCGGGTCCGCGGCGGGGGCAGCGGCTCCCGCGGTGGCAGGACGCGGACGGTCGGCGGGGTGGCAGCAGGACACGGCGGTTCTCCTCGGGCTTCGGGCTTTGTTCAAGGGTAGCGGAGGCACACCGCCCGGACTCCGCCGCCGGCGGGGACCGGCTACCGCACGCGGAATACGTCGATGCGCACGCCGGTCGCCAGGCGCTCGCCGACGCCCAGGAACAGCGTGCGGTTCATCCAGGCGTGCGGCCCGGAGTCGTCGGCCGAGAGGCCGGGCACGCAGCGGAAGTAGACGCGGGAGGGATCGACGGTTTCGCCTGCCATCATGCGTTCCAGGTCGGCGGGGTCCGCAGTGCGCATAGCCCGGTTTTCCACCAGGATCCGCTGGCCGTCGTCCAGTTCCAGGACGTAGTTGGCTTCCAGGAACGCGAGGTCGGGCGCCGGGTAGCGCTGGAAGTCGGCCCCGGCATCGAGCACCTTCCCGGACAGGCCCGGGCCGGCCACCGTCCCGCCGCGGATCGGGGCCACCCGGCGGATGCCCTGGGCGGTGGTGCCGATGTCGATGGTCGGGGAGACCTCGACGTCGATGGTAGCCACGAAGTCGAGTACGGGCGGGGTTGGGGTCTGGGTCACGGAGGGTCCTTTCGGAAGTCCAGGGAAATTTCCCCCACTATACGTGCTCGACATGTTGCCACCGACTCACTTCGAGGCTTGCGCCACCATCTCGTACCGCTCTGCCTGCGCGGTTCCTGGCACATGAATTTTCTTTATCCGCGCATCAATAAGTTTCACTGTTCCAGTGACGCAGGTCTCGCCTAGGGTTGAATTATTGATAAAGTCAACGATTGGTTGGATAAATGAATCACCCCATGTCAAGGCACTTCGAACAGGCGGAAGTCCTTCGCAGCTGGGCCCATGTCGAGACCGTCCTGGCTCGGGTGGAGGCCGACCTTGGATTGATCCCCCGTGCCACCGCAGAGTCGATCGCCAACACCGCGCGGTCCGATTGGGTCGACGTCGAGGCCTGGGAACGCGAACACGAGCGTGTCGGGCACCCACTGGTCGCATTCATCAACGTTTTCGTCCGCGCATGCGGCGAACCGGCCGAACGCTACTTCCACTGGGGAGCAACCAGCCAAGACATCATGGACACCGCGTTGGTCCTGCAACTGCAGAAGGCCGGCGAGTTGATGCTCAGGGATCTGGACCGATTGATCGATGGCCTGAGCGAACTGGCTACGAAGCACGCGGCCACCTACATGGCCACCAGGACCAACGGCCAGTATGCACTTCCGGGGACGCTTGGCCTTCGTTTCGCGCGCTGGGCGGCCGAGCTGGCCCGCGCAGAAGAACGTCTTCGCTGCGTCCATCGCCGAAGCCACCTGGGACAGTTCTACGGGGCGTCCGGAACGTTGGCCTCGCTGGGCGAACACGGTCCGGCCGTCCAACGCGGCCTGGCCGAATCGTTGGGCTTGGAACTGCCCCCGGTCAACTGGCATGCGTCCCGCGACGCCATGGTGGAGCTTGGCACGGCCACCGGCATCCTCGCCCAGTCGATCCGGAATGTCGCAGATGGCCTGTTTCACATGCAGCGTTCGGAAGTGGCCGAGATCCACGAAGCGCACGCCGAAGGGCAGATCGGCAGCAGCACCATGCCGCACAAGCGAAATCCATTTGCCACCATGAAGATCTCGGCCACGGCCCAAACTGCGTTGTCGGCGGCCAGCGACCTGCTTCGCATGCCGGCTCCCGACGGCGACCGCGACGCCGGCAACCTCATGTTCGAGGGCGAGGCCCTGGAACGCTGCTACATCTCAACGCACGAGGCTCTGGAGGGACTCATCGATCTTCTCCCCCGGCTGGTGGTCGACGTTCACCAGCTTGAACGAAACCTGGAAACGGCGGGTTCCGCGTCTTCCTCCGAATCCGTCATGATGCGACTGGCCAACCACGTTGGCCGGCACAAGGCCCACTCCATCGTCCATGCGGCAGTGACCGACTCCGTCGCCGGCAACCGCGCTCTCGTCGATGTCCTCATGGAGGATGCGCGGGTATCCGAGCATGTCGACCGCATAGACCTGGAGCACCTGCTTTCCACACGGAACTACGCGGGAAGAGCCGAAGAGCTCACCCACCACACCATCGCCCACCTTAAAACAGGAAAGGTCAGTTGACATGCTGTTAATGCCAACCCGCAAGAAGTCCCTGGCACTCGGTGCCACCGCCATGGCGGTAGCACTCGCCCTGACCGGCTGCGGCGGTGGCGGCAACGCCGCCGGCGCTGCACCCGACACCACCTTGGACATCGCCATCTCTTCCCCTCCCACCGGCCTGGATCCAGCCTCCTCACCCAACGGGGACGTCAACCGGTGGAGCATCGACCCCGCATATGCAGCGCTGCTCACCCTCGACGCCGACGGCAACCCTGCGGCCGGGCTGGCCGAAAAGTGGGGCTACGAGGGCGAAGGAAACACGGACTTCAGCCTGACGCTCCGGGAAGGCCTGAAGTTTGCCGATGGCTCCGCACTCACCGCCAAGGAAGCCGTCGCTTCCATGCGGCGCTTCCTGGACCACAACCAGGGTCCCGTGGTCGCGTATTTCCGGGGCATGGAGTTCACCGCAATTGACGATCTCACCATTCGCGTCACCTCGGAGGAGCCCAACCCGTTGATGCCGCTGCTTTTCACCCCCAAGTACATGATGGGTTTGATCATCAGTCCCGCAGGTCTCGAGAAGCCCGATGCCATCGAAACCACGACGTTCGGAGCCGGACCCTACAAGCTGGACCAGAACGAGACGGTTCCCGGGGACACCTACGTCTACGTCCCGAACGAGAACTACTACTCGCCCCAGGACGTGAACTTCGAGAAGGTCGTTGTCCGGGTCATCGCCGACAAGAAGTCCCAACTGCAGGCCCTGAAGTCGGGCCAGGTCGACGTCATGGAGGGATCGGCATCGGTTGCCCCCTCTGCGGAAACCGACGACGCCCTCACCGTCGTCAACCGGCCCGGCATGTGGAACGGGTTCTACCTGACGGACCGCGAAGGCGTGCAGGTTCCGGCGCTTGCCTCAAAGCAGGTGCGACAGGCATTGAACTACGCCATCGACCGCGAGGGCATCGTTGCCGCTGCATACTCCGGCTATGGCAAGCCGACCTCGGTGCCCATCGTTCCCGGCGGCCCGACTTCCGGCTACGATCCGGCGCTCGAGGAAACCTACTCCTACGATCAGGCGAAGGCCAAGGCGCTGCTCGAGGAGGCCGGCTACGCCGACGGATTCGCCATGGACGCCCTGTACAAGTCCTTCGACCCCGCGGCAACGCGCATGGTCGAGATCCTCTCCGCCCAACTCGGCGAAATCGGCGTCACCCTGAACCTGAAGCCGACCTCGAGCATGCAGGAATGGATCGGGGAACTCAACGGCAAGAACTACGAGGCCGTGAGCCACGGGACGCACGCCAGGCCGCTATTCCTCGATGCCCAGTTCGGTTTCACCGAGCGTGCGGTCATGAATCCCTACGGCGTCGCGGACGCGGAGATCGAGTCGGGCTTCCGGAAGCTCCAGTCGGCGACCCCGGAAAACCAGGCATCCACGGCCACGGAACTGCTGCGCACCCTGACGGAAGACGCGGTCGCCCTGCCCGTGGTGCAAGTGGACTTCATCTACATCCACGACGCAGGCCTGGAAGGCATCGGGTTCCTGGGCGACGCCCCGGACATCTCCCCCGTCACCAACTGGTCACCGGCCGGGGAATAGCCACACGACACCATGTTGAAACTCGTAATTCATCGTCTCCTCATCTCGATTCCGGTCCTCGTGGTCGTCTCGGTGATCACGTTCGTCCTGCAATCGTTTCTCCCGGGAGACCAGGCCCAGGCCAGGCTCGGCGTTCACGCGACCCCGGACCAGCTGGACGCCTTAAGGTCGGAACTCAACCTCGATGAGCCCCTTCCGGTCCAATACTGGCTGTACATGAGCAAGCTCGTGCAGGGAGACATGGGAAATTCGGTCTTCACGGGCGTGTCCGTTTCGGACAGCATCGCCGACCGGCTGCCTGTCACCTTGTCACTCCTGGTCGGTGCGACGCTGGTGGCGGCCCTCGCCGGTGTCGTCCTGGGTATATTCAGCTCGATCGGGCCTCGGTTCCTGCGTCGTCTCGTGGATGTGGTTTCGCTGGTCGGTGCGGCCCTGCCCAACTTCTGGGTGGCACTTGTCCTCGTGGCGATCTTCGCGATCAGCCTCAACCTGGTGCCGGCCACCGGCTACGTCCGACCGACCGAATCCGTCGGCGGCTGGATCAGCACGCTGGCGCTGCCTGTTGTGGCGCTCTCGCTCACCGGTATCGCCTCGATCGCCAAGGTCACCCGCGACAACATGATGAACAACTTGTCCAAGGACTTCATTCGGACCCTGCGTGCCGGCGGCATCCCCGAAAAGTCGCTGGTGTTCCGCCATGCACTCAAGAATTCCGGGATGTCCGTCTCCACGATCACCGGCATCACCTTCATCAACACCCTTTCGGCGACGGTGGTCATCGAGAGCGTTTTCGGCCTTCCGGGGCTGGGTTCGTTGATCGTGGCCGCCACCAACCAGGCGGACATCGTCGTCGTTCAGGGCATTGTTCTCGTCTATACGTTGATCGCCGTTGCCGTCAACCTGCTCGTCGATCTCACCTACGGGCTCTTCAATCCAAAGGCCATGAATCCATGAGCACCATCAAGCCAAAGATCCGCACGGGAAGCCTGCTTCCGCGCATCGTCTCCCGTCCGCTGCTGTGGACGTCCATCGCCGTCATCGGTCTGGTCTCGTTCGTTGTCCTCTTCGCCGATTTGCTGCCGCTGGCCGATCCCCTGCAGCAGAACCTCACCCGCGGCATGGAGCCGCCTTCCGGTGAGTTCCTTCTTGGTACAGACAGCCTCGGCCGCGATATCCTCAGCCGGCTCGCCTTCGGCGGCCGCCCCGCCTTGACCGGCACCCTGGTCGCTGTGCTCACCTACGCACTGGTCGGATCGACGTTGGGCGTGGCCGCAGGCTACCTGGGCCGCAAGACCGACCGTGTCATCGGTTGGGTTGTTGACATCCTCATGGCACTGCCCGGCGTCATCGTGGTGCTGGTGGTGCTGGCCGTCTTCAGCCAGAACCTGAGCCTGGCGATGTTCACCCTTGGCCTGATGGCCTCGGGCAAGCTTATCCGCATTGTCCGTGCGGCGTGCATCGAGATCCGCCAGGAACTCTACGTATCCGCGGCGGTCGTATCGGGCCTGGATCCAATCCGGATCATGACCCGCCACATCCTGCCCGCGCTCTTCGGGCCGATCCTGATCCAGCTTTCACTCTTCGCAGGTGTCGCGCTCACCGTCCAGACCGGCTTGGGCTACCTGGGACTGGCCAGCCGGCCCCCGGTGCCAACCTGGGGCGCCCTGGTCGGCGAGGCAGCAGAAATCATGCAGCAACAGCCCACCATGCTCTACATCACCGGCGGAATGATTGCGCTGCTGACCCTTTCCTTCGGGTTGCTGGGTGACGGCCTGCGCGACGTGGTGATGGATTCGCGGCGCCAGCCGGGCGCCACCCACCAGCCGAGGGCTGTCGCGGAGAACCGCCCGCAGACGACCCCGCGCCCCGACTCAGAGGACGACGTGCTGGTGGTCAAGGACTACTCAGTCGGCGTCCGGGGCGGACAGGCCATCGTGGACCGGATCGGGTTCTCGGTGCGACGCGGCGAGGTCGTGGGTCTTGTCGGGGAGTCCGGAAGCGGCAAGACCATGACGGCGCTGTCCTTGCTGCGTCTTCTGCCCAACAACGTCGAGGTCACCTCGGGATCCGCCCGGCTTGACGGGCGCGAACTCACGCAACTGTCCAACGCGGACATGCGTGCACTTCGCGGCACCGGAATCGGACTGATCTCCCAGGAACCGATGGTTGCACTGGACCCGGTTTTCAACGTCGGCTCGCAGCTGACCGAGATCCTGGCCGCACAGCACGGCGGGCGCCCCCGGAAATACCGAAAGCGCGCCCTGGAACTACTCGAGCAGACCCGGATACCCCGCGCAAAGGACGTCCTGGGCAAGTACCCGCACGAGCTTTCGGGCGGCATGGCCCAACGTGTCGTGATCGCTATGGCCCTGGCCGGCTCGCCGCGGGTGTTGCTGGCCGACGAACCAACCACCGCATTGGATGTCACTGTGCAGGCCAGCATCCTGGACCTGTTCAGGATGCTCCGGGAGGAGACCGGCACGGCGATCCTCATTGTCACCCACGACCTGGGCGTCGTTGCCGATCTGTGCGACCAGGTCGTGGTGATGGCCGACGGCCGGATCGTAGAACACGGAGACGTCGACACCATTTTCCACGCGCCAACCTCCGACTACACCGCGGAGCTGATTCGGAGCACACCCAGCCTTCTAGGAACGGCAGTCCATGATGCATGACCAACCTGTCCAGCCAATCCTCGCCGTCGACAACCTGTGTGTCGACTACCGGACGAAGCGACGACGCGGCATGGTCCGCATCGTCCACGATGTCTCCTTCACCATCGCCCCGGGCGAGACCCTGGCACTCGTGGGAGAGTCCGGGTCCGGAAAAAGCACCATCGGCAAGGCGATTCTCGGCTTGGAGCCGGTTGCGGCCGGCTCCGTCCACCTCGAGGGCCTGCCCATCCACAACCTCCCACCCAAGGGGCGGCGGGCGTTGGCGACCAAGCTGCAGGTGATCTTCCAGAACCCGTACGGTTCACTCAATCCTGCATTGACCATCGGCCAAATCCTGGCCGAACCGCTCTTGGCCTCCGGCGCGTTTTCCGCCCACGAGGCCCAATCTCGGATCTCGACCCTGCTGGAGCGCGTAAATCTTCCCGGTGACGCCTCGGAGCGCTACCCCGCCCAGTTCAGCGGCGGGCAACGGCAGCGCGTCGCCATCGCGCGCGCCCTGGCACTCGAACCGGCGGTCATCATCTGTGACGAACCAACAAGTGCGCTGGATGTAACGACCCAGTCAAGGATTCTGGAACTCATGACCGAACTGCGCGAGTCCATTGGCGTCGCGTACCTGTTCATCTCACACGACCTTGCCGTCGTCCGGGATTTTGCCGACCGCACCGCGGTGCTGCAGCAGGGAAGGATTGTCGAGACCGGCGAGAGCAGATCGCTGTGCGATTCGCCCACCCATCCCTACACGCGTAACCTGGTTGCCTCCGCGCCCGTTCCCGACCCCAGGCTCCAGCGACAGCGCCGCCTGGAGCGCATGTCCGCCACCGGTTAGGCCCAACCCCGGGTGAACCGCATAGAATACGCAAGCGTGCCCGTTCCCATGGGCACGCATGCGTATTCCATGCAACCATCCGAGGGGAGTTCGCCCGTGGACCTACGTCAGGTCGAGTATTTTCTTGCCGTCGCGCGGACCCGAAGCTTCACCGATGCAGCAGGCGAGCTTTTTGTATCCCAACCTGCGGTGTCACACGCCGTGCGCCGGCTCGAGTCCGAGTTGGGGGTCCGGCTCCTTGAGAGAACCTCAACCGGGGTGAACCTCAGCGATGCGGGCCGGCTCTTCCAGGATCGGGCGCAGCGGATCCTCGCCGAGGTGGAGCAGACGCAAACGGCCATGCGTGCCCATCTTTCCCCGGC
Source organism: Paeniglutamicibacter sp. ZC-3 (assembly GCF_025847175.2). Taxonomy (NCBI): domain Bacteria; kingdom Bacillati; phylum Actinomycetota; class Actinomycetes; order Micrococcales; family Micrococcaceae; genus Paeniglutamicibacter; species Paeniglutamicibacter sp. ZC-3. Next base: position 43,712 of record NZ_JAOYTG010000002.1, on the reverse strand, counting down.
AATGGAGAATATCCGCATCGGCGTCCCCCCGATGATGGGTCCGGAGGTGATTCCGGAATTGATGATGCTGGATCGGTCCGAAACCACTTTCGACGTCTCGATCGTTGAAACCGGTTCGGTGGCGATCGCTGAAAAGATCCTGGCCCAGGAACTGGATCTTGGTCTGGTGGTTCGCGGTACCTTCGACGCCCGGTTCGAATTCAATCCTTTGGGTTTCGTCACGGTGAACCTCGGCGTGGCCCCGTCCCATCCTTTCGCCCAGCTCGAATCCGTGCATTTCAGCCAGTTGGAAGCCGAACCGCTCGTCCTCATGGATTCGTCGTCCCTGATCCGGGAGATCATCCTGGCGCGTTTCGCGGCCGTCGGGATTGAACCCAACATCCTGCTGGAGTCCAAGCAACTGTTCACCACGGCCCGGCTTGTCGCCGCCGGGTTGGGAACCTCTTTCTTTTCCGCCACGGCCGCGCCGCACCTGCCGGGGATCACTATGGTGCCGGTAGTGCCTGCCGTCCAGCCACCCGTGGGCATACTACGCCGTCGGGCCGCGGTGAACACGCCGGCCCAAGACATCATCCTAGAGCTCATCCGACGGCACTTCACCCCGTTGCCCGGCACGGGCCCGGCCGCACGGTAGCTGCCAGATGGCCGGCGGCAACGGGATCCGGCCGGCTGGTTCCTTCCCAAGTCGACAAAGCACCCTCCATTCCGCTCGCCAGGGCCGGAGGGTGCTTTGCGGTGGTGTTCGCGCCTAGTTCGGCTCGATGGTGATGATTGCCGGGCCCGCGTGGGCCGCGTCGGCTTTGGCGCCGGTGGCGGAGGTGACGGCGCGCGAGACGCAGCAATTCATCTTGGTGGAGAGCCGCTGCTGGCGTTCGGAGTAGAACACGTCGCGGTGGTCGATGGCCCCGGAGAGCGCGGTGATGCGCACCTCGCAAAGTCCGCATTCGCCCTTGCGGCAGTCGTACATCATTTCCGCCCCGGCGTCCTCGAGGGCCTCGAGCATCGAGCGGCCCTGCGGGACCACGACCTCCAGGTCAAGCTTGGGGACGCGCACAATGAATTCCTCGGGGTCGTACCAGCCGCTGTTGCCGAAGGTCTCGTAGCGCAGGTTCGGCAAATCCAGTTCGCGCTCGGCCCAGTTGCGGCGCACCGCATCCATCAGCCGGATGGGCCCGCACATGTACAGTTCGGTGTCCGCATCGGCGCGGCCCACCAGCTCGGGGACCCTCAGCGGGCTGCCCTCGTCGTCGACGTGCAGCTGCAGCCGTTCCCCGTGCAGTTCGGACAATTCGGCCAGGTAGGCCATCGCGCTGCGGGTTCGGCCCACGTACACCACGGTGTAGTCGGCCTTCAGCCGCCTGAGCACCGCGGCCATGTTGGCGATCGCGGTGATGCCGATGCCACCGGCGAGCAGGATGTAGCGCCGCGCGCCGACGCGCAGCGGGAAGTTCTGCAGCGGCTGGGTGATTTCCAGTTGCTGCCCGGGAACCAGCGAGTGCATGAAGATCGAGCCGCCGCGCGAGAGCGGGGCCTTCATCACGCTGATCACCAGACGGGTGCCGTCGTCGCTGGATTCGACCACCGAGTAGGAGCGCTTGGCCGCCTCCCCGTTGACCTGAACCATCAGGTCCACGTGCGAGCCCGGCTCGGCCTTCAGCGGCAGGGAGGGTATGAGCACGATGCGTGCAATGCCGTCGGCGACCGGAACCACCTGTTCGACGGTGGCCGATTGCCAGGTTTCAATGTTTGTTGCTGCCATGGTCCTTGTCCGTATCCCTTCGCAGTCCGTCCACCCCTAGGCGGAGACGGCCAGGCGTCCCTCGGCGGCCAGCATCGCCTCGAGGATGCGGCGCACCCACATGCCGCCCGAATCGATGTTCAGGTTGTAGAACTCGTAGTCCGGGTTGGCGTCGATGGCTGCCTGCTGGGCCATGAGCATTTCCTCGTCCTCGCCGAATACCCCGTGGACGCCGTCGCGCAGCTGGGTGGTGATCAGCTGGCTGTCCAGGCGGTAATTGCGCATGAAGGCCCAGAAGTAGTGGGAGGAGCGGTCGGTCTCCGGCGTGATGGTGTTCATGACGAATCCGTTGACGCCCTGGCTGCGGTCGCCCTCCGGGGCTCCGGTGCCGGCCTTGGCCACGCCCACGTCAATGTTGATGGTGGAGGGGGCCTCGAAGTTGATGATTTGCCAGCGGTCGACCTTGCCTTCGAAGTCGGGGAACTTGTCGCGCATGTTCTTCGCCCAGAACGGCGGGGCGTCGATATTGCGCATCCAGCGGGTGACCGTGACCTTGTTGCCCTCGCGGACGGTGACGAAGTCCGATTCACTCAGCTCCTCTTGCCCGATCGTGGAGGAGTGCACGAATTCCTCGTGGGTGAGGTCCATGAGGTTGTCCAGCACCAGCTGGAAGTTGCAGGCCGCGTGGATGGTGAGCCCGTCCCCCGCCCACTCGTCGCTGGACATCTGGTGCATGTCGGGTACCAGGTCCGGGTCGGCCAGGGTCGGATCTCCCAGCCAAACCCACACGTAGCGGTAGCGCTCCACGACCGGGAAGGAGGGAACGGTGGCCGAGGGGTTGATGGTTTCCTGGGCGGGCATCGAGACGCAGCGGCCGGCCGAGTTGTAGACGATCCCATGGTACGGGCACTGGATCCCGTCCTTGCCCACGGTCTTGCCCTTCGACAGCGGGGCCAGTCGGTGCCAGCAGGCATCGGCCAGCGCAACGGCCTTCCCGTCCTCGGTGCGGTAAAGCGCCACCGGGCGATTGGCAATGCGACGGGACATCGGCTTGCGCGTGACCTCGTGGTCCCAGCCGGCCACGTACCACGCGTTCAGCGGGTGTGGCAGGACCTTGTTGGTGGTGGAGCTGGTGGCGGAGACGACGGTCATGGGATTTTCCTTTCGATACGGTAGCTAACTACCTATCGACATAGTTAGTGGCGGTGGTCATAGACTAACTGCGGATATAGTGATTTGCAACACCCGCGTCCGAGGAAAGTTGCCATGAGTCTCCGTAACGCATTGTTTGCCCTGCTCGTCGTCGAACCGATGACCGGATACGACCTGCACAAGCAGTTCGAGTCCTCGGTCGGACATGTGTGGCATGCCCCCGACTCCCAGATCTATCCGGAACTCAAGCGCATGGAATCCGAGGGGTTGCTCGAGGGCGAGGAAATCCCCTGGGGCCCGCGCGGCAAGAAACGCCAGTACCATGTCACCGAGGCGGGCAAGGCGGCATTCAGGACCTGGATGAACACCCCTCTGGAATACGCGCGCACCCGCGACCCCGCGCACCTGAAGGCCGCCTACTTGGAATGGGCGGACCCGGAAGCAGCCAAGGAACAACTGCGCGTCCACATCGAGCACCACACCGGACTGCTGGAACAGTGGCGGGAGAAGATCACGGAGATAGAAGACGGCACCAGCGCCATGCTCAACCGGCGCCTGTCCAAGACTTCAGATGCGGACCGCGCGAAAACCAAGGCCTACAAGACATTCACCTACGAGGGACTCATCACTCAGGCCGAAGCCGAGATCGCCTGGGCGCGGCGCGGACTCAAGCTCGTCGATCGGCTCAACAGCGAGCAGTGACTCCCCTTGCCCCCAGCGGACTAACATCGCATGCCCTTGATGACGGCCAGAGCCCGTAGCCGGATGTCAACCTCGAGCACTGCGCCGTGCCGCCGCACCATCTCGGGCCATGGACAGTGGCCGGCATCCGGGATATACCTATGGGCATAGGCAATGACGTCGATCTGCCCCACGGGGCGCGGAAGGGGCTACACCGATGGCAACGGACCATTCCAGCATCACGGTCGGCGACCTGCTAGCCGGATTTTCCCTGGAAATGACGGGCAAGGACATCCCGGCACTCGAAGCTGCGTCACCCGCACTGCCGCCCAGAACCCCGGTCAACGTCACCTTTCTAGGCAACGAGGACTTGGAGATGCGGGTGGCGGCAGCCGCGGCCGTCAAGAAGGCCGGACTTCATCCCGTGCCGCACATTTCGGCCCGCAGGCTTTCATCCCACGCTGAACTTGACGGTTTCCTCAAGGCGCTGGGGCAAGTCGAGGCGGCAAGCCACGTCTTTGTTGTGGGAGGCGATCCGGCCGAGCCCCTCGGCCCCTTTCCCGATTCCCTGTCGCTGATCACCTCCGGCCGGCTCGAGGCATTCGGCGTGGAAAAGGTGTCGATCGCCGGCTATCCCGATGGCCACGCTGACATCGAGGCCAAATCCCTTTGGTCCGCACTCGAGGCCAAGAACGCAGCGTTGCGAGAGCAGGGCCTGCAGGGGGAAATCATCACCCAGTTCGGATTCGACACCGTTCCGGTGCTGGACTGGCTCACTGAGCTGCGTGGCCGTGGAATCACGCTGCCGGCGCGCATCGGAGTCCCGGGCCCCGCGGGAATCAAGCGTCTGCTGGGCTACGCACGAAGGTTCGGGGTGGTCTCCTCCGCCGGGGTCGCCAAGCGCTACGGGTTTTCGTTGGGCAATCTGCTCGGGACCGCCGGTCCCGAGCGCTTTATCGCCGATCTGGCACGGCACTATAATTCGGGAGTCCACGGTGAGGTCAAGCTGCATTTCTACACCTTCGGCGGCATCGAGACGACCGCGGACTGGGTCGCCGCACATCGCTGACGCCCAACAACATGCGACAACGGTGGCCCGCCGGGAAATCCCATTCCCGGCGGGCCACCGCCGTCATGTCATCTGCGTGCTACTTGGCAGGCAGCAGTGCCACAAGATCCGGGACCTGCTCGATGAGCCCGCGGTCCAGCGAGATCTCGGCAATCTTCTCAATGGAAGCCTCATTCACCTCGGTGTAGAAGCGGGGCATCGTGAGCTTCTCAATCACGTCCGGTTCCAGCGAGGTGTAGTCGGGAAGAACCGCCTTGGCCTTATCCGGGTTCTCATCGGCGAACTTCTGCGAGGCAATCATGGCCCGGGCAAACTTGGCCGCCGTTTCGGGATTCTCCTCGATGTACTCATCCGAGGTGAAGTAGACGGCGACGGTCAGGTCATCGACCGGCTCGGCGTAGTTGGAGAAGACCGGAACGTTTCCGTCGGCCTCGGAGATGGTCACGAAGGGTTCGACCGCCGCCATCGCATCGACGTTGCCGGCAGCGAGCTGTGCCGCCATGTCGGGGAAGCCCATCTCCACGAATTGAACCTTCGTGTAGTCTCCGCCGGCCAGCTTCACGGCCTCGCTGATGGTGGAGTCGGAAATGTTGTTCAGGGTGTTCACGGCGACCTTCTTTCCCACCAGGTCCTTGATGTCCTTGATGCCGCTGTCCGGCTTGGTCATCACCGCGGCAAAGTCCGCCTTGGTGTCGCCGGTGGAGCTGCCCCCGGGTGCCACCATCTTCAGCGGCAGGTTCTTTGAACGGGCCACGATCATGGAGGTGACGTTCGAGAAGCCGAAGTCCATCTGCTTGCTCGTGATGGCCGGGACGATGGCCGCTCCGCCTTGGGCCAGGGTCAGCTTGACGTCTAGGCCTTCCTTTTCAAAGAGCCCCTCCTTGACGCCAAGATAGATCGGGGCAACGTCGACGATCGGGATCACGCCAACCTCGATCTGTTCCAGCGCGGTGGCCGCACCACTGACGGTCGCCGCCCCCGTGGACGATTCGGCCGGGCCGCTCGACGGCGATCCGCTGCCGCAGGCGGCCAGGCTCAATGCCGCAAGCAGGGCCAGGGCCCCCTTGATCTTGTTCATGCTGGTCTCCAGGATTCTCGGGGGTCTCCCCGAACGACGAGTGATGTACGTCGCATACTACCTATTTTGATAGTGATTTGGGGAGAGTTTGGAACTAATCTTTTGCTCCTCGCCAACTTGTGGACCCTCACCTCGATCACCGTCGGGCGGGCGCGGCCTGATTTTCGCGTGAATAGCTATCGACTTAGTGAGTTGGGTGGCTTAGGGTCAGGGTAGCGGCCGGTAGGCTGCGCCTTCGAGTTCCAGGGCGGACCCCGTCGTTGCGGGCACCGCTCCCCCAAGGAAAGGAAGCCTTCTCGCATGTCACCCAAGAACCTACAAGACGTCATGGATGCCGCCGGAAACACCGTCGAGCTGTTGCGCAATTCCCAGCTCGGTGCCTACGTCTACCCGGTCGTGGCCCCGGAATTCTCCAACTGGCGCAGTGAACAGCGCGCGTGGCGGGAGTCCGCAGTGCTCTACGACCAGACGCACCACATGGACAACCTCTTCATCAAGGGCCCGGACGCCCTGAAGCTCATCTCGGACACCGCGATCAACAGCGTCGCCTCCTTCCCGGTCAACCGGGCCAAGCAATACGTGCCCACGACCCCCTCCGGACACGTCATCGGCGACGGCATCCTCTTCCACGAGGCGCAGGACGACTACGTCTATGTGGGCCGGGCGCCGGCCGCCAACTGGCTGCTCTTCCAGGCGGAAACCGGCGGGTACGACGTGCAGATCGAGGTGGACCGCCGCTCCCCCTCGCGCCCCATGGGCAAGCCGGTGCAACGCAAGTACTGGCGTTTCCAGATCCAGGGGCCGCAGGCCTGGAACATCATCGAAAAACTGAATGGGGAGCCGCTGGAACAACAGCGCTTCTTTACCATGGGCACGATGTCCATCGCCGGACAGCAGGTGCGCACCCTGCGCCACGGCATGGCAGGGGCACCCGGGTTGGAAATCTGGGGTCCGTACGATTCCTACGATGTGATCCGCGAGGCCGTCTTGGATGCGGGGGCCGAATTCGGAATGGTTCCCGTCGGAGCCCGGGCGTATCCCTCCAACACCCTGGAATCCGGTTGGATTCCTTCCCCGCTGCCGGGGATCTACACCGGCGAGGAGCTGCGCGGCTACCGCGAATGGTTGGGCGCGGACAGCTACGAGGCGCTCAATGCCGTGGCGGGCAGCTTCGTTTCACCGAATATCGAGGACTATTACCACACGCCCTGGGAGCTCGGATACGGGTCCTTCGTGAAATTCGACCACGACTTCATCGGCCGCGAGGCACTGGAGAAGATCGATCCGGCCACCCAGCGCAAGAAGGTCACCCTGGCCTGGAACGCGGAGGACCTGGGCGCCATCCTGACCTCCATGCTCGACCCGGACGCCCTCCCCTACAAGTACTTCGACCTGCCGCTGGCCAACTACGGATCCTCGAACTACGACCGCGTCATCGATGCCGACGGCAAGACCGTGGGCCTGTCCATGTTCACCGGCTACAGCTCCAATGAGCGCCGCGGCCTGTCCCTGGCCGTGGTCGATCCGGATGTTCCGGAGGGCACCGAGCTGCGGGTGGTCTGGGGCGAGCCCGACGGCGGGACGAAGAAGACCACCGTCGAGGAGCACCGCCAGTTCGAGGCCCGCGTGGTGGTCAGCCCGGTGCCGTACTCGAACGTGGCCCGGGCCGAATACCAGGGCGGATGGCGCACCTCCTACGGGAAGTAGGCCGGTTACGGACGCAGGGCCGCCGGCTCCCTCGGGAGTCGGCGGCCCTGCGTCGTTGGTCGACCAAGGCGCTACTTGGCGGTCATGGTGATGGCTTCCTCGGGGCGGTGCCCCGCCTTGGCCTTCTGGATCTCCGCATACACGTGGTGGCGCAGCTCGGTGAAGCGCGGCAGCGACCGGGTCTCCAGCTGGTCCCGCTCGGCCGGAAGGTCGATCACGATGTCCTCCTGCACGATCGTCGGGGAGGAGGACAGGATGATCACACGCTCCCCCAGGTAGATCGACTCGTCGATGTCGTGGGTGACGAACAGGACCGTGACGCCCAGCTTCTTCCAGACACTGCGGATCAGGTCCTCCAGGTCCGCACGGGTCTGCGCGTCCACCGCGGCGAAGGGCTCGTCCATCAACAGCACCTCGGGCTGGTAGGCCACGGCGCGGGCGATCGCCACGCGCTGCTGCATGCCGCCGGAGAGCTGCCACGGGTAGGACTTGGGCACGTGCGCCAGGCCCACCGCCTCCAGCGCCTCTGCCACCAGGCGCTTGCGCTCCTCCCGGGGAACACCGGCGTTCTTCAGCGGCAGCTCGACGTTCTCCGCGACGCGCAGCCACGGGAACAGGGAGCGCCCGTATTCCTGGAACACGACCGCCATCTTCTTCGGCGGCCCGGTGACCTTTTGCCCGTCCAGGAGCACCTCCCCGGCGGTGGTGCCCAACAGCCCGGCGATGCACTTGAGCAGCGTCGTCTTGCCCGAGCCCGAGGGACCGACCAGGCAGACCAGCTCGCCGCGGCCCAAATCAAAGGTCAGGTTCCGCACCGCCTCGATGTCCCCGGCATCGGTGTGGTAGACCTTCTTCAGTCCGCGGACCGACAGCAGTGCCTGCCCCTCGGGCAGGGTCCGCCCGCCTTGGTGGGACGTGGGATTGTTAGACAGCATTTTCAACCTCTTTCAGGCCGTGGTACCAGCGCAGCACGCGCCGCTGGACCCATTGGAATATGAAGGACAGGGCCACGCCGATCAGTCCCAGCACCACGATGCCGGACCACATTTCCGGGACCGCGAAGGACCGCTGGAACTGCACGATGGTGAAGCCCAGCCCGGAGGACGAGGCAAACATCTCGGAGATGACCATCAGGATCAACCCAATGGACAGCGCCTGGCGCACCCCGGCCATGATGGTCGGGGTCGCCGAAGGCAGGATCTGGTAGCGGATCCGGGAGAACCCGGTGATCCCGTAGGACCGCGAGGTCTCGTTCTGCACCGGGTCGATGGAACGCACGCCCTCGATGGTGTTCAACAGCACCGGCCAGACGCAGCCGGAGATGATCACGGCGATCTTCATCCCGTCGTTGATGCCCACCAGCAGCATCAGCACCGGCACCAGCACCGGCGGCGGCAGCGCCCGGAAAAACTCGAACACCGGCTCGGTCACCGCACGCAGCGTGCGGTTCAGGCCCACGGCCAGCCCCAGCACAATGCCCAGCACGATCGCGGCCAGCACGCCGACGAGAAGGCGCATGATGCTGGGCAGCACGTCGGTGAGCATCCGCTCCCCGAACCAGGTCTCCACGAACGTCGTCAGAAGCTTCGCCGGGGTGGGCACGAAGAAGTTCGGCTCCCCGGAGGTGGCCAGCCACCACCAGGCCAACAGGATCAGCGGCAACCCCAACAGGTAGCCGAAGGATTTCAGGGTTTTCATACCGTCGCCTCCCCGCGAACCGACGGGTGCCAGGACAGGACCCGCTTCTCCACCACACGCGTCACCGCGTTGATGCCCACTCCCAGGAACCCGGTGGCCAGGATCAACGCATACATCCCGGAAATCGCGCCGCCGGACTGGGCCAAGGCAATCTCCTTGCCCAGACCCGGGGACCCGATCAGCAACTCCGCGGTGATCGCCAGGATCAGCGCCACCGAGGCGGCCAACCGGATACCCGTCATCAGGTACGGCAGCATCGTGGGGAACACAACGTCCCGCACCCGCTGCGCGTAGGAGAAGCCGTAGGACCGCGCGGTCTGCATGGCCACGTTGTCCACGTCCGCCACCCCGTAAAGCACCTGGATCAGCACCTGCCAGAAGCAGGCATAGACGATCAACAGCAGCGAGGACTCGATCTTGATGCCAAAGAGCAACACCGCCAGCGGGATCAGCGCCACCGACGGGATCGGACGCAAAAACTCGATGCTCGAGTTGGTGAAGCGCCGCAAAAACGGGGACATCCCGATCACCAAGCCCAACACCAGCGCGGCCACCACCGCAATCGCCAACCCGATCGCCCAGGCGGCCATGGTGTCACCCACGGCCACCCAGAACGCCGTCAAACCCAGGTCCGTCACCAGCGCCGCAATGACCTCGGAAGCCGGCGGCAGGTACTTCGCCTGCACCACTCCCAGGGCCGGCATCAACTCCCAGAACCCCAGGAACACCACGATGCCCACCAGACCCAACACCCACTTCGGCAGACCCTTGGACGGCACGCGGGAGGCCTTGGCCTTCACCGCGGCGCGCGTCGATGGTTCGGTCGTTTGGGTCATGGCAACAGGGTCTCGAGGTCAACGGGCTTGGAAATGGCCCCGAATTCCCGGGTCGCATCGCCGAGCTTCTGTGCTGCGTCCTTGTTGATGTCCACGCGGTAGCGCGGCAGCACCAGCTTGGCGCGGGTTTCCTCGTCGATCTTGGTGTAGGTGCCCACGATGTCGCGGACCTCCTGCGGGTTCTCGTTCGCGTATTCCAGCGACTTGTTCATGGCGCGCTGGAATTTGGCCGTCAGCTCGGGTTCGGCGGCGACCTTGTCCGTGGAGGTGAAGTAGCCGGCGATGTCCAGTTCCGGATCGAAGTCGGAGAAGTTGTTGCTCACGACCCGCGCGCCGTCGCCCTTGGCCTGGACCAGGAAGGGATCGAGGATCCAGGCGGCATCCACGATGCCGTTTTCCAGGGCCGCCGGGGCCTCGGGGAACGGAACCTCGACGAAGTCAACGGTGCTCGGGTCCCCGCCGTCGTCCTTGACGACCTGCGAAACGGTGATGTCTCCGATGTTGGAAAGGTTGTTCACCGAGACCTTCTTGCCTGCCAGGTCCTTCGGACTCTTGATGGGCGAGTCCTTCGGGACCACCACGGCACCGAAGTCCCCGTCCTCGTTCCCGGAAGTGGTCACGCCGTTGGCAACGACCTTCATGCTCAGGCCCTTGTCGTTGGCGACCATGAGCGAGACGTAGTTGGAGAAGGCGAAGTCATAACTTCCGGATTGTATCCCCGGCACGATGGCCGAGCCGCCGGTGGCGGTCTGGATGTCCAGGTCCAGGCCCTCGGCTTCGAAGAAGCCCTTGGAGTCACCCAAGAAGATCGGCGCGGTGTCCACGATCGGGATGACTCCGACGGTGATTTTCTCCAGGCCGGCTCCGCCATCCGCGGCCGTGGAGGCGGTCTGGCCGCTGGGCGACCCCGAACCGCAGGCGCCCAGGGCCAGGATCCCCAGTGCGGCCATTGCGAGTGTAAGTTTGTTTCTCATGAATCCTCATCGTGCCTTGACGGTGGGTGCGGCGGGATGCCCCGCCATGGATCGTTGGGCGTGCGGCGCGGGAGTGCCCTCCGCGCCGCACGCTGGTTGCTGCATGCCGCGCCCCGGGGCGCGGCCGCTACTTGATGGTCATGGCCTCGACGTCCGGGGCCTTGGAGAGGAATTCGAGCTTGGCTGCGAGTTCGGCGAGCTTGGCCAGCTGATCGCTGGGCACGACGCCGTCCCAGGTTTCCATCTTCAGGTTTTCGGCCACCTTGGCGTCCATCTTCATGAATTCCGGCAACATGGCCTTGGCGCCGGCCTGGTCGTCCTCGGCCGCTGCCAAGGTTTCGGTCATTGCGGCCTTGAAGTCGGCGACGACCTCGGGGTTTTCCTGGGCGTACTTGCCGCTGGTGAAGCTGACCATGGTCGGCAAGCCCGGGATGGCCTTCTGGTTCGGGTAGCCAAGCAGTTCGTTGTCCGGGTTGGCCAGGGCCTTGGACAGGAACGGCTCCGGGAGCCAGACGGCGTCCATATTGCCGCGGTCGAGCTGGGCTTCCATGTCCGGGAACGGCATCTCCGAGAATTTCAGGGCGCCCGCGTCCCCGCCGTCGATCGTGGCTGATTCCATGATGGTCAGGTCCCCTTGCGTCTTCAGTGCATTAACCGAGGTGGTCTTGCCTGCCAGGCCGGCAAAGTCCTTGATCCCCGAGTCGGCGCGCACGACCACGCCGTTGATGTCATCGCCCTCGGCCTTGGAATCCGAGTAGCCGGAGACGATTTTCATGTCCAGGCCCTTGTCCACGGCGGTCAGCACGGAGAGCGGGTTGCCGACGGCAAAGTTCAGGTCCCCGGTGGAGACAGCGGGCAGCATCGCGGCACCGGCCGAACTGGTCGTGAATTCCACGTCCAGCCCGTGCTTTTCGAAAATCCCCTTGTCGATTCCGTACTTCACCGCCACGGACGGAGCGATGGGCAAGACCCCGACGACCACCTTCGTCAACGCGCCGTCGCCCGAGGCGCCCGCCGACTCGCTGTCGGACGCGGCCGAGCCGGAAAGCGAGCCCTGGCCGCAACCGGTCAGCGCCAGCGCGGCAATCGATGCGCCTGCGATGAGCGTGGAAAGACGCTTCTTCATGAGTTCTCCTTGCTAGTCCGGGGGCCAAGAAACCCCGGCTTCATTTGCGATGTGTGACCCTCGCCACAGGCCATATCTACAACCTAAACCAAACCATTGAGGAAATCAATAATTGTTCATTGAATGCTCTGGTCGGCCTTGGCACATGGGCTGCGGGACCAGTGCCAGCGGGCAGGAAGGCAGGTGGCCGTTCACCCCGCAGCCGGGAAACGCCGGAGGCGGGGGAAGACACGCTTGTGTCTTCCCCCGCCTCCGTAGTCTTGCCCCGGGCTCAGGCCAGGGTGCTCTTGCGGTGGTTCTCGCGCAGGTCGGTCTTGCGGATCTTTCCGCTGGCCGTGCGCGGCAGGTCCGCAACGACCTCGATGGTGCGCGGGATCTTGTAACGGGCCAGCTTCCCGTCGAGGTGGGCGGCGATGTCCTCGCGCGTGACGTGCTGTCCCTCCACGGGAACGATGACCGCATGCACGGCCTCGCCCCATTTCTCGTCCGGAACGCCGATCACCGCCACGGAGGCCACCGCGGGCAATTCCATGATGGCCTGCTCGACCTGGGCCGGGTAGACGTTTTCCCCGCCGGAAATGATCATGTCCTTCAGACGGTCCGCGATGAAGAGGAAACCCTGGTCGTCCAGGTACCCCATGTCGCCGGACTTGAACCACATCCCGTCCTGGAAGGAGGACGCCGTGGCGTCCTCCCGGTTCCAGTAGCCGGGGATCACGTTGGGGCCCTCGATCAGGATTTCCCCGACCTCGTGGGCTGGAAGGTCCTCCCCCAGGGCGTCGACGACGCGGATGCCGGTGAAGAAGTGCGCAAGCCCGGCCGATCCGGCCTTTTCGCGGGAGTACTCGGGTTGCAGCGACGTGGCGCCCGGGGCTGTTTCGGTCATGCCGTAGCCCCCGGAAAAGGACAACCCGCGGGCCTCGTAGGCCTCAAGCACCCGCATCGGGACGGCGGATCCGCCGCAGGTGAGCATGCAGATCGAGGAAAGGTCGGTGGCTTCCCACGCGGGGTGCTCGGCGAGCATTTGGTAGGTGGTCGGCACCCCGGAGAGCGCGGTGACGCCGTGGCGCTCGATGGCCGCCAGCACCGCCGAGGGCTCGAAGCGGTCCTGCAGGACCAGGGTTCCGCCCTTGAGCAGGGTGGGCAGCGCGCCCATCCCCAGGGAAGCGACGTGGAACATCGGTGCGATCATCAACGCCACCTGGGTACTGGTGACGTCGTAGTCGACCAGCACGTTCAGCGAATTCCACGTCATGTTCCCGTGGGTCAGGATCGCGCCCTTGGGGTTCCCGGTGGTGCCGGAGGTGTAGAGGATGATGGCGGTGTCCTCAAGCGAGACCGGCTCGTCCCGGTGTTCCGCCGAAGCCGAGCGGATGGCCGCCTCGTAGGACCCCACGGCCTCGGGGTTCTCCTCCACGACGAGCCGCGCGGCGACGGGGGCGATCTCGGTGGCCGCCACGGCCAGGGACTCCAACTGGCGGGCGTTGACCAGCAGGCTGGTTCCGGAATCCTGCAGGGCAAAGGCCACCTCGCGCGGTGCCAGCCTGGTGTTGACCGGAACAAATATCGCGCCGAGGCTGCCGCAGGCAAAGAGCGTCTCGAGGAAGGCGGGATGGTTGTTGCCCAGGTAGGCCACGCGGTCCCCGCGCCCGATCCCCGCACCCGCGAGCGCGTTGGCCAGCCTGTCGATGCGCTCGGCCAGCTCTTCGTAGCGCAGCGTCACCGCGCCGTCAATGACGGCCGCTTGTCCGTGCGACTTCACGCGGCGTTTGTGGATCCAGCTTCCAAGTCCTTGGTTCAACATGAGCGTTTCTCCTTCCATCCACCGCTGTTTCGATGGCGCTGCCGAGGTGTGTTCAAGTGTGGGGGCTGTGCAATTTCGGGCACAAGGGGGGACGGCGCCCCAGGTGGGCGCGGGGCTTCCCACGCCCACCTGGGTCAGCCGCACCGGGCCAGCCGCCGCGCGGCGTGCCCGGAACGACGGTTATGCGTAGAAGCGGTAGATGCCGCGGGACACCACGGCCGGCTTCGGGGCGCCCTCGACCTCGACGACCTGGTCGACGGCGATCTGGTAGCCGCCCTTGACCTCTTCAACCTCGGAAATCTGAGCCTTCATGCGGATCTGTGCACCGACGGGCACCGGCGAGGGGAAGCGGACCTTGTCCAGGCCGTAGTTCACGCGGGTGGAGACCCCGGTGACGTCGAAGAGCTCGGACCAGAAGGCGATCTGCAGGCTCAGGGACAGGTAACCGTGGGCGATCGGTCCGCCGAAGGGTCCGTCCTTGGCCTTTTTCGGGTCGGTGTGGATCCACTGGTGGTCATCGGTCGCGTCGGCGAACGTGTTGACCTGGTCCTGGGTGACGGTGCGGAAGTCGCTGTAGCCCAGGTCGGTGCCGGCCGCGGTTGCGAGCTGCTCGTACGAAAGAACTGTCTGGCCCATGATAGGTACTCCTCTTAATGATGTGGTTGGTATTGACGTGTTTGGAAAAAGACCTGGTGGTGCCGGGACCTTCCTTAGCGGAAGGCCCCGATGCCGGTGATGGCCCGGCCGAGGATCAACGCGTTAATATCGTCGGTGCCCTCGTAGGAATAGATGGCCTCGGCGTCGGCGTGGAAGCGGGCGACATCGTAGTCCAGCACGATGCCGTTGCCCCCGCAGACCTCCCGCGCCAGAGCGGCGGTCTCGCGCAGCATGCGCGCGGTGAACATCTTGGCCATGGCCGAGTTCTCGTCCTTGTAGATGCCTTCGTCCTGGGCCTGGGTCAGGCTGGTGACCATGGCCAGGGAGGCTGTCACGTTGGTGAGCATCGTGGCAAGCTTTTCCTGGATCAATTGGAAGGACGCCAGCGGCTTGCCGAACTGGTGGCGTTCGGTGACGTACTTCAGCGCCGCCTCGTAGGCGCCGGCCGCCGCGCCTGCGGCGATCCAGGCGACGTCCGAGCGCATGTTGCGCAGGCAGGCCGCGACGTCGGCGAAGGAGTTGATGTTCGCCAGCCGCGCCGTCTCCGGAACCGTGACGTCAACCAACTCGATGTCGGCGTTCTGCATGATCCGCAGGCTGGTCTTGCGCTCGATCTTGCTCAGCTTCACGCCCGGCGCGTCGGTGGGAACCAGGAAGCACTTGACCTTTCCGTCCGCGGTGTCGCGGGCGAAGACGGCCAGCACGTCCGCCTGGGCCGCTCCGCCGATCCAGCGCTTGGCTCCGTTGATCACCCAGTGCCCTCCCCGGCCGTCGTCGGTGAATGTGGCGGTGGTGGCCAGGCCCCCGGCGATATCCGATCCGTGGTCCGGTTCGGTGAGCGCGAAGACGCCCTTGTATTCGTAGGAGGCGATGCGCGGATCCAGCTCCGCGGCCTGCTCCGGACTGCCGCCCAGGTTCACCGTGGTGCGGAACAGCCCGGACTGGGCGTTGTAGAAGGTGACCACCGAGGCGTCCACCCGGGCCAGCTCGAAGTTCCTAAAGCCCCCGAAGAGGCCGCGAACCTGTTCGCCGGCGGCCAGCACCTCGGCCGGGCGCATCATGTCCAGCTCGATCAGCGGGGCGACGATGGATTCGGGGAATTCCCCGCGCTCCCAATGATCGGCGAGCACCGGACGCACGTGCGTATCGAGCACGGCCCGCAGGCGCAGCAGCGCCGCGCGTTCGGCGTCGGACAGCAGCCGGGCGAAGCCGTACTGGTCGCTGGGGTAGAAATCGGTCATGACTTGCCCAGTCCCAGCACCCGCACCGCGTTCTCCTTCAAGATCAGCGGGCGCACCTCCTCCTTCAACGGCAGCTCGGCGAAGGCTCCGAGCCACTTCGCCGGGGTGATCAGCGGGTAGTCGGTGCCGAAGAGCACCTTGGTCGAAAGCACGTTGTTGCTCATCTTCACCAGCGATGCCGGGAAGTACTTCGGGCTCCAGCCCGAAAGGTCGATGAACACGTTCGCCTTGTGCGTGGCGATCGAGTTTGCCTCGTCCTGCCACGGCACCGAGGGGTGGGCCATGATGATGGTCAGCCCCGGGAAGTCCGCGGCCACGTCGTCGAGCAGCAGCGGGTTGGAGTAGCGCAGCTTGATGCCTCGCCCGCCGGGAAGCCCGGCGCCCATGCCGTTCTGACCGGTGTGGAAGATGCACGGCAGCCCCAGTTCCTGGAGCACCTCCCACAGCGGGTAGAACTCCTGGGAGGAGGGGTCAAATCCCTGCAGCGAGGGATGGAACTTGAAGCCGCGCACCCCGAGCTCGTCCGCCTGGCGGCGCGCCTCGGTGATCGCGGCCGGGCCGGTGAGCGGGTCGACGGAGCCGAAGGGGATCAGCACGTCGTTGTTGCGCGCGGCCCCGGCCACCAGGTCGTCAATGGAGTTCGGCTCGTGGCCCAGCGCGGTGCGCGCGTCGACGGTGAACAGCACCGCCGCCATCTTCGCCTCGCGGTACACCTGCGCGATGCGATCCACCGAAGGGGTGCGTTCCTCGGACTTGAAGTACGCGGCCGAGGCCTCGAAGAGGTCCTCCGGCATGGCCTTGTGCCCGCAATCGTCGACCTCGAGATGCACATGCATGTCGATTGCGGTGATCGCCTCAAGGTCGATCCTGGATTCGTAGCGAACGCTCATCGTGGTGCGGGTGCTTTCTACTTGGCGGCCGGTTCGGGCTGCAGCTCGGCCGGCAGCTCGGGGAACGTCTCGCCGACCGACTGCAGGTTATCGGAGAACGGGAAGCGTTCGCGCAAGGCGGCGTAATCCCAGCCGCCGTCGTTGAATTCCGAGGCGATGGCCTCGGGGTGGCTCCACAGCTGCAGGCGGTCTCCGCCGGCGCCGATGGCCTGTCCGGTGATCTGTCCGGCTTCCTCGGAAGCCAGGAAGGCGATGAGACCGGCAACGTCGTCGGCGGTGCCGAAGCCCAGTTCCTTGCGGAAGAAGTCCGGCATGGCTTCGCCGCGCTCGTCGGCCTCCACGGCCTTGGCGAAGAACGGAACGGTCTTGGTCATGGCGGTGGCGGCCACCGGGATGACGGCGTTGACGGTGACCCCGGCGCGCTTCATTTCCATGGCCCAGGTGCGGACCATGCCCACGATGCCGGCCTTGGCGGCGGCGTAGTTGGTCTGGCCGAAGTTCCCGCGCTGGCCGGTGGGCGAGCCGATGGTGATGATGCGACCGGCGATGTTGTTTTCCTTGAAGTAGCCGTAGGTCTCGCGGACGCAGGTGAAGGTGCCGCGCAGGTGCACGTTGATGACCGTATCGAAGTCCTCGTCGGTCATCTTCAGGATCGACTTGTCGCGCAGCACGCCGGCATTGGTCACCAGGATGTCCAGGCGTCCGAAGTTTTCCACGGCGGAGGCCACGAGCGCCTTGGCGGTTTCGGTGGACCCGACCGGCGCCACCACGGAGACGGCCTTGCCGCCCGCCGCGTTGATCGAGGCTACGGCCTCGGTGGCCACATCTGCATCGACGTCGTTGATGACCACTGCGGCACCCTGGCGGGCCAGTTCCTGTGCGTAGCTCAGGCCGAGTCCGCGGCCGCTGCCGGTGACGATTGCAACTTTTCCAGCCAGTGACATGTCTGCTCCTTCAAGGGTAGTTATTGCCCCCGCCGACCCTGTCGTGGGAACCTTGCTATATACATAACAACTTAAACTCTTGATAAAGTCAACGATTAAGTTTCTTATCAATCCCGAGGGGCAGCAGCATGGCGACCAAGCCGGGCACCACCATGAACACCATTGACCGATTCCTGGCCAGCGAACTGGCGGGAGACATCGAGTTCCTCACCGCCCGCACCCGCTCACTGGGATCGGCACGCGCCAACAGGCTCCTGGCCCCACTGGGGCTAAAGGTCCGCTCCTACTCGGTGCTCTCGCTGGCCTGCAGCGGGCTGGCACCCACGCAGCGCGAACTGGCGGAATTCCTTTCGCTGGATCCGAGCCAGATCGTGCCGCTGGTGGACGCGTTGGAGGGCGAGGGGCTGGTCGAGCGGACCGCCGACCCCAACGACCGCCGCTCGAAGGTCATCACCGGGACGAAGGCCGGCGAGCAGCTTTACAAGAAGGCACGGACGGCCACGGCCGAAGGTGAAGCCATTGCCATGGCGATGCTGAGCAAGCCCGAACAAGAGACCCTGCGCGAACTGCTCTCGCGCATTGCCTTCCGTGATTAGACCGAGTCCCCCGGCAACGCCCGCGTTGCCCCGCACCACTGCGCAACGAAGGAACCACCCGCCCCTCCGCAGCACCGTTTGGTCTCGACAGCCTCCTTCGGATTTGGAATTTGCGACGATATCAACCTCGGATCACCGCATATGAGGCATTATTGAACCATGCCGAAAATTCGAGTCTCCGAAGCAGCCCGCTTCCTCGGTGTCAGCGACGACACCATTCGCCGCTGGACCGACAACGGAACCCTTACCGCGCATAAGGACGATTCCGGTCGCGTGGCCGTGGACGGACTCGAGCTTGCCCAACTGGCACGCAGCCAGGCCCAGCTCCCCGATGACCAGTCGCTGGTTGGGTCCTCGGCCCGCAATAGGTTCGTCGGATTGGTCACCGGCATCACCATGGATACCGTCATGGCCCAGGTCGAGCTGCAATGCGGCCCGTTTCGCGTCGTGTCCCTGATGAGCAGCGAAGCCGCCCGCGAACTGGGACTCGAGCTGGGATCGATCGCCACGGCAGTGGTCAAGGCGACCACCGTCATCATCGAATCCCCGCAGGGAAAGACGGCGACATGAGCGTCCGCCGCAGGATCGGCGCTGCAATCGTCCTCGCCTTGGCATGGGTCCTGGGACTGGCCGGATGCGCATCCCCCGCCCAGCCACCACCGGCCGGCGCGGGCCCGAGCGGGGAAATCACCGTATTTGCCGCGGCCTCGCTGAAGGCCCCGTTTACCGAGATCGCGGAAGGATTCGAGGCGAAACACCCGGGCACGGCGATCGGGCTGAACTTCGCCGGGTCCTCCGACCTGGTCACCCAAATCACCGCAGGGGCACCCGCCGATGTGTTCGCGTCGGCCGACCCAAGCAACATGGACAAGCTTTCCGCGGCGGGTCTCGTCGACGGCGCGCCCACAACCTTCGCCACCAATACCCTGGCCATCGCGGTCCCACCGGACAACCCGGCCTCGATCGCCACGTTTTCCGACCTTGCAACTCCGGGGGTGAAGGTCGTCATCTGTGCGCCGCAGGTGCCGTGCGGTGCAGCAACCAAGAGCGTCGAGGATGCCGCAATGACAACGCTCACTCCGGTCAGTGAGGAATCCTCCGTCACCGACGTATTGGGCAAGGTGACCAGCGGTGAGGCGGATGCCGGGCTGGTCTATGTCACTGACGTCTTGGCGGCCGGCGACAAGGTCAAGGGAATCAAGTTCCCCGAATCCAAAACGGCGGTCAACGCCTACCCGATAGCCGGTGTCGCCACCAGCGCCAACAAGGATCTGGCCAACTCGTTCATCTCCGCCGTGACCGGCCCCGAGGGCAGGAAGGTCCTGGCCGATGCCGGCTTCGGAAAGCCGTAGGGCCCCGGTGTTTCGCCGCAGCGGCACCGGGTACTCCGCCGTTCCCCCGTGGATTTACGTCCTCGCCTGTGCGGGAGCATTGTTTGTGCTGCTCCCGCTGCTGGCGATGCTCGCCAGGGTTGATTGGCCCCAGTTCATTCCCCTCATCACCTCCGAATCCTCGCTGAGCGCGCTGGGGTTGAGCCTGCGCACCTCGGCGGCCAGCACCATGCTGTGCATCCTCTTGGGCGTTCCGCTGGCGCTGGTCCTGGCCCGTGGAAGCTTCCCGGGCCAGCGCGTGCTGCGGGCCTTCGTGCTCCTGCCACTGGTGCTGCCGCCGGTGGTGGGCGGCATCGCCCTGCTCTACACCTTCGGGCGCCAGGGCCTGCTGGGCCGCAGTCTTGAGATTGCGGGAATCCAGATCGCGTTCTCCACTACAGCGGTCATTCTGGCCCAGACCTTTGTTGCCCTGCCGTTCCTGGTCGTCAGCCTCGAGGGCGCGCTGCGCACCGCCGGGGGAAAGTACGAAGCCGTTGCAGCAACTCTGGGCGCACGGCCGACCACGGTGCTGCGTCGGGTGAGCCTGCCGCTGGTGCTGCCCGGCTTGACCTCCGGGGCGGTCCTCTCCTTTGCACGCAGCCTCGGCGAGTTCGGGGCAACGTTGACCTTTGCCGGTTCCCTGCAGGGTGTCACGCGGACCCTGCCCCTGGAGATCTACCTGCAGCGCGAGACCGATGCCGATGCGGCAGTGGCCCTGTCCCTGGTCCTGGTTGCAGTGGCCGTCATCGTGGTGGCCCTGTCCTATGGCGGGCACCGCACGAAGAAGGCCATGCCGGGGGCGGCACGGTGACGATCCGTTTTGAAGCCACGCTCACCGCACGGCATTTCGACGTCTCCCTGGATCTGGCCCGGGGCGAGACCCTGGCGGTCTTGGGACCGAACGGGGCCGGCAAGTCGACGTTGCTCTCGATCATGGCCGGGTTGCTGCGCCCGGATTCCGGAACGGCGTCCATCGGCGAGCGCACGCTCTTTGACCTCGATTCCGCGCGCCCGCAATGGTTGGCGCCGCACGCGAGGGGCACCGCGTTGCTTGCGCAGGAACCCCTGCTCTTTCCGCACCTGAGCGTTCTCGAGAACGTCGCGTTCGGTCCGCGGAGCAAGGGCACCGGAGCGGCCAAATCCAGGGTGGCGGCCCGTCGGTGGCTCGAAGCCACGGACACTCAGACCCTGGCCGCACGGAAGCCCGGCGAACTGTCCGGCGGGCAGGCGCAGCGGGTCGCTGTCGCCCGGGCGCTGGCAGCGGGACCCGACCTGCTGTTGCTCGACGAGCCCATGGCGGCCCTGGACATCCACGCCGCGCCCCTGATGCGCCGGTTGCTCAAACACGTCCTCGCCGAGCGCAGTGCCATCATCATCACCCACGACATCCTCGATGCGCTGATGCTGGCGGACAAGGTCGTCATCTTGGAGAACGGACGGATCACCGAAAGCGGTCCAACCCGGGACGTACTGGGAAGGCCGCGATCCCGCTTCGCCGCCGGGCTCGCCGGGCTGAACCTTGTCACCGGCACCGCCCACGGGGATGGAATCGACACGGCCTTCGGGCGGATCTTCGGCACCCGTGAAACCGAGCTGATCCCCGGCGAGACGGCGGCCGCGGCATTCCCCGCCTCCGCCGTCTCGGTGTACCTGGATCCGCCACACGGAAGCCCGCGCAACATGCTCGAGGCAACCGTGACGGACCTGGAGCCGCACGGCGACGCCATCCGGGTGCGCGCGGGTGACCTGGCCGCCGACATCACCCCGGCGGCGCTGGCGGACCTGGGGCTGGTGCCCGGAACCCTCGCCTACTTCGTGCTCAAGGCCACCGCCGTCACCATTTACGCGGCCTGATCTGCCTTTCCGTCTTTGCGGGGACGCCGGGAGACGCGGCAGATAATTCTCATTCAATGAGATGGTCGTGGCCGTTTGGTGTCCGCGCCCACAGACTGGATGCAGATACCCCACAAACCCAGATCGCTGCCGGGCGCACACCACACGACGACGTGCCGCTGCCACCCGCCGATCCGCCGCACCAAAGGAACGCGATCCCCCCATGGCAACAGCGCGCACCATTCTCAAGACCCAGGTCGGCATCGTCGGCGGCGGCCCCGCCGGCCTGATGCTTTCGCACCTGCTCGCCAAGACCGGCATCGAGAACATCGTCGTGGAGGCCCGGGACCACGAGACCATCCGCAACACCCACCGCGCCGGGATCCTGGAGTCCCAGGCCGTGAAGATGCTGGTGGACTCCGGTGTCGAGGGACGCGTGCTCACCCACGGGGACGAGCACGCCGGGATCGACCTGCGCTTCAACGGCGAATCCCACCCGCTGAACTTCCGCGACCTGGTCGACGCCACCGTCACCCTCTACGCGCAGAACGAGGTCTTCGTCGACCTCGCCGCCGCACGCAAGCGCGATGCAGGGGACGTGCGCTACTCCAGTGAGGTCACCGAGCTGTTGGACCTGGAAACCGACACCCCCAAGTTCCGCTTCACCGACGAGACGGGTGCCGAGTTCGAGGTGCACTGCGACGTGCTGGTCGGCGCGGACGGCTCGCGCTCCTTCTGCCGTCGGCAGATGCCCGACACCAACCGCAAGGACTTCAAGGTCGAGTACCCCTTCGCCTGGTTCGGGATCCTCACCGAGGCACCCAAGTCCGCCCCCGAACTCATCTACGCCAACTCCCCGCACGGCTTCGCGCTGATCTCCCAGCGGTCCGAGACCGTCCAGCGCATGTACTTCCAGTGCGACCCGAACGAGAACGTCGATGACTGGTCGCAGGACCGCATCTGGAACGAGCTGCAGCGCCGCGTCGACGGACCCGACGGCTTCACCCTGAAGACCGGGAACATCTTCGACAAGACCGTGCTGAAGTTCCGCTCGTTCGTGCGCGAACCGCTCTCCCACGGCCGGATGTTCCTCATCGGCGATGCCGGGCACACCGTCCCGCCCACCGGCGCCAAAGGCCTGAACCTCGCGTTCGCCGACGTCAAGGTGCTCTTCGAGGCCCTCGACTCCTTCTACGCCACCCGGAACGAGTCCTTGCTGCACGGCTACTCGGACAAGGCTCTCAAACGCGTGTGGAAGGCGCAGAACTTCTCCTACTGGATGACCTCGATGCTGCACACCCCGGTGGACGCCGACCCGTTCATGGCCAAGCGCGCCCTGGGCGAGCTCGACACCGTCACCTCCTCGCGCTACGGACAGCAATACCTGGCCGAGTCCTACACCGGCTGGCCGCACGCCTAGCCCCGCCCCCGTTCACCCCCTTCACCACATCCGCACGCCCCACCGAAAGGAGCACGCAGTGAGCACCCAAACCACCGCGAACGAGACGTTCAACGATTCGCACGTCCTGGACCCCGCCGCCACGACCGTCTCGCAGGAATCCATCAGCAAGGAAATCACCGACATCCACGCGGCCTACCGCCAGTCGGTCGTGGACGGGAAGAAGGCCGAGACGCAGCCGCGCATCGACTTCGCCCCCTACCGTTCCTCGCTGCTGCGCCACCCCACCAAGAATCTGCACCACGCGGACCCCGAGACCATCGAGCTGCACTCCCCCGCCTTCGGCGAGCGCGACGTGCACGCCCTGGAATCGGATTTGACCATCCAGCACAACGGCGAGCCCATCGGCGAGCGCATCGTGGTCGCGGGCCGCGTGCTCGATGGAGACGGTCGCCCGGTCGCCGGCCAGCTGGTGGAAATCTGGCAGGCCAACGCCGCCGGACGCTACATCCACAAGCGCGACCAGCACCCCGCCCCGATCGATCCGAACTTCACCGGCGTGGGCCGCGCGATCACCGGACCCTACGGCGAATACTCCTTCACCGCCATCAAGCCGGCACCATACCCGTGGAAGAACCACCACAACGCCTGGCGCCCGGCGCACATCCACTTCTCGCTCTTCGGCACCGACTTCACCCAGCGCATGATCACCCAGATG
This sequence comes from Paeniglutamicibacter sp. ZC-3, assembly GCF_025847175.2. Taxonomy (NCBI): domain Bacteria; kingdom Bacillati; phylum Actinomycetota; class Actinomycetes; order Micrococcales; family Micrococcaceae; genus Paeniglutamicibacter; species Paeniglutamicibacter sp. ZC-3. The sequence continues at coordinate 20,201 of NZ_JAOYTG010000002.1, read as the reverse complement.
TACTTCCCGGGCGATCCGCTGTTCAGCCTGGACCCGATCTACCAGGCCATCACGGACAAGGACGCCCGCGACCGCCTGGTCGCCACCTACGACCACTCGATCACCTCCCACGAATGGGCCACGGGCTACAACTGGGACATCGTGCTCACCGGCAGCAACCGGACCTGGATGGAAGACGAAGAGGGAGATCACTAACATGGCACAGTCACCAAACACCCAGGCCCCCGCGCTCAAGCTCGCCGCCACGCCGGGCCAGACCATCGGCCCGTTCTACGGCTACGCGCTGCCCTTCGAGAAGGACAACGAGCTGGTCAACCAGGCCCACCCTGCTTCGGTGCGCCTGCACGGCGTGGTCACCGACGGTGCCGGCACCGTGATCCCCGACGCCCTGCTGGAAATCTGGCAGGCCGATGAGCACGGCAACATCGTCTCCAAGGACGGCTCGCTGGTGCGCGACGGCTACACCTTCACCGGCTGGGGCCGCACCGCCGTGGACAACGTCGGGCACTACACCTTCACCACGCTGAACCCCGGGGCCACCGAGGCCGGCAAGGCACCGTTCATCATGCTCACGGTGTTCGCCCGCGGCCTGCTCAACCGCCTGTTCACCCGCATCTACCTGCCGGAGGACACAGCGGCACTGGCCAGCGATCCGCTGCTCTCCTCGCTGGACGACGCACAGCGCAAGACGCTGATCGCCACCCGCGAGGAGGACGGTTCGCTGCGCTTCGACATTTCGCTCCAGGGCGAGGACGAAACGGTGTTCCTCTCCTACCCGCGCGAGAGCTAGCCAACGCCGCATCCCGCATGTGACCCCCGTGCGCCACGGAACTCGCCGATCCCCTCCCAAACCGGGATGATGGAAAAGGCGGGTTCCCGCGCTGCGGGGGTTTTGTGGGGTTCACGCCCCCACCGCCTGCAACACCCCCCGAACCACAGACCCACAGGAGAAGCACCGCCCATGTACCCGGCCGATTACGGATTGTTGACCCCGGCATGGGCGGCGACGCCCGTGGCGCAAACCGCCTCGGACGCCGCCTTCGCCCAGGGAATGCTCGATGTCGAGGCCGCCTGGGTCAAGGTCCAGGCCGAAGCCGGGCTGTGCAGCTCCGCGGATGCGCAGGCCGTGGAGCAGATCGCCAAGGTCGAACTCTACGACCTGGCCGCACTCGCCTCCGCGGGCCCGGACGGCGCCAACGCGCTGATCCCGCTGCTGGGCATGATGCGCAAGCAACTCGCTGACACGGGGGCACCGGCCACCGCCGCGACCGCCCTGCACCGCGGGGCCACCAGCCAGGACATCATCGATTCCGCCCTGATGCTCGTTGCCTCCCGCTCCATCGCGGCCATCCGCACCGACCTGCTCACCGCAGCCGGCGCCCTGTCCGAGATCAGTGCGGCCCATGCCTCGACGCTGTGCGTGGCGCGCTCGCTCACCCAACATGCACTGCCCACGGTCTTCGGGCTGCGCGCCGCCAATTGGCTTTCATCCCTCACCGCCGCCGGGCGCCAACTGGACGCCGTCGCCGCCTCCCTGCCGCTGCAATGGGGCGGTGCCGTGGGCACCCTGGCCTCGCTGCACCAGCGCCTGGGTTCCGCGCTGCCGTACAAGTCCGAAAAGCGCCTGGCCGAACGCGCCCACGAGCTCACCGCCGCGCTGGCGGCAGAACTCGGCCTGGTCGCACCGATCGCCCCGTGGCACACCGTGCGCCAGCCCGTGCTGGGGCTCGGCTCCGCGCTGGGATCCGTCATCGCCGCCGCGGGCACCTTCGGCGCCGACGTGCTCACCGCCTCGCGCCCGGAAATCGGCGAGCTGTCCGAACCGCGCGAGGCGGGCAAGGGCGGGTCCTCGGCCATGCCGCAAAAGCAGAACCCCGTGCACTCGGTGCTGCTGCGCAACGCGGCACTCTCCGCCCCCGCCCACGTTGCCGCGCTCTACACCGCCGCCGGCACGGCGGTGGACGAACGCCCCGACGGCGGCTGGCACGCCGAGTGGGCTTCGGTGCGCGAGCTAGTCCGCCTGGCCGGGGGCGCCGCGCACCATGCGGCAGTCCTGGCCACCGGGCTGGGCGTGCACCCCGAGGCCATGTCGCGGAACATGGCCCTGTCCGGGGACCTGCTGGTTTCCGAACGCATCGCCACCGTCGCAGCACCCCTGGTTGCGGGCGGCAAGGCCGCGGTGCAGGAACTGGTCCTTGATTCCCTGCGCACCGGCACCCCGTTGCGTACCCTGTTGCAGGGGGCGCTGCCCTCGGACATGGACAACCAGTTGTTCCTCGATGACCTGCTGGACCCGGCCGGCTACCTGGGTTCGGCCACCGATTTCATTACCCGTATCCGCGAAGACTTCACAGATTGGAAGGACTCATGAGCATTCCCGCCCTGACCCCGTCCCTGCTGCATTCGGCAGCCGACCTCCCCACCCTGGTGCTGGGCCCCTCGCTGGGCACCGGCTCGCTGGCCCTGTGGGGACCGGCCGTGCCGTTCCTCAAGGAGCACTTCCAGCTGGTGGCCTGGGATCTGCCCGGCCACGGCGAATCCGCTCCCTCCACCGAGGAATTCTCCATGGCCGAGCTGGCCGCCGGTGTCATCAAGATGATCGAGGCATTGGAGACCGACAAGGCCATCACCGCGTCGGCCCCGCTGTACTACGCCGGCGTTTCCGTGGGCGGGGCCATTGCCCTGCAGTTGGCCAACGACTTCCCCGGTGCCTTCGCCGGGCTCTCGGTCATCTGCTCCGCGGCCAAGATCGGCACCCCGGAGGGCTGGACGGAACGCGCCGAGCTCGTGGCCAAGGCCGGCACCCCGGTGGTTCTCTCCGGTTCGGCCGAGCGCTGGTTCGCCCCCGGCTTCATCGAGGCCAACCCGGTGGTGTCCACCGACCTTTTGCACAACCTGCAGGATGCGGACCGCTTCGCCTACGCGCACGTCTGCGGCGCCCTGGCCGGCTTCGACCTGCGCGAGGCGCTTCCCTCCATGCAGGACCCGATCCTGGCCATCGCCGGTGCCCACGATGTCGTCTGCCCGCCGGCCGACGCGCAGTTCATCGCCGAGCACGCACCCAACGCCCAGGCTGCCACCATCGACACCGTCGCGCACCTGGCCCCGGCCGAGGACCCGAAGGCGACCGCCGCACTGTTGGTCGAGTTCTTTGCTTCCGTCACACAGGAGACCAAGGCATGACCGATTCTTCCCGCCTGCCGGGCGACACCTACGACGCCGGGCTCGAGGTCCGCAAGCAGGTCCTGGGCACCGAACACGTCGAGCGCGCCACGGCCAACTCGACCAACTTCACCGACGAGTTCCAGGAAATGATCACCCGCTACGCCTGGGGCACCATCTGGACCCGCGACGGGCTTCCGCGCACCACACGCAGCGCCATCACGCTGACCGCGCTGATCGCCGGCGGCTACTGGGAAGAACTGGAAATGCACGTGCACGCCGCATTGCGCAACGGCATGACCCCGGACGAGATCAAGGAAGTCTTCCTGCAGTCGGCCATCTACTGCTCGGTACCTGCGGCCAACACCGCTTTCAAGATCGGCAAGGCAGTCCTTGCCGAATATGAGGCGCAGGACGCCAAATAGGCTTCCTGCCACACACAAAACGCCGGGCCCCTAACGATTCAGCTGAATCGTCAGGGGCCCGGCGTTTGTGGTTCATGTCCGGGCGTCCGCAGGCCGTCGGTGACAACTGCTAGGGGTTGGGGCTCTCGGCGCCGTGCGGGAGCACCACGTCGTCCGCGGAGCGTCCCGCGAACGGAAAAAGGACAAGGAGCAGGCCCAGGCCCACCGCCGCACCAATCAGCTGCGCCACGATGAAGCCGGGGGTCGATGCGGGGGCGATGCCGGCAAACGTGTCGCTGAAGATACGTCCCACGGTCACAGCCGGGTTCGCGAACGATGTCGAGGAGGTGAACCAGTACGCCGCCCCGATGTAGGCACCAACCGCCGGCGCGGCCAACACGCCCCTGTTGGTGGCGGCCAGTGCGAAGATCAGCAGGACGAGCCCGGCGGTGGCAACCACCTCGGCCAGCAAATGCCCCGGGGTGGCCCGGTCCTTGGTGGAAATTGAGGTGCCCACCTCGAACATGGCGTTCGCCAAGACGCTGCCGCCGATGCCACCCACCGTCTGCGCCACCACGTAGGTTCCAAGCTCGGGCACGCTCAGCCCGGTGCCGCTGCGCCTGCCCAGGATCGAGTCGACCAGGGAAACCACGGGATTAAAGTGTGCGCCGCTGACCGGTCCCAACACGAGGATCAACACCGTCAGGCCCAGCACGGTTGCGGTGCTGTTCTGGAGCAGCTGCAGGCCGATGTCGTTCGGGGAAAGCTGCTGGGCGGCAATCCCCGAACCGACGACGATGGCCACAAGCAAGCCGGTTCCAAGCACTTCGGCGATGGCGCGGCGCCACAATGGCGGCTGGTGTGAAGTCATGGAAATCAGCTTGACAGAATAATTTATCTCAGTCAAAGTTGAACCAATGAATATTGAGCTAACGGATTCCCTGAGGGAGCGTGCCGCAAGGCATGCCGCCCTCGCGGATCCTGCGCGACTGCGCATCGTGGACATGCTGACCCTGGGCGACCTTTCCCCCAAGGAGCTGCAGGCCGAGCTCGGAATGCCCTCGAACCTGCTTTCCCACCACCTGCGCGCGTTGGAAGGGGCCGGCCTCATCATGCGCCAACGCTCCGAGGCCGACAAGCGCCGTAGCTATTTCCGGCTGGCCACCGGCGCACTGGACGGGCTGGTCCCGGGCACCGAGCATGGTGCCCACCGCATCCTGTTTGTCTGCACGCGCAACAGCGCCCGTTCGCAACTTGCGACCGCGCTTTGGCGGCAAGTCAGCGAAATTCCGGCGACTTCGGCCGGGACGCATCCGGCGGACCGCATTGCCCAAGGCGCCACCGAGGTTGCCCTTCGCCATGGCCTGGAGCTTACGGGCCTCGCGCCCCGAAGCTTGGAGCAGGTAGCCCGCGACGGGGACTTCATCGTGACGGTGTGCGACAACGCCCACGAGGAACTGACCGAGCTGGACGGCATCCATTGGTCCGTGCCCGATCCCCTGCGCCTGGACACCGGCGCCGCCTTCGAAGACGCCTACCTCGATATCGCCCGCCGCGTCCAAGGCCTCGCACCCCGGCTGCACGCCGCGTAGACGAGCCGACGAATGCGTGAACCCCATCCGTTCCGACACCCACACGACCCCACACAGGAGACACCCGTGAGCACTGAAACCACCAAGAAGCCATCCGTCCTCTTCGTCTGCGTGCACAACGCGGGCCGCTCCCAGATGGCCGCCGCGTTCCTCACCACGCTTTCCCGCGGCGCCATCGAGGTCCGTTCGGCGGGCTCGCAGCCCGCGGACGCGGTCAACCCGGCTGCCGTCGAGGCCATGGCCGAACTCGGCATCGACATGTCCGCCGAGATCCCCAAGGTCCTCACGACCGAAGCCGTCAAGGAATCCGACGTCGTCATCACCATGGGTTGCGGCGACGAGTGCCCGTATTTCCCCGGCAAGCGCTACGAGGACTGGGTCCTCGAGGACCCCGCCGGCCAGGGCGTCGTCGCAGTCCGTCCGATCCGCGACGAAATCAAGACCCGAATCGAGGGCCTCATCGAGTCCCTCGCTCCAGCCGCCGCCTAATACACCCCGGATCCAAGAGACCACGCCGTGAGCGGACCAGGCAAAACACCGATAGTGCTGTTCGCCTGCAGCAAGCGCGGACTCAAATCCCGGCTCGCCGCGGCACTCAACATCCAATGGTTGGAGGCGCCGGGTTGCCGAGGTGAAAACACCTTGCATTAAAGTGCGTTCCGACTTTCGGGAAGTAATGTTCCGGATCCGCGGTTGTGATGGGGGACAGTCATTATTCCTTGAAGGGACTCCCCCATGACCATTCTCGTCACCGGCGCCACCGGCAAGCTCGGCCGCCTCGTTGTTGAAGCGCTCCTGGAGCGAAGCGTTCCCGCGGAACAGATTGTGGCAGGGGGCAGGAACCTTTCGAGGCTCGCCGACCTCGCCCAACTCGGGGTCCAGGTCCGCGCCATGGACTACTCCGACCCCGCATCGCTGCGCGAGGCATTCACCGGTGTCGAGAAATTGCTGCTGGTATCCGGCAGTGAGCCGGGTCCGCGCGTGGCCCAGCACCTCGACGTCATCGAGACCGCCAAGGAGGCAGGTGTCCAGCTGCTGGCCTACACCAGCATCCCCAACGCCGACACCACCACCATGGCCCTGGCCGAGGACCACCAGGCAACCGAGCGGGCACTGCGCGATTCCGGGATCCCCTACGTCCTGTTGCGCAACGGCTGGTACCTGGAAAACTACACCGACCAGCTGGAAGGATACCTGCAGCATGGCTCGGTCTTCGGCAGCGCGGGCGAAGGCCGGCTCAACGGCGCCAGCCGGGCCGATCTGGCCCAGGCCGCCGCGGCGGTGCTTCTCGCGGACGACCAGGCGGGCATGGTCTACGAGCTGGGCGGCGAAGAATCCTTCACCCTTGACGATCTGGCCCGCGAGGTCAGCACCGCCACGGGCCAGACAGTGACCTACCAGGACCTGCCGGAGGAGGATTTCTCGCGCTTGCTCGTGGGCGCCGGGGTGCCCGAGTCCTTTGCGCGGATCCTGGCCGACAGCGACAGCGGCATCGCCCGCGGCGAGCTGCTCGTCGAGGGCAACGCCCTGAGCTCCCTGATCGGCAGGCCCGCAACGACGCTGGCCCAGGCCGTTCGCTCCGCCGCCGGCGAATTGGCCACCCAACAGGCCTAACCGCCGGGGGGGGCAGTGGTCCGCGGCGAGCGGCCGGCAGGGGTATCCGCCACGGAATGCCCTGCCGCCCGTTCATGGACTTGTCCGTCTTTCGGTTCGTTCGGCGGCGCGACCGGGGCGGCATCTTCCGAGTTCGCGTCGGTGCACCGCGGCCGTGTCTGCACCGTACCCGCCCCGGGGCTTCTAGACTGGGGCCATGCGCATAGCCGTCCTCGATGACTACCAAGACGTTGCCTCTTCCCTCGCCGACTGGGATTCGCTTCCCGGCGAGGTCGTTTTCTTCACCGCGTTCCTGGGGCACGACGATTCCGCGGTCGCCGCCGCGCTGCGGGACTTCGACGTCATCGTGGCCATGCGCGAACGCACCCCCTTCACCGCGGAGCGGCTGCGCCGGCTCCCGTCGTTGCGGCTGCTGGTCACCACGGGCATGCGCAATGCCTCGATCGACCTGGACGCGGCGAGTGACTTGGGCATCACCGTGTGCGGCACCGCCGGCAGCCCTGCGGCGGCTACCGAACACACCTGGGCGCTGATCATGGCGGCGGCCCGCCGCCTGGATGTCGAGTTGTTCTCCGCCGCACGCCCGGCGGCACCCGACCAACCGTGGCAGCAGACCCTGGGCACCGAGCTGTCGGGAAAGACCCTCGGGGTCTACGGCCTGGGCAAGCTGGGAAGCCAGGTCGCCCGCATCGGCCAGGCTTTCGGAATGCGGGTCATCGCCCACAGCCAAAACCTCACCGCCGAACGCGCCACGGAGGTCGGGGTCGAGCTGGTCGGCGAGGATGAGCTCTTTGCGCGCAGCGACGTGCTCACCATCCACCTCAAGCTCTCCGAGCGTTCCACCGGCGTGGTGGGAGCGCGGCAGCTGGCGCTGATGAAGCACGGCTCGATCCTGGTCAACACCTCGCGCAGCGCCATCATCGACGAGGATGCCCTGGTGGCTGCATTGGAATTCGGCGCCCCGGCGCTGGCCGCCATCGACGTATTCGACATCGAGCCCCTGCCCGCCAACCACCGCCTGGCCCATACCCCCGGGGTGATCGCCACCCCGCACCTGGGCTACGTGACCGAGGACCAGTTCAGGATCTTTTACACCGGCGCGGTCAAGGACATTGCCGCGTGGGCGGCGGGGACGCCGGTCAACCTGCTGGGCTGAGCCCGGGCGGTGCCCCGGGAATCCTCAGGACTCCAGCACCTCGGCGCCCAGCAGGGCCTCCTGGACGGCGGCCGTGCGGTTCCGCAGCGCCTGCGCCACCGCGGCGACCGCGGGCTGGCGCAGCGAGTCCGGGCGCAGCACCATCCAGTACGGCAGCCGTTCGGCGAAGTCCCCGGGCAACAGCCGCACCAGATCCGGGTGGCGGTCGGCCATGTAGCAGGGCAGGAAGCCGATCCCGGCCCCGGCACGCGTGGCCTCGACGTGGACGAAGACGTTGGTGGAGCTGAGCGCATCCGACATCCCGGGAACCAGCCGGCGCGGGGCATCCAGGTCATCGACCTGCAGCATCGAGTCGACGAAGTACACCAGCCCGTGTGCGCCCAGTTCGGCCACACCGGAGGGCGTGCCGAATTCATCCAGGTAGCGGCGCGAAGCGTACATCCCCAGCGTGTAGTCGCCGAGCCGGATCGCCTCCGCCCGGTGCACTTGCGGCTCGCCGACCACCACCTCCAGGTCCAGCCCGGAGCGGTGCTGCAGCGCCCGGCGGGTGACGTTGACGATCTCCACGCTGAGCTTCGGGTGCTTTCGGCGCAGCTGGGCCACGGCCGGGGCAATGATGAACGCGCTGAATCCGTCGGTGGCGGAAATGCGCACCACGCCGGCGATCTTGTCCGCGTCTTCATCGCCCGCCACGATGGTGGCCACCGCGGTTTCCACGTCCTCCGCCGCCCGCACTGCCCTTCGGCCCAGGTCCGTCAGCTCCCACCCGCCCACGGTGCGCGCCAGCGTTCGGCCCCCAAGGGCCTTTTCCAGGGCGGCGATCCGGCGCGAGACGGTGGTGTGGTTCAGGCCCAGGCTTTCGGCCGCGGTCGTGAAGCGCCCGGTGCGCGCCACGGCGAGCAGGATCAGCAGGTCATCGGGGTTGGCGGCGGTGCCGCCGGTCGACGGGGAATTCATATCTGCAATTCTGCACCCGATCTCTGCCTAAGTGGTCATTGTTGCAGAGTCGGGTTCGTGTCCATACTGGGTGGAGTCTTCCTGTGCGATGGGTCACAGGACCACCCGCAACGCCGAGGTCGACGTAGACACCGGCAGAACAAAGGAGTGCGCCGATGAGCGTCAACCAGCCAACGGATGCAGGCACGAAAGAGGACTCGGGGCTGAGAAAGATCGTCGCCGCCTCGATGGTGGGCACGGTGGTGGAGTGGTACGAGTTCTTCCTCTACGCCACCGCGGCCTCCCTTGTCTTCGGCAAGTTCTTCTTCCCCAACGCCGACAGCGAGCTGGACGGCATCATTGCGGCATTCCTGACCTACGCGGTGGGGTTCATCGCCCGGCCGCTGGGCGGCATCGTGTTCGGCCAGATCGGCGACAAGCTCGGGCGCAAGCACACGTTGCAGGTCACCATCATCATGGTCGGCGTCGCCACCTTCCTCATGGGCTGCCTGCCTGGCTTCAACTCCATCGGCTACTGGGCGCCGGCGCTGCTGGTGATCCTGCGCTTCGTCCAGGGCTTCGCCGTGGGCGGCGAATGGGGCGGTGCCGTCCTGCTGGTGGCCGAGCACAGCCCGAACAAGTCGCGTGCGTTCTGGTCCAGCTGGCCGCAGGCCGCCGTTCCGGTGGGCAACCTGCTGGCCACTCTGGTGCTGCTGGGCATGAGCTGGATCCTTCCGTCCGACCAGTTCCTTTCCTGGGGCTGGCGCGTGGCCTTCTGGCTGTCCGCGGTCATCGTCGTCATCGGCTACTACATCCGCACCCACGTGTCCGAGGCGCCGATCTTCCTCGAGGCCCGCGCCCAGGTGGAAGCCGACAAGGCAGCCAGCTACGGCGTGCTTGAAGTTGTGAAGAAGTACCCCAAGGGCATCTTCGGGGCCATGGGCCTGCGCTTTGCCGAGAACATCCTCTACTACATCATCGTCTCCTTCACCATCGTGTACCTGAAGACAGTGCACGCCTATGACACGAGCCAGCTGCTGCTGGCCCTGCTGGTCGCCCACGTCATCCACTTCCTGGTGATCCCGCAGGTCGGACGGCTCTCCGACGCCTTCGGGCGCAAGCCGGTCTACCTGGCCGGAGCGGTGCTCGGGGCCACCTGGGCGTTCTTCGCCTTCCCGATGTTCGACACCCGCAACCCGGTCGTCATCATCCTGGCCGTCACCATCGGACTGTGCTTCCACGCGCTGATGTACGCCGGGCAGCCGGCCATCATGGCCGAGATGTTCCCGACCCGCATGCGCTACTCCGGGGTTTCCCTGGGCTACCAGGTCACCTCGATCGTGGCCGGCTCGATGGCGCCGATCATCGCGACCGCCTTGCTCAAGGACTTCGGCTCCTGGCTGCCGGTGGCCATCTACGTCGCGGCGGCCTGCGCCGTCACCGCCGTCGCGGTGGTGACCCTGAAGGAAACCCGTGGCGCCTCGCTCCACGACATCGACGACGCCGATGCCCGCAAGCACGGGCTGAACACCGCCCGGGTCAACGGCTAAGCGCCCCCGCGCCCCGCACCCACCACGTTCTACCCAAGGGAAAACACATGACGAACCAGGAAACCGAACGGACGACCACGTCCGCCCTGCAGCCGCTCTCGGGAAGGCGGGCGCTGGTCACCGGCGGCGCCAGCGGGATCGGCCTGGCCGCGGCGCGCACGCTGGCCGCCCGCGGCGCCCACGTCGTCGTCGCTGACAAGGACGCGGCGGGAGCCAGGACGGTGGCCGCGGAAGTCGGCGGCACCGCCTGGGCGGTGGATTTGCTCGACCCGGCCGCCGTCACCGACGAAAAACTGGCGCAGGCGCTGGACGGGGTGGACATCCTGGTCAACAACGCCGGGATCCAGCACGTCAGCCCGATCCAGGACTTCGACCCGGCGGACTTCCGCCGGATCATGACCCTCATGGTGGAGGTCCCGTTCCTGTTGATCCGCGCGGCGCTGCCCAAGATGTACGAGCAGGGATTCGGACGGATCATCAACGTCTCCTCCGTGCACGGGTTGCGCGCCTCCCCGTTCAAGTCCGCCTACGTGACGGCCAAGCACGGGCTCGAGGGCCTGTCCAAGGTCACCGCGCTGGAGGGCGGGGAGTTCGGGGTGACCAGCAATTGCGTCAACCCCGGCTACGTGCGGACCCCGCTGGTGGAGAAGCAGCTGGCGGACCAGGCCCGCGTCCATTCCATCCCCGAGGCCGAGGTGCTGGCCAAGATCATGCTGACCGAGAGCGCCATCAAGCGCCTGGTCGAACCGGAGGAAGTGGCATCGCTGGTGGCCTGGCTGGCCGGTGACGAGGCATCGATGGTCACCGGCGCCAGCTACACCATGGACGGCGGCTGGTCGGCCCGTTAGCTTTCACCGTCTCCCGGTGGTCGTGCGCCGTGTGCTGCCGGAAACGGCGCACGGGTCGGCTTGCCGCAGCGTTCTACACGGTCCGTGGGGCACGAGCCAGGTTTGTCTCCAGCTCTGCCGCATTCTGCCGCACCACGTAGGCGGGGCGGTCGCGCTCCACCCGCCAGCTCTCGGAGAGCGGGCCGATATCCACCGTGTCAAAGCCGAACTCGTCGTAGAGCTCGGCCACGAGTGCCGAGGCGTCTGCTTGGTCGCTGGCAGTGGCCAGCGCCCGGCGGTTTTCGGTCCCTTCCGGGGTTCCGGTCGTGGTGATTTCTGCTGCGAGAATATGGTTGAAACCCTTGGCCACCCGCGAGTCCCGCAGGTGCTCCTGGACCATGCCCGAGGTCGCGGCCTCCCCGCGATCCAGGGCCTCGATGTGGCCGTCGCGCTCCCAGTAGTAGTTGATGGTGTCGATCACGACCTTGCCGGCCAGCGATTCCGCCGAAATCCGGTCCAAGTTCCCCAACGGGATGGTGAGCACGGCAAAGTCCGCCGCGGTCCCCGCTTCCGAGGCCGTCGCGGCACGCGCCCGGGGTCCCAGTTCGGCCACCAGGTCCGCGAGGGTTTCGGGGCCTCGCGAGTTGCTGATGACCACGTCGTAACCCAATTGCACGGCCTTGCGTGCGATCTGGGAGCCAATGTTTCCTGCACCGATGATGCCGATGGTTGTCATGTGGATCACAACAACTTCACGGCCATCGGCATTCCATGCGGACCGGCGGGGCCCGGTCAAGCCCGTGTCGGGCGGGGCGGTGCCGGCGTTTCAGCCGTTGGGCAGGCCTATCTGCCCAAAGAGCGAGAGCCGGATCCTGCGCGCCTCGCCCATGTGCCGGCGCATGGCCTCCTGCGCCTCGGCGCCATCGCGGTTCCGGATGAGCCGCACCATCTCGGCATGCTCGTCCAGGGAATCCGCCCACCTGGCGCCGACCGACAGGGTCGAGGAGGGCGCGTGGATCTGGTGGGTCGACAGGCGGTCCAGCAGGTCCTTCAGGATCGGGTTGTGCGCCGCCGTCCAGAGTGCGGAGTGGAACTCGATGTTGGTGCGCAGACGCGTCTGGTCATCCGGATCCGGCAATGCCCTGTCCCGATCAACCAGGCCCTCAAGGCGGATCAAGTCCATCTCGGTCCGCGTGGCGGCTGCTTCCAGGGCGGCCTGCCCCTCCAGCAAGATCCTCAGGTCGTAGACCTGCATGAGCTGCTCGGGGTCGATGTTGCGCACCTGGAGCCCGCGGACCCCGCGTTCGAGCAACCCCTCCTGCTGGAGCCGGCCCAGCGCCTCGCGCACCGGGGTGCGCGAGACGCCGAAGCGGCCTGCCAGGGCAACTTCCTTGAACGCGGTGCCCGGGGCGTGGGAGCCGTGCAGTATTTCGGCACGCAGTTCGGCATGGATCGTCTCCGAATCCACCTTTGCCACCATCTCAACCCACCTCCGCCCCGCGTAAAAGGGGCTCCGTCGTAATTTCTTGCCTAGGCCAGCGTACCGGCACGGCGACCGAACACGACGCCGGCCGCAAGCCCTGAACCGCCCGGGTAGTTGGCGGAGAAGAGCCCGCCGAGCATTTCGCCGCAGACATACAGTCCGTCGATGTGCTCGCCGTCCTCGTTCAGCACCCGTCCGTGGGTGTCGGACTTCAGGCCGCCGAAGGTGAAGGTGATGCCACAGGTGACCGGGTAGGCATAGAACGGGCCGGTCTCCAGGGGCATGGCCCAGTTGCTCTTCGGCGGGGCCACCTTGGCCGCGCGGCCATCGAGCACGTTCGGGTCGTAGGCGATCGAGGTGTCGATGGAGTCGTTGAACTCGCTGACGGTCTTGGACAGCGCCGCGGCGTCCACGCCCAGCTTGTCGGCCAGTTCCTCGATGGTGTCGGCGATGACCTCGGAGATGCCGGGCATCTCGTATTCCTCGGCCCGCAGCATTGGGCGCAGCGAGGCATCGAAGACCTGGTAGGCAACGGAATCCGGCTGCTGCAAGATGACCCGTCCGTACTTGGCGTAGGTGAGGTTGCGGAAGTCGGCGCCCTCGTCCAGGAAGCGCTCGCCGCGGTTGTTCACGATGATGCCCAGCGGGTAGCTCTGGCGGGTCAGCCGGTTGGTCAGCTCGCGGTTGGATTCGTTGATGGCGGGGTCTGCATCCCACTGCACGGAGTGGCAGGTTCCCCAGTCCCCGCCCTTGGCCGCGCCGGCGGCCAGGCCGGCAGTAATCATCTCGCCGTGGTTGAAGGCGGTGCCGCGGATCCTGGCGTTCTCCCAGCCTTCGCCCAGGTGCTTGCGTCGCAGTTCAGGGTTCGATTCGAAGCCGCCGGCACCCAGGACCACCGATTCGGCGCGCAGCTCCTGCACGCTGCCGTCCTCGGCGCGGACCTTGACGCCCTTGACGGCGCCGTCCTCGATGATCAGGTCGAAGACGTCCTGCCCGTAGCGGACCTCGGTGCCGAGCTTGGCCGCGACGGCGACGTGGTCGTGCATCAGGCCCTCTCCGCCGCCGACGTTTCCGACATGCAGACCGCCCCAGAAGAGGTAGCTGCCGTCCTCGCGCTCGTAGGCCTGGCGCTCGTACATCAGGCGGTACTTCAGGCCCAGGCTCTGGAGCCAGCGCAAGCCCGGTGCGGCCTCGTTGACCAAAACCTCGGTCAGCTCCGGGTCGTTGCGTCCCTCGGTGACCTTCTTGAGATCGGCCGCATAATCGGCTGCGGAGTACGGCGGGACCTCGCTGACGGCGTGGCGTTCGTCGGCTTCGATGAAGTCACTCAGGTCCTCGATGCCGTTGTGGGCGATGCGGGTGGCACCGGCGGTGTAGTAGCTGTTGCCGCCAAAGAGCTCGCGCGGTGCCTTCTCGAGCAGCAGCACCTTGCGCCCGCGCTCCCTCGCGGCGTGCGCCGCGGTGAAGGCCGCGTTGCCGCCGCCAACGACAATGACGTCTGCCGCGAGTTCGTTGCCTGCTTCGTTTTCCATGCTGCCCATGATCGAGCCTCCCTGTCTTCGGCCCCCGTCCGGAACCTTCTGGATACGAGTGTATACACAAATATACACAGAGCGCCAGAGGGTGTCGTTCCTTGGTCGGTGAAGCGGGGCTTGGCGCGGCTACCGGCCGGTCCAGCGGTAGCGGTGTTCCGGGCGGCCGGGCGCGCCGTACTTGGGCCGCAATTCCGCCAGCCCGCGCCCGGCCATCATTTCCAGGTACCGCCGCGCACTCACCCGGGAAATTCCGCAGGTCTCGGAGATCTCGGCGGCGGACATGTCGCCGGTCCCGCCCGCGCCAGTCGCAGCGCGCAGCGCCTGGCCCACCAGCTCGACGGTTGGCCGGGAAAATCCCTTGGGCAGCGGCGCGTCATGTGCCGCAGCAGCCGGCACGGCCTGTCCGTCGCCGCGCCGCTCCGGCACCCCGGCCCGCAGCATCGAATCGATGTCCTCCTGGGCCAGGGACGGTTCGGCCTGCGCCGCCTCCACTGACCGCGAAGCCCTGAAAGCCTCGAGCCGGCGGTTGAAATCGGTCACGGTGAAGGGCTTGACCAGGTAGTCGTCGATGCCGCGGCCAACGGCGAAGCGCACGGTGTCGCGCTCGCTGGCAGCGGTGATCATGATGACGCCGGTGTCGTGCCCGCTGCCGCGCAGATCCTCCAGCACCTGGAGGCCGTCCATGTCCGGCAGGTTCACATCCAGCAATACCAGGTCGACGTGCTCCGCCTCGAGAAACGCCAGGACAGGTCCGCCGCGCTCCAGCACGCCGGCCACCTCGAACCCTTCGAGCGCTGCCACGTAGCGGGAATGAAGGCGTGCGATATCCGGATCGTCGTCGACAACCAAGGTCCTGATCATGCCGGTTCCTCCGTTTGGCTTCCCGGCGCCGTCCCCGGCGCCACCCCATTCCACTCGACCGCGAACAAGGCCCCTCCCAGTTCCCCGGTATCCACCGACACCGAACCGGCACGGCGCCGGATCACCCGGTCCACCAGGGCCAGTCCGATGCCGCGCCCGGTGTCGGCCTTGCTGCTCACCCCGCGGCGAAAGATCTGATCCACCTCGCCCGGGTCAATGCCCGGTCCGCTGTCCTCCACCCATATGCCCAGGCGCCCGGGCCCGGCCTTCACCAGCAGCCGCACCGTTCCCCCGTCACCGGCGGCCTCGATCGCGTTGCCCAGCAAGTTCCCGACCACCGTCAGGACGTCCTCGTCCGCACGCCAGCCCGGTTCGATGCGGGATTCCGGATCCACCAGCAGCCTCACCCCGGCTTCGCGCGCACCTGCCGCATTGGCGCCGACGAGCCCGGAGAGCGCCGGATCCTTCAGGATCCCGGCGTCTGCCCCGAGGGCGGCGCCGCTGATCCGCTGCAGGTACTCGGCGGCCTCCCCCGGCTCGCCAAAGGACAGGTAGCCCGAGAGCACATGCAGCCGGTTCGCGAACTCGTGGGCCTGCGAGCTCAAGGCGTCGGCGAGGCTTCTTTGCCCATGCAATTCGCGCAGCGTTTCCTCCAGCTCGGTGCGGTCCTGCAGCGTCAGCGTCCGGCCCAGCGACTTGCCGTTGGCCAGCGCCTCGCGCCGGGTTGCCACCAGGATGCGCTCCCCCGACAGGACGTATTGCGTTTCCTCGGCCCCCGGGTCTTCGCTGCCGAGCTGGGCGCTGACAGTGGGATCGAGCACCTCGGAGGCCAATTTCCCCACGACCTCCCCCGTCAGCCCGAGCAGGCGCCGCGCCTCGTCGTTGACCAAGGTCAGCCGCCCCGCGGAATCCACGCCGACGACGCCGTCATGCACGCTGAACAGCAATGCCTGTTGGGACTGCAGCAGGCCCGCCACGGCTTCTGGCTCGACGCCGTAGATCCGCCTGCGGACTACCCGTGCGACCACTGCCGAGGCAACGGTTCCCAAGGCCGCCGCGCCCAGGATCCAGGGAGCCACCTCAGCCACGATTTCCAGCAGTTCCCCGCGAATCTCACTCTGCAAGATGCCCACCGACACGGTTCCGACAATTTTCCCGTTGAAACGCACCGGCTCCTTCGCCCGAAGCGTCACGCCCTGCGGCCCCATCTCGGTGCCCCGGAAGGACTGCCCCTCCCGGACCGCGTCATGATCCGAGGACACCGGCTCCCCGATGAGTTCCGGTTCCGGGTGCGCCACCCGGATGCCCGCCAGATCCGCCACTGTCACATATTGGACCCCGGAAACCGATGTCGCGAGCTCGGCAATCGGCGCGATCACCTCGGTGGCCCTGGGGCCATCCAGGCTTTCCCGCACCGACTCGTTGGCGGCCATCTGGAGAGCCACGGTGTGGACCCGGTCAAAGGCGACTTCCTGGGTTCGGTGGTCCTCGAAGACCAGGATCACGACGGACACGGCGCTCATCAACCCCAGCACGATTCCCAGCTGCATGGCCAAGAGCTGTGCCCGGCGGCGGTGTCTAGACAGGGATCGCACTGTGCTTCGGGCCTCTTTCACTTTTCGTTGACTTTGTTTTCTTTACTGTTCTTATGAACTAAAGCACATTTTCGCTGTGCTTCAGATCACTTCTCTGGCACCTTTGTGGTCGAGGGACCCGCCAATGACACCCGGTCCACCACCCATGAGATTACGGATGAAAATGAGCAAGAGCATAATCAAGAAGACGCTGTACGGCACCGTCGTCGCTGTCGTGGCGGGTCTGGCACTGGTCAATGCGGCCGCAAGCGGAGGCGAGGCGACCGCGCGTTCGAAACTCGTCCTCATGGCCCCGGCGGCTCCCGGCGGTGGCTGGGACGGGTTCGCCCGCGAGTCACAGCAGGCCCTGAAGTCAGGTGGCGTGGTGAACAACGCGCAGGTCGTCAATGTGCCAGGTGCCGGCGGAACCATCGGCTTGAGCCAGTTCGTCCAGATGCACGGTCGCCACGACATGTTGATGGTCACCGGCGGCGTCATGGTCGGCGCCATCGAGCTCTCCGACTCCGAGTCCACCTTCGACGACATCGTGCCCATTGCCCGGCTTGCAGATGACTTCGCCGTGTTGGTGGTGCCGGCCAAGTCGGAGTTCAAGACGCTGGATGACTTCGTCAAGCGCTGGAAGGAGAATCCCGGCGGGACCTCGATCTCCGGCGGTTCGTTGGGTTCCATCGACCACCTGCTGACCGGCTTGGTGGCACAGAAGGTCGGCATCGATCCGATCGAGACCAACTACATCGCCTACTCCGGCGGCGGCGAGGCGCTGACCTCGATGCTTTCCGGAACGACCGTCGGCGGAATGTCTGGTTACAACGAGGTAGCCGATCAAATCGAATCCGGCAGCCTGCGCGCCTTGGCAATTTCCTCGGAAGAGCGTCTCCCCGGAGTCGATATCCCCACCTTCAAGGAACAGGGCGTCGACGCCTCGATGGCCAACTGGCGCGGCGTCGCTGCTGCCCCCGGCATCACCGAGGAGCAAAAGCAGGAATTCGTGGACATCGTTTCCGAATATCGCCAGACCGAGCACTGGCAGGGAGCGTTGGAACGCAACAGCTGGACGGACAGCTTCATGACGGGCGACGAATTCGAGGAGTTCATCGACTCGGAGGTCGCAGTGACCAAGGACATCGTGGAAGGACTGGGACTGTGAAATCGATCGACGAATCCTCCGCAACCGTGCGGACGGCAGATGACTACCCGATACGCATCACCGGCTTCTGGTCGGGACGCAGCGAGCTGATCGTCCCGGCATTGGTATTCATCCTCGCCGGCTTCCTCTCCTACGGGACCGCGACCATGCAGGTGATGGGCACCAGCGTTCCGGGCCCGCAGTTCTTCCCCACCATCGTCTGTGTGCTGCTGTTCTCGGTGGCCGCCATCCACACGGTGCAGATCCTGCGCACTCGGCGTTTCCCGCACGAGGACAGCGAAGGGCAGAACCCCGACTTTTCCACGGACATGCTCGGCGATCTGGCCGACACCGAGCGCACATCCATCTATGGCTCAAGCACGCTGCCTTCGGCCACAGGTAAACGCAAGGCCTACTCGGATTGGAAGACGCTCGGAATGGTCATCGGAGCAGTGGCTGCGTTCATTCTGGCGCTGCCCGTCCTGGGCTGGATACTGAGTGCTGCTGGCCTGTTCTGGGTCGTGTGCCGCGCTTTGGGAAGCCGACGTCCATTGTTCGACCTCAGCGTCTCCATCCTTTTTTCCGCGGTCATCCAGCTGGCCTTCAATGCCGGACTCGGCCTCAACCTGCCCTCCGGCTTCCTGGAAGGACTGATCTGACATGGAATCCTTATCCCTGTTGATGGAGGGCTTCTCGCAGGCCCTGACTCCCATGAATCTTTTGTGGGTGCTGATCGGCGCGGTCCTCGGAACCGCCGTGGGCGTGCTGCCCGGACTCGGTTCGGCTATGGCCGTCGCGTTGTTGCTTCCCATTACCTTTTCGCTTGATCCGACCGCGGCATTCATCATGTTCGCCGGGGTCTACTTTGGTGGTCTCTTCGGGGATTCAACCTCCGGGATCCTGCTTAACACGCCAGGCAATTCATCTGCCATCGCCTCCACCTTCGAGGGCCACCGCATGGCACTTGATGGCAGGGCCGCGAAGGCACTGGCCACTGCGGCCATGGGAGCTTTCATCGGTGGCCTCATTGCGACGACGGTAGTCGTATTCTTCGCCCCGGTGCTGGTGAAGATGGCAACGGCATTCGGCCCCGCCGAATACTTCGCCCTGGCGGTCTTCGCCTTCCTTGCGATTTCCTCCGTGGTCTCCGATTCAGTGGTCAAGGGCCTGATGTCCTTGGGACTGGGTCTCGTCCTTGCCCTGGTCGGCGTGGACGGCCCGTCCGGAACTGCCCGCTACACCCTGGGCTTGCCGCAGCTCTTCGACGGCATGTCCATCGTCGTGATCACCGTTGGGCTGCTGGCACTGGGTGAAGTCTTGCATATCGCCTCACGTATCCACCGCGACGAGACGGCCGTCCGGGTTGAATCCAAGGGCCGGCCGCGACTGGAACTGAAAGACATCCGCAGGGCCATGCCTGCATGGTTGCGTGGCACCGCATTCGGCGTTCCCTTCGGCGTTATTCCCGCCGGCGGTTCCGAGGTTCCCACGTTCATGGCCTACGGCCTGGAAAAGAGGCTCGCTGCCCGCAACGGTGACACCGATTTTGGCACCACCGGGTCGATCCGTGGCGTTGCTGCCCCGGAAGCCGCGGCGAATGCCACGGCCGGCACCGCCATGGGCGCCCTGCTCGCCCTCGGCCTTCCCACCTCGGCAACAGCTGCCATCATGTTGGCCGCCTTCCAGCAGTATGGAATGCAGCCGGGCCCGTTGCTGTTCGAACGCAGCGGTCCGATGGTCTGGACGCTGCTCGCGTCGCTGTTCATTGGCTTGGTCGTCCTGCTGATCCTGAACATGCAGTTCGCCGTGCTCTGGGCCAAGCTTCTGCTCATCCCCCGGCACTACCTCTATGCGGGCATTACGGTGCTCTCGGTACTTGGCGTCTACGCGATCAGTTCCTCGATCGTCGACCTGTGGATCTTGCTGGTCATCGGCCTGTTGGGCTTCCTGATGCGCCGCTACAAGTTCCCGCTCGCCCCGGTACTGATCGCGGTGATCCTCGGGCCCCTGGCCGAAACGGAACTGCGCCGCGCGCTGACTGTCTCGGAAGGCGACCTGTCGATCCTCATCGACAGCCCGGTCACCATGGTGCTGTATGGACTGCTGGCCATCACCCTCGTGATCACCGGCATTCAGCACCTCCGCCACAGCAAGGCGGCAAGGAACCAGGCCATGAAATTCGACTCCAACAAGATCGGCGTCTAGGCATTCGGGCTTGCTTGACCCGAACCACCAGCTAAGCTGAGGTTACGTTAAGGAATTGCCTCGGAACCGCATGGTTCCGGGGCAATTCCCCTCTTTTGGCCGAAAACTGTAGCCACTAAAGTTTTCACGAAAAGCCTTCCAATCTCCGCGAGCAG